>JANMRU010000069.1:0-11835 GCA_031388585.1 Pseudanabaena sp. SOY_30_concoct_251 | reverse complement strand
CTCCCTCAAGTGGTAACCGCACTCCAATCTCAAGGTGTAGAAATTAGAGCCTGCGATCGCACGCGTGCTCTTTTGCCAGAGACGCAACTAACGCCTGCAATAGAGGCAGATTGGTCTACGGAGTACTGCGATTTGGTTCTATCGGTACGAGTTGTAGATGACCTAGAAGATGCGATCGCACATATCAATACCTACGGTTCGCGGCATACCGAAGCGATCGTGACTGAAGATGCGATCGCCGCTCAAACATTTATGAGCGATGTCGATGCTGCTGGGGTATATCACAATTGTTCTACCCGTTTTGCCGATGGATTCCGCTATGGCTTTGGGGCAGAAGTCGGAATTAGTACGCAAAAAATGCCACCGCGTGGGCCAGTAGGATTGGAAGGACTAGTAACCTACAAGTATCAGTTAATTGGTAATGGACATATTGTTGCCACCTATGCTGGGGAAAATGCCAAACCTTTTAGCCACCGCGATATTTAGACTCTGAGTAGTCTCATGCCAACATCCCAGCGCCACTAGTGCACCCATAAGTGTACCCTAACAACAGCCACCGCCAATATAATGCCAGCTGGAATCAGTTACTAATACATCATTGGGGAAAACTTGACCTAGTTTAGCTGCTGTTTTGTCACATACGGCTGCGGGGATACCTTTGTGTAATATATGCCCAGCGCGATCGTCGAACACAATCTCTGCGCCGCTGTAGATTGCAGTTTTACCTGTAAACACGCAAACACCATCATCGGCAATTGGCACCTTAAAAGAGACAGAATCCAGACTTTCCAAAAGTAAATCTGCATCAAGGTTGTAGGTTTGCACATCAAGTAAGCGATAGGGGCGACGAGCGCGAATCTCAATCTGTCCAAAGCCAACATCAACTAGATGCTGAATGTAATGCTCATAGGTAAGCGCACCTGATAGGCACATAGCTCTTAGTCGCTCATCTTGCTGTAAATGTAAGGGGATTGGACGGGTAGCGATCGGATCGCTCATAATCAGCCTTCCACCTGGCTTTAAGACGCGATAGGCTTCTTCTAGAGCGCGAGTCAGATCGGCGGGTTCAAAAATATTAAATAGGCAATTCTGCGCCACTACGTCCACAGATTCATCTTCTACGGGTAGCGCAAATGCATCACCTGCCAGTATCTTTACAAATGACGAATCGAACCAGTCATTTATCTCGGCGGCGCTTTGTAAATTTCGCATCGCGGCATCTCGCATTGCCACTACAGGATCGACGGCAATTACTGCCTCTACTCGGCGAGAAAAGTAGGCAAACTGTAAGGCTTCCAAACCACCACCCACGCCCACATATAAAACCGATGGCTCACCTGCTAACTCATTGGGATGTACAGTTGTGCCGCAGCCATAGTTCATCTCTTGCATCAACAAGGGGATTTTGAGACCTGGGAAATGCATGGGATTGCTTTGCACGCAGCACAGACCAACTTCTGGACTCTCTGCCACGGCACTATAAAACTGCGCTGTTGTTTCTAAGTAACTCATTACACGTGTTGCTAAAGGTGGATATGCATCAAGTTTACGCGATCGCTTCTAGTTTAGGACTTACGCAGTCAAATCTACGAAAACTTAATGGAAGGGAGTTTGAGGGCGTTGCCCCAAACCCTTTAAAATCCAGTTTTTATCTTTCACGGTACCTAAGTTCTATAGTTATAGCTAACGCTTAGATCGTTAGGACAGAATTTAATTGGGGGTGTGGGGCAATGCCCCCACGGAGGGGTTCTACCCCTCCACCCCCTCCTAACCAAATTGGCGATCGCAATATTAAGCAAGTAGCGAATTTCCTGTATCTACATCAAACCAGTGCATATTCTGTGGTTGCAATGTCAGAGAAATTTTTTCATTGTGCCAACTTCGATCTGCTGATAACAGTGCTCGGATAGAAATTATTGATTTCTCAAGGTTCGGATTCTGAATTTTTATGCTAACTAAATTGTGCATTCCCAGATTTTCCACTAAAAATACTTGTCCCTGCATTGCCTGTGGATCGTCTGGATTAGAAACGCGAACGTGCTCTGGTCGAATTCCCATGATTATGTGAGAAGGCAAAGTCACAAGACTTTCTGGCAAAGGGATGGAGAAATCACCCAGGATGACATGACGTTCACTGCGGGGCAAAGTGAGTAAATTCATCTGGGGACTGCCCACAAATCCCGCGACAAAGAGATTTGCTGGATGTTTATAGATATTAGCAGGGGTATCAAGTTGTTGAATGGAGCCATCATTCAGTACAGCCACTTTAGTAGAAAGTGTCATCGCCTCTGTTTGGTCATGGGTGACGTAGACAACAGGCGCACTCAGAGTAGCAAATAGCTGCTTAAGGTCAGCGCGAACTCGCTCCCTAAGCAGCGCATCTAAATTGCTGAGCGGCTCATCTAACAAGAAAACGCTCGGATGCCGTACCAAAGCTCTGCCAACTGCAACCCGCTGCCGTTGACCGCCAGAGATCTGACCGGGCTTGCGATTCATTAGGTCTTCTAATCCTAGGACTTCAGTAACTGATGCCACTCGCTGTTTGATTTCTGCTAATGGAATTTTCTTTAGTTTTAACCCTGAGCAAAGATTCTCATAGACAGTCATGTGGGGATAGAGAGCATAGCTTTGAAATACCATCGCAATATTGCGATCGCCTGGTTGCTTATGGGTAACATCCTCCCCACCAATCTTAATTTGGCCACGAGTAGGTTCTTCCAGACCAGCAATTAGTCGCAATGCGGTAGATTTGCCGCAACCAGAGGGACCAAGCAGAGTCAGAAACTCACTGTCATCTACAGTTAAGCTAATATCTTTGACTGGAATAACTTTGGGAGTATAGGTTTTATTTAAGTTTTTGAGTTCGAGTTTAGACATGTTACTTGGGGTATAGAGTGTAAGGAATAGTGAAGTAGAGAGAGCGCCTGACTCCCTGGTTATCCTTTAACGGCTCCAGCAGTAAGACCCTGAACGATCTTCCGCTGAAAGAATAGAACTAACATCACCAGGGGGAATGTTCCTATAACTGTTGCGGCTGCGATCGCGCCGTAGGGAATTTCAAATACGGAGGCACCTCCTAGCTGAGCGGCGGCAACGGGTATTGTTTTTAATTCGTCACGGGTCATGAATGTAAGCGCAAAGATAAACTCATTCCAGGCAAAAATGAATGTGAGAATCCCTGTAGTCACGAGTGCAGGTAATGTCATCGGCAGTAAGATATATAAAAGCATTTGCCAAGTGTTGTAGCCATCAACTCTGGCAGCGTCTTCTAAGTCCTTGGGTAATTGCTGAAAGAAACTTCTTAATACCAAAATTGTCAGTGGTAGGTTAATCGCCGTATAGGGAATAATCAATGCTAGATAGTTATTACCCAGTCGCAGCAATTGGATTATTTCTAATAATCCCAAAAATAAGAGAATTGCAGGAAATAATGTAATAACTAGAATACTGCCAAGAATAACTTTGCCGCCCCAAGGTCGTAAACGTGCCAGTGCATAGGCTGCGGGGGCTCCGATCGCTAAAGATAGGAATGTAGAAATAATCGACACAAAAGCACTATTGAAGATATAGCGCCAAAATGGATACTGGGTGAATAATTGCGTGTAGTGACTGAGCGTGAATCGCGTGGGGAAATAGATAGATGGAACGGCCGCAATATCCTGATTTACTTTAACTGAGGTCAGTACTTGCCATAGAACTGGAGCGAGACAGAAGATCGCCAGGAGTATTACTGCAAGTGACAAGATGATTTTTCGGGAGAGATCTCTCCTTGAATTGCGGGTTACTGCAGTCATAGGTTAAATTACTCCTGAGATTTTGGTGCGAGATTTGTTGAATAGGAAAGTAGCTATGGCTACAGCCACCACTAACAAGAGAAATGTCATCACAACCAGAGCTGCTCCATAACCAAAATCCAGGTAGCGCATCACCGTGGAATAGATATAGAGTGACACCACTTCTGTCGCTCCCCCAGGGCCACCGCCTGTCATAACCGCAATCAAGTCAAAAATCCCAAAAGCCTGGGCAAATCGGAACAACAGGGAGATCAGAATTTGTGGCAGCAGTAGTGGTAGAGTAATGCGGCGAAAGCTTTGCCAAGGAGTTGCACCATCCACAGCATAAGCTTCATATAGATCGGATGGAATCGACTGCAAACCCGCCAACAACAAGATACTAATAAAGGGGGTGGTTTTCCATACATCGGCCACTATTACCGCGATCGCTGCCAGTATGGGATCTCCCAGCCAGTTAATTCCAGTTTTAATCAAACCCAGGCGCAGCAAGATATCATTCGCAACACCAAATTGATCGTTAAATATCCATGTCCAGGCGAGAGCAATTAGCGCAGTAGGTAAAGCCCAGGGTAAGATTGCGATTGTACGCACGATGCCGCGCCCTCGAAACTGCTGATTTAGAACTAAGGCAATTCCCAATCCTAAAAGTAGCTCTAGAATGACAGAGATTGATGTAAAGATTAATGTTGTATTAAAAGACTGGCAGAAGCGACTATCTCCTACTAATCGCACATAATTATCAAGACCTGAGAAAACAGGCTGCAACTTGGTTCCCAAGTTTTTAGTAAAGAAACTCAGCCAGAATGCGCGTCCAATTGGATAAGCAAAGACCATTGATAATAAGAGTAGTGCAGGTAGCAATAAGATCCAGCTTGTCCGTTGCTCCTGACTTCGAATCGTTTGTAGCTTCAACATAGGAATTATGAAGTAAACAGATAGAGAAAGGGAAATATGGAAGCTCAACTTCGCTCATCCTGATTTCAGAATGCGGCGCGTTTCGTCAGCGGCAGCCTGCATTAACTTTTCTGGATTATTCCGAGTAGTTAGGGCTTTACTGAGATAGCGTTGTAAAATATCTGATACCTGAGCGTACTGGGCAATGGGAGAACGCAAAACCGCACTCTGAGATACTTCTAATAGCTTGGGGTAATGAGGATATTTCGCCACAACCTCAGAGTTTGTAAATAATTTCTTACGACTAGGCACGTAACCTGTCTGTAAAATTAATTGGCGTTGCACTGACTCACTCGTAAAGTACTGAATTGCTTTCCAAGCTTCCTCTGGATGTTTAGAAGATTTCGCAATGCCTAAGCCCCAGCCGCCTAAACATGCGCCTCCATTCAGGCCAGGAGCATGAACCATCGGTTTAATGCCAATTTTGCCTTTGATGGGGGAATCTTCGGCATTGGCAAGAGGCCACACATAGGGCCAGCTTCCTAAAAAAGCCGCTTGGCCACTTTTAAAGAAGCGTAGAGTTTCATCTTCCTGGTATGTGGTTACTCCTGGGGGAGAGACTTTTGTATCGATAGTGCTCTGGAGGAAGGCGATCGCATTTAATGCCTCAGGTCGATCCAGTCCAACTTCGAGGGTAGTAGGGTTAACCCAAAAGCCTCCAAATCCTTGCAGGATATCCATAAACATGGCAACAAGACCTTCGTATTGGCGGCCTTGCCAGAGGTAACCCCAATTCACTTTTTTATCCCTTTGCAAGGTTTGGGAAATCTCGATCAAATCGCTAAATGTCTCTGGTGGTTTCAGCCCCGCAGCTTCTAGTAAGTCAGTGCGATAGTAGAGCATTCTGAGATCGGAACGGATCGGAATGCGGTATAGTCCGCGTTCATAACGTCCTGCCTCCATATCCTTGGGTGAAAATGCTTCTAATTCATCTGGGGAAATGCGATCGCTCAGATCTAGAAGCCAGTCAGCCGCCGCAAACTTAGATGTCCAGATCACATCCATATTGACGAGATCGTAGGGAGAATCACCCAGTAGAAATGCTGAAGTATAAAGATCTTCGATTAAATTGACCGCATTCGGCCCCTCAATCAAGTTGATGCGAATGCTAGGATTTTCTCGCTCGAAGTCGGCAATTAAACCCTGTTTCCAAGGTTGGGCATCAGGGGCAGTCATTAAGAGATTGAGCGTAACGGGCTGCTGGCTAAACGCCATCCAAGCGAACAGCAAAATGCTCAAGAAGCCAGTAAGAAAAATTCCCTTAAGCCAAAGGTTTAGATTCCCGAAGAAATTTTGCAGCTTGTTTACGAGTTTGTAGCGAAACATTTTTTGAAGTTAAGATCGCAACTTTCTCCAAGATATAGAAATCTCCCCAGAAATATCTCCCTCAAGCGATAGAGTAATTGTTGAACGGTCATTACGTTTCTTGTCATTAATTGAAGAAATGTCACAACTTGATATGAAACTCTCTTGGCCCGGGAACTAAATAGAATTCTTCTATGCCCCCAAACCCCCAATTTACATTTCATCTAGGATTGCTCTTGCAGACTGCAAGACAGCATTGAGTAACCCAGGGAAGAGGTTATCAAGATCTTTGCGACGCAGTGAATTAATCAGCTGCGTGCCCTCTTTATGGGAATAGAGCACCCCTGATTCGCGCAAAATTCTGAAGTGATTCGACATGGTAGACTTGGCGATTAACTTTGGATTTGCGCCCTCTTCGCTGGCGATCGCATAGTCAGCCTCACAGCCTAAAGCCGCACAGGGAAGCTCGCCATTCGCGGCTAGTCGCTTGACGATTTCTAGACGCACAGGGTCGCCCAAAGCATAGAGAACCCCTGCTAAGGAAATATCTTTTTTGTCGGGATGATAAAGAAGCCGCATAGGTTGCATTATCTCATAATTGATACTATAGTTTGATTGTTCGGGAAACTCGAATAATCAAACTAACTGGTTTATGAGGTTTAGAGCATGTCGGTAGATCTTCTCACTCCCGTTCAAGTCGGCCCATATACTTTACCCAATCGCATTGTGATGGCTCCATTAACCCGCAATCGCGCTAGTGCTGGCAATGTCCCAAATGCGATGAATGCCACCCATTACGCCCAGCGTGCATCGGCTGGTTTGATTGTTGCTGAGGCTACGCAGGTTTCACCACAAGGAGTCGGCTATCCTGCTACACCTGGGATTCATTCCGCCGCCCAGGTGGAAGGGTGGCGGCTAGTGACCGATGCCGTCCATGCCCGTGGAGGACGGATTTTTCTGCAACTCTGGCATGTTGGGCGCATCTCACACCCATCCCTACAGCCAGATGGAGCGCTACCAGTCGCTCCCAGCGCGATCGCACCAGAGGGTGAAGCGGCAACTTACGCAGGTATGCAACCATTCGTTACTCCTCGCGCCTTAGAAATTTCAGAGATCCCAGGCATCGTCGAGCAATTTCGCCAGGGAGCAAAAAATGCCCTAGAGGCTGGCTTTGATGGTGTTGAGATTCATGCCGCAAATGGCTATTTGATCGATCAATTCCTGCGCGATCGCACAAATCATCGCACTGATGTCTATGGTGGCTCGCTAGAGAATCGCGCGCGATTTCTGTTAGAAGTGACGGAAGCGGTAAGCAGTGTGTGGGGAGGCGATCGCGTTGGTGTACGTTTCTCACCTAGCGGTACGTTTAACGACATGTCCGACTCAGATCCTGCCACAACATTCAATTATGCGATCGATAGTCTCAATCAATTTAATCTAGCCTATCTGCATCTACTTGAGCCTAGCGAAGCCGATCTTAGATATGGTGGAACGGCTATTCCCGTATCTTTCTTTCGTCCCACATTTAAGGGTATTGCGATCGCTAATTGGGACTACGATCGCGACAAGGCAAATGCTGCTCTGTCTGAAGGGACAGCCGATTTGGTATCATTTGGTAAGTTATATATTGCTAACCCTGATTTGCCAGAGCGATTCCGCTTAGGTGCACCCTTAAACGAACCAGATCCTGCAACATTCTACGGTGGTGATGAAAAGGGCTACATTGACTATCCAGCTCTTGAGCCTCAAATGGAATTACAAGTACGCTAATATCTGTTAAATAGCCAGAGCAATCTCAATCTTCTTTAGGAAAATTAAATGGATACTCAAACAGCTAATTCTCTTGCACATCCTCTCGACGTACCAGCTGCGATCGCGAAGCGTCGTTCGATGAAAAGTTTCAAACCCGACGCAATTGAGCCTGCTCTGCTGAGGCGCTTGATCGAGTTGACGGTGTCTGCTCCAAGTAGTTGGAATTTACAGGATTGGCGGATTGTCTTAATTCAGGATGAAGCTCAGAAAGCAGCGCTATCTGAAGCAGCTTGGGGACAAAAGCAAATTGTGCAGGCACCAGTTACCTTTGTCTTTGCTGCCGATCTGACGGTGGGAGAGAAAGACTTGAGTCCAATTCACCAGCAGGCATTGCAAAATGGTGCGCTGAATCAAGAAGCAGTAAACTATCTCAAGACTGCAATCCCAGACTTCCAATCTAAATTAGGTGATCGCAGCCGCGAGTATGCGATTAAAGATGCTACGATCGCGGCCACGCATCTGGTTTTGGCTGCCGAGAGCTTTGGTCTATCCTCTTGCTTTATGAATGGCTGGGCTGAGGAGAAGGTGAAGGCAGTAATTGGTGCTACGGATAATGTGGATCTAGCGATCGCCGTGCTTGTGCCGATTGGCTATGGCGCAGAGGAAAGACTCAATCCTGGACGCTTACCGCTTGCTTCTAATGTCTTTATCGATCGGATAGACAATCCTTATCAGAGCTAAAAAAGTGAGGATGTGATACGACATGTGTGTCACATCCTCACCGAAAATCATTTCTCTTTAACGATGTTGATGCTCCTCCAGTAATTTTTGTGCTCTGGGCTTGAAAAGCAAGTGAAACAGAGCCTCAACATAGCGTAGTAGATCTTCGCGGTTTTCCTTCGACGTGAAGTTCCAGAAACCGTAAATTCGAGCTAATGATAGTAATTTCGTCGTGTGGATCTTCCATGTATAGGTACTGTAAACGCGCGCGATCGCCTGTTCCGAGATCTGTACCCAATGGCTAGGATCTTGCTCGCACTTAGTGACAAAATCTAGAATCCTTTCGGCTGTCTCTTCTAGATGTGTCGGGTTAATATAGAATCCATTCACTTTATTTTGAATGATTTCTAGAGGACCGCCAAATTGAGTTGCAAAAGTCGGTAAACCCGAAATCATCGCTTCTAAAATCGTTAAGCCAAAAGCTTCAAATAAAGCTGGTTGTACAAAAACACCCTGGAGATCGGCGATCGCGCGGTAGATTTCACCTGATTCAGTTTTCGATAGACGCACACCTAGCCAACGAATTTTGCCGTGCAGATCGTACTCGTCAATAATTTGGTAGAGCTTGACAATCTCATCGCGTTCTTCGCTGTCGCTGGACTCTTCTACGCGTAACTTGCCCGCCACCAAAATCAAGTTGCAATGTTCTTGCAATTCCTTACTTTTTCCAAAGCATTCTGCTAAACCAGTCAGATTTTTGATGCGATCGAGCCTTGCCATCGAAAAGATGGGGCGCTTATTCGGATTTACCAGTTTGCCAAAGATACATGTCGGGTCTTCCAGGGTAAACAGCATTTCTTCTAGTCGTTCGCGATCGCCCAATACCCGATCTTCTAAGCGCGTGTAAGGGAAGTAGTAACTCTCATTTACCCCAGGTGGCACCACATTAAATTTGGGGCTAAGTAGTTCAATCCCATTCACCACATGATACAGTTCTGGCATTGTGAAACATTGGTAAGACTCATACTGACCAATAGCATCAGGAGTGCCAACGATTTCTTGATAAGTACTGCTGACGACAAAATTTGCCGCATTCATGGCAATTAGATCGGCTGTAAACTGGAGAGAGAAATGATACTTATCTTCTAGATCTTGCCAGTAGAGGTTGCTGAATAGATATTTAGTTTTCTCAAGAGCGTGTGCAATGTTGCACTGGGTAACTTTCATGCGCCGCGCCAACAGAAACGCTACCAAATTCCCATCGGAATAGTTGCCAATAATCAAATCGGGATTGCCATGCATTTCTGCAAGCAGCTCTTTCTCGGCATCAACAGTGAAGGTTTCCAGATAAGGCCAAATCTCAAATCGCGAGATCCAGTTTTGCGTCATATTAGGATTAAATTCTCGAAACGGGACGCGCAAAATCCATGCATTATCAGTCCCGGATACCTTTTCTATCCTTTGATGGCAGAGCGTACCATCACTATTGGGAATTAACCGAGTCAAGATAATCGCCTTTGGCTTGACTGACAGAACATCTAACCCAGCCAGGGTAATGTCTTCTTGTAATTGTTTTTCTAAGCTCTTTACCTGATCGAGGATATAAACAACCTGACCGCCCGTATCAGGACGACCCAAGACTCCTTCTTGTCCAAACCAGCCGTGAATAGACACCAGGACGATCTTAAACACCATGGGAATGCGAGAAACAAACCCTTCCAGAGTTTGGTGATCGGGAGAATCGATCAGTTCATCTAGGATCTCAAGTGTTTCGCGGACGCGGCCAGCGGTATTACCCCAACCAGGTTCAAAGCCCATAACTTGCAGGGCAAAGCGAAATTTTTCATAGGGTTCTTCGCGATCGAGATTACTTACATAGGTAAGAGCTTTCTCTATCTGTTCAGAAAGTTGCTGGTGCGATTGAATCTGCCCATTGATCAGCAACTGACTGCCGTTATATTGGTGTAAGCGCAAAAATCGAAATAGACTTTCAAGCCATTGCTTAGGGTCTTGAAATAGTTTGCTTGATAGGTAGCGGTTGAGAAACTGCACGCCCTTGCCAATATTTTTGGAGTCGCGAATCGTAGGCGAGTAGTCGTAGAACTGTTGGAAATCTAGTTCTAGAACGTCACCTTCATTTGGGTGATAGCGGTTAACCAGGCGATCGCGCAAATCCAGTAACTCAGGTGTAGTGACTAATTCAATACTCAAGTCTTCTGTAAGCCGATAGACTTCCTGGCTGGCGATCTTGGGACGAATGATCAAGCAAAGGTTCCCATTCTCGATAATAATCTCTTGGGTATAGTAAAGTAATTTGCCGAGATTAGAGTTGCGACAGAATTCATCAGATTTTTGATATTTCTGGCAGTAATCCACATAGAATCCCAGAATCTCATTCCGTAATAAGTACCGCTTTTCTTGATGTCGTAAATCACTGAGAAAAGATTTTAGATCGTTTCTTTCCTCACTATCGAGAATAGCTTGAATCGCTTCAGACATATTTATTTGTTTTTTGTTATCAACTTTATTTTATGCCAGTCTTGCAGTAGGACTAAAACTGACAGCCAAAATTTACATTTCAGGGCCAACAGTTACTAGACTCCAGTATTTGGGGTTAAAGTTCCCGCAGATTGACGAAGATCGTCACTCTCTAGCGATCGCGATCGCATCCCATCCAGTGAAATTCAGGGAATATGAATAAAGATTCCCAGAAACCTTCACGAGAGAGAAAAGCCATGGACATTCATCAAATTGATCGAGACGGCAAGTTATTTATCTCACCTGATATAGATGACTGGAAGCCAATCTTAGACAATAATATTACAGCGATTTTCGATCTAGAGGGGGGTATCGATAAAGGTATTCCGACCATCCCAGATCGCATACTCTATATCTATTTCCCGTTTGAAGATAAAAGAGCTTTGCCTGACTTGCAAAGATTACATCAGACCGCAAAATTTGGTGCTAGCCTGATCGAAAGTGGCTACAGCGTACTCTCGCATTGTGGCATGGGGCACAATCGCTCAGCTTTGTTGGCTGGGGCGATCCTGACTTATATGGGTATGACAGGTGCGCAGGCGGTGACGCTTATACAACAAAAAAGACAAGGCGCGCTTTATAACAAAGTTTTTGCTTCCTACCTCCAATCACTGCCAAGCGCAAGAGAGGTTGAAGAATCTTTAAGCTTTGTTAATTATCCAATTGCGGCATAGAAACAACTAACTGGACTTGATTTGTTTGCATGGTGGCAGACTGTTCGCACAACCTGAATCTGCGTAAAGGTAAGCGAGCTTTAACAACTACATAGCTG
>JANMRU010000059.1:0-3773 GCA_031388585.1 Pseudanabaena sp. SOY_30_concoct_251 | reverse complement strand
TTTGTTGATGCTGAAATGATGGAAAAGCTTTTTAGTTGTTTGGAAGAGGCTCGGGCTGCAATCTAACACCCAATTGGAGCGGACTGAAGGTTGGTTGGTGTTGTCACAAAAGTTACTAGCAGCAGCTCAATTGGATCGTTAGCTGGCTGGATTATCGGTTGAGAGCAGTGACCGAAAGGTCGCCTGTTTAAGTTCAAAATGCCGTTGTGATATGGCTAAGGCAATGACCCAAGTTGTGTTTAACTGTAGCCATGGTCAAAAAATCACAGGATTGTGTTGACATTGTGTGCACAAAGCTCTTATATTAGAGAAGTCTTCTATTAAAGAGGTAAGCGCTATGTACGCCTCAGCCTGTGAAGGGTCAGTTAGCCAGACCCGTGATGTCACAATCAATATCCGAGCTAAGCAAAACCAACGTGATCTAATTGATCATGCGGCTGAAGTGCAGGGCAAGAGTCGCTCAGAGTTTATGCTTGAGTCATCTTATAAGAAAGCCCAAGACGTTCTTCTAGACCGTAGCTTCTTTGGGTTAGATGAACCTAAATTTAAGCAATTTTTGGCGTTGCTGGATGCACCACCTACTCGAAATGAGAAATTACACACATTGCTGACAACCAAGGCTCCGTGGGATTAGGTGGGGATCAAGATAAGCTCCACCCACCTGAAAAACTGAATTCATTACATCGAATTGACAGTTTTGACTCAGGCGACAGTCAGCTAGATGAATGGCTGAAGCGTCGTGCTCTGAAAAATGAGTTAGAGGGAGCTTCACGCATTTATGTTCTTTGCGCTGGTGAATTAGTCGTTGCGTATTATTGTCTGGCCAATGGAGCAGTGGCACAAACTGTTGCAACAGGTCGAGTTCGGCGTAATATGCCCGATCCTATCCCAGTTACGGTGTTCGGACGACTAGCAGTTGATCGTCACTGGCAAGGGAAAGGTATCGGGCGTGCTCTGCTTCGAGATGCAATTCTTCGCACTCTAAAAGCTTCTGAGATTGCAGGAATACGTGCAATTCTCGTACATGCTATCTCAGAAGATGCGAAGCAGTTTTATGAGAAGTGTGGTTTTAATGCTTCACCTGTTGATCCGATGACACTTATGGTGAAAGTGTACGATGCGGCTGCTTCAATTGGTTCGCAAGCCTGAAAGTTCTTCGGTTTTTCTAGAAATTTGATTGATTGTCGAGTCTCCGTACGCAAGCTAACAAGCGGCTGCACTCGGAACGTTGTTACTTGATCGTTTATGATGCAAAGTGTGTCGGCGTCCGGTGAGCCGCAAGCCGTTAGCTGGTTCCGCAGAGAGTCTTTGCACTGGTACTTTGGGGTTGTCTGTTCGTCCGAAACCGCCCAGAGAATTGTCGGTTGAGGCAGTGGTTTGAGTCTTGGTTGTGGTGGCGAGAGCGCCCAGAAGGTGGGTTGTGAGGGCAGTGGCGAGGGGCGATCGGTGGTTCCGAAAACGCCCAGGAAATAGTGGATGAGGCGTAGTGAGAAGCTGGGCATGGTTCAAACGAGGGTAACACTTTTGAGAAAGGCTAAAAGGCTAGAATCCCTTCTAGCTATGGCAGAAGTGCCTTAGCTTCTTGCGTAAAAGTGTTACCCTCCCACCTGATGTTTTGAACCATGCCTGAATTTGCAATTGCTGCTGAATCCTTCTAGTTCAGACCAGAAGTTGGGGGTGAATCAGTTCATATCCTGCGGTTTTGAGCTTCTCATTACAAACTTGTACACTTTTGCGCTGAACACTCAATCTGGAAGAGTCCCAATTTACAGGTGGCAAGTTGTAGTGAGAACAAACAAGCTTGACTTGTTCTTTAACTGTCAGACGACTATCGTCTACAAGGTTGTAAATCCCCCCAAGTTCATTTAGCCGAATGAAATCGATCGCTCCGATAATGTCATCAAGATGAACCCAGTTGATAAAGCGATCGCCCTTGCCCGGCACGGTCGAACCAGCTAAATCGCCAAACATGTTAACTAAATCTCGACCAGGGCCATAAATTCCCCCCAGTCTCAACACACAGACCTTCTGATACTCGTTAGCTGCCTGTAAAATTATTTCTTCAGCTTCACACAGTACCTGACTTTTATAATCTAAAGGGCTAACCAGGGAGGTCTCATCAACCCAATCTCCTTGCTGATCGCCATAAACAGAACAGCTACTTAGATAGATGACTTGCGTCAAGTTAGGAGATTGTTTCAAGCCCTCGACCAAATTCTTGGCTGTGGCGAGGTAAGTCGCTTCATAATCCGCTGGTTTAGCTTCTTGGAAGCCAGTGGGTGCAACACTCACCACCAAGGTATCTTGACCTTGGAGTAGAGACCGTACAGCAGCGATATCATCCCCTTTCATCAAGACGACTTTGGAGATAGCGGCAGCAAGTGAAGCGACTCGTTCCCTGCTCGTAGTCGTGCCGGTAACATAGTGTCCCCGATCTTGCCAGTAGTCGGCCAATGGGCTCCCCACGTAGCCGCAACCAAGAACAGCAATATTCTCGAAGATCGGACGGCGCTGGGTCTGCTGCCTAATGAGCTGCTGGAGATGATCCATGTTTAGCTCAGGGATATTGGGGTCTGTGGAGTTATGCATTCTAAAAGAACCCCTATGTGTTAACTTTTGCAACGATTTATTGACACTTTAGCGATCTTCAATATGGAAGCATAGGGCGGATAACCGTCAGATCTGCGTGGCTGCGTCGTTCACAATGAACGGTGAGTTCTAAAACGCCCAAAGGCTCTACTTTAGGGAGGTTCATAATTCAAGATAGACGATGAAAAGCGAAAGCAAAAGAAGTTGACGATGAGTTGCAAAGCTAACAATTCAAATGCACCGGACATCCTAGCTTTAGTCTGCGAAAACACAAGCGATCAGATGCCGGTGATTTGAGTCGTTAGACCTTAAATCACTGCCTATGATTCTGTCAGATACAATTCTTGTCGCGATCATTGCCGGGGTTGTGTCGCTTTTGGTTTCTCTGATTGGCTATTTTGTTTCATTACATCAAGTTAGAAGTAGTCAAAAAAGATTGGAGCGCGAAATTCGTCATGAGTTTGCAGGTCGCATCTATGAGCAAAGAATACGACTCTATCCTGAAGGTTATAGAATTCTTGGAAGATTAAGAAGGGTAAAAAAGCCACAATATCTGCCACCCCCAGAAACCCTCAAGATAATAAGAGACGAGATCAATAGATGGGTAGATCAAGATGCTGGTATTTTCCTGTCCAGAGATGCGCTAAGAGCGTACTGGGAACTCCGAAAAGCATTAGGTAAGAACCCAGGTAATGGAGATCAGTACACAGAGGAACAAGCAACAAAGATTTGGAAAGCTCGCAACAATTTCAGACTTCAGTTACGAAAAGACATTGGAAATCTTTACGCAGACGATAGTGACGAAGCCGAAGAGAACTATTGGGAATACCTCTGAAACATAAAACTCCAAAAAACGTATGGAAAGCAATACAGAATATAGTTGGACAGCACATGACTTAACCTCAACTCAAAACTTGAAATTAGCCAGCAGGGTGCGTTAATGAAATGTAACGCGCCTTATTTTTGTTTGAATTAGAGCAATTACTTCGGAGCAGTTTCTGGTCAGTTATAATGCCAGATAAGGTATTGATCGAGGATAATTGTAATTATGGCAGTCCGTCAACCCCGCTATAGTAAAGAAGAGTTCGCCCAACGGGGCGATCTGATTTACCAAACCCAAATACGTCCACAAGTCGAAGCAGGCAATCATGGCAAAATAGTTGCTATTGACATTGAAACAGGGG
>JANMRU010000018.1:0-2046 GCA_031388585.1 Pseudanabaena sp. SOY_30_concoct_251 | reverse complement strand
TTGTTTTTTAAAAAAAAATAACTAAAGATATTTACTTACTATGCATATATGAATTATTTCCAAAATATTGGGGTGCGATTATATGAAAATCTGAGTCAACTCAACTGAGTTAGCGAGAAACTAAATAATGAGTATAGGTATTCTGTAAGTAGTAAATCTATATTTTATGGAGTAAGCGATGTTTGCTAGACAACCCGACTTGACCTATGCCGAATATCTTGCCTATGAGCATGAGAACGAAGTTAAACATGAGTTTGTGAATGGTCAAGCTTTTGCGATGGCTGGGGCAAGCGAAAATCATAATTTGATTGTAGGAAGTCTATTCTCGCGGTTTCGATCTCATTTGCGCGGTAAACCTTGCCGCGTGTTTTCATCAGATATGAAGTTGACGATCGCGGCGGCAAACAATGCAACTTATTATCCTGATGTGATGGTTGTTTGCGATCGCACCGATAGCGACCAATATGTAAAACAGAAGCCATGTTTGCTCGTGGAAGTGCTTTCTCAGTCAACGGCTTCGCTAGATCGACGCGAGAAGCTATTTAACTATCAGAAATTGGAATCTTTGCAGGAATATGTTTTAGTTTCGCAGTCTGAGGTGAAAGTGGAACTCTATCGCAAGGATCTAGATGGTGGTTGGTTAGTGCAGAGTTTGGGGACGGGAGATAGATTGGATTTGCGATCGATTGATTTGGCGATCGCCCTTTCCGATATTTATGAGGATGTGGAGTTATGAAATATGCCTCATAGCTTAGTTGTTAATTTTATTCCCAAAACATCGATTTATCCTGAATTTCTTACAGGGAGCCACATTCTTGAATTGTTTTTGACCTTAATTAGTTCTGTCGATCAAGAATTAGGCGATCGCTTACATGTTGAAAAAGGACTTTGGACAGTTAAAGCATGATCGACTTAATTTACGTCTTTTTCGCCAGCATGAAACGGGTGTTTGAGCATCTATCCCTTTAGCTAAGCAATGGCTGACTATAGCTTTGCTATGATTGACCAGAAACCTATTAAGCAGCTAATACAGATCTCTAGTTGTCACTGCTAATCTGTATTGCACACCCAAAGGCTCGAATAGAGCAAAGTGTTTTTCACCACAACTAATTTTCATCTTCTCTAGCTCTCGTAATGCTTGATGATCTAATGTGCCTTTAGTCTCAGCGACAAAATAAATGCGATGATCTTGCTCTAAAATTACTGCCCAGTCAGGGGTATAGTTGCCTATGGGTGTGGGGATTTTGAAGGCTTTGGGTAATTTGAAAAAGAATTTTACTTTTTCATCGGCTTCACAATCTCTAGCAAAATCGCTCTCAATAGTGCTATCGAATTGGATATAGTTAAAAACAGTCTTATCGGTTTTGGTGACTGCAAATAGGTTTTCTAGACAGGTTTCAATCTCTTCTAGTTCAAATAATTTCATCTCATATCGTTGTCCATTAATCTGTTCATAGCGAATCCCTGCGACTAATAGAGCATTGAGATTGCGCTTGATCGCTGCTACGACATTATCGAGAAACATTTGGGGATTAATTTCTAGTTCATGGTGGCGATCGCATCGCTTCAAAATCTCAAAAATGGTATTGCGGGTAAGATCAACTTTGCTTTGGATATAGCCATAGACATCAGGGATTTGATAGCGGATTTCATCAGCGTATTTGATGCTGGTATTTTGTAAAACTCCTTCTATGCCTTGATTGGTTAGATCTAGACGGACTGTTTTGCTTTCTAATTGGGGGCGTTTGGTTAGGGGAACTTGATTAAAATTTTGTAGTTCAGCAACGGTTTTATCGATTAAATCTTCGGTGTCATAATTAACCGAATAGCGGGTTTTATGGCTGATTTTTTCCCAGATTTCAAATAACAAAGGGAAATTCTCTAGGGTTAATTCTTTGGTGGCTTCGATTTGTGATCATTCATCACATCGGTTACCACCGAACTGTATTTTCCAAAATAGGGCTGAAGCAAACGCGAAGAATCACGATTTACTAAATGAGAATCTGTAAACTCATCAATAGATCGATGCAGCAAAATTCCGGTTTT
>JANMRU010000499.1:0-4030 GCA_031388585.1 Pseudanabaena sp. SOY_30_concoct_251 | reverse complement strand
CCCTCATTCTCAAAATCAATCTCCGCCTCCTCATTGGGCAAACTAAATAAATCCAAATCCTCCCGCTGCACCTTGACCCCCGTCCCTGTCGGTGGGCAAAGACTCAACCAATCCAACCGCAACGCATTCCCACAGGTAATCCAATTATCATCCTTCAACGGCAAAAACTCCAACAGCGCCAGCTTTGGTCCCCGATAGCGCACATCACACTGATACTCCGCAATAATCAACGCCAACCGCGCAATCTCCGTAGAAAAGTGACGGATTTCAATCCCGCGAAAATTCGTCAGTGGGATGTCGGAGCGGCGATCTGGCTCACCTCGAAGACGGTTAATCTCCGCCTCAATTTCGCGCATCTCCTTGTAAGCAATCACCAGAAAATTACCAGAGCCACAGGCAGGATCGAAAACCCGAATCCGAGCCATCCGTTGCCGCAAATTCAGCAACTTACGGGCGTTGTCCGCCGCCGCCTCTAGCTGACCGCGCAAATCATCCAAAAACAGCGGATTCAGTACCTTGAGGATATTGGGCACACTCGTATAGTGCATCCCCAACGCCCCGCGCTCCTCATCATCCGCCACCGCCTGAATCATCGACCCGAAAATATCGGGATTGATCTTCGTCCAGTCGAGATTGCCCACATGCAGCAGGTACGATCGCGCAATCTTGCTAAAGCGAGGCACATCCACATGAAGACCCTCACCCCCAGCCCCTCTCCCAGAACGGGAGAGGGGAGCAAGAGCTTCTTGTCCCTCTTCTCCCTGCATGGAAGAAGGGGTTAGGGGATGAGGGAGATCCTCCGAAAATAGCCCCCCATTCACATAGGGAAACACATTTGCCCAATTGCGAATCTGAGCCGTATGCCTCTCAACGGGCGGCGTACACATCGCCCAAAACATCTCAGATAGCACCTCGTGCGTATTCGAGGAATCGCTCATCTGCGCGATCGTGTCAGTGAACAGGCGATCGCCGTGGAAAATACTCGTATCCTCCGCAAAAAAACAGAAAATCAACCGAGCAATGAAGTGGTTCAGATCCTCTCGGCGATCGGCCCCATCCCAGTCCGGGTTATCCTTCAGTAGCTCAATATAGAGACGATTCAGCCGCCCCGTCGCCTTAATATCAAACGCATTCTCCCGAATCTGCTTAACCGTCGTAATCCCCGCCAGCGCCAGGAAAAAACCCAAATGGTCATGAAAGTCGGGGTAGTCGCAGGCGATCGTCTCCCCATCTGCCAAATTTTCCGCCTCAAGGCTTTTGCCATCGGTAGCGAGGATAAACTTAGCCTTCTGCCGGGCAGTCGCGGGGCTTTCTCGCAAAGCCGTGAGGGTACTTGTCACCTCACCTTCCGAGCAAACCTTCAAGTGAATATGATTGCGCTGAAGTATACCGCTCGGAAGATCGGATTGGTTCGTACTACTGCTTTTGCTTTGGAGCCTTTTGAGGGTGGTTGACTTGTTGCCAAAGGCTTCAAGAAAAGCGAAGGGGAAAGCCACTGGGTCAAAAGGTGCTTCAGCGAGCTTGGAAACAGCTTCTTCGATTTCGACCGCGTTCATATTACGACCATAAATTGCTCAGGGGGATCAGTTATCGCCTTTTGGCGCAATTTTGGAATTTTACACTGATTTTTGATGATGATAGTTGCGATCGCAGCGCTTTGGGGTGGAGGGCGATCTCAATATGCCAGCATGGGCATGAATTCATGAGTTAACCTGAGTGGCAGATCAAAAAAAGCATAACTCTGGCAAGATTAGCTTTTAGCTTTTTGAAAGCCTTGTGATATCAGAGGTTCATGGTTGCATTCGTACTACAGCGATCTGGAACCTGCGATCAGAAAAATCTAGTTCGCTAGCATTGCGTGTAGATATGACGGTAGATTGGTTTGAGCAAATAATCTGGAGCGAGTTGAGTCTGCATTGAGTAAGCGATCTTCCTATTGGCAACTAAGCACCTATATTCGTCCGCACTGGTTGCTGATTACCAAAGCATTTATTTGTACGCTGTTCTACATCGGCGGTATGCCCCTATTGGCACACATTTTTGGTCTGGTGTCTGAGGCTTTTGCCGCAGGAGATGTCGCCGGAATTACCCGAATTTCGGGCTTTACCCTGTTGCTATTTGTCGTGCAGGGAATATTTCAGTATGGACAGGATGCCCTGATGTCAGATGCAGCTCTAAAAGTTGCACTAGATTTGCGTGTAGAAGTCTATGCTCACCTCCACAGTTTAGATTTGGATTATTTTGCTGAAGCCCGTACTGGTGACCTTTCCTATCGCTTAACAGAGGATATTGATCGCATTGCCGAGGTCATAGGTAAATTCTTCCATCAGTTCATCCCTTCGGTGTTGCAACTGATCTTCATTTTAGCCTACATGATCTATCTCAACTGGGTGCTAACTTTGACGGTCTTCTTGGTTGCGCCTGCCTTAGCTGTCTTGGTTGCTTGGTTTGGCGATCGCATGTTATCTCTGACTCGTCGCAGCCAAGATCAGATATCTAATCTCTCTTCTTTATTGTCGGAAGTTTTTAATGGTATTCGCCTTGTTAGAGCGTTTGCGGCTGAAGGTTATGAGATCAAACGATTTCGCAATGAAGCGGAGCAAAATCGCCAACGCAAGTATGCCACAGACAAAATTAGAGCGATCCAATATCCCATCATCAGCCTGCTGCAAGCGGCGGGCATTATTATTCTAATTTGGCTGGGAGTATGGCAAATTTCGCAAGGGCAGCTCAAGGCCAGTCAATTTGTCGCATTTTGTGCTGCTGTAGCCTTAATTACCGATCCTATTCGCAATGTGACTAGCAATTACAACGAGATTAAGCAAGCTGAAGCATCATGCGATCGCATCTTTGAGCTATTTCAAATCCGTCCCGTTGTCACAGAAAAGCCGAATGCTACCGAATTACCAACCGTTACAGGCAAGGTGGAATATCAGCAAGTGCAGTTCCATTATCAGAGCGATCAACCTGTCTTAAAAGATATTAGCTTCCTCACATTTCCTGGTGAAGTCATTGCTTTAGTTGGTTCTTCTGGTGCGGGGAAATCCACGCTCGTCAATCTATTAATGCGTTTCCACGACCCCAAATCAGGCAAGATTCTGATTGATGGCATCGATATTAAAGATGTGACTTTAAGAAGTTTAAGGCAACAAATGGCGATCGTGCCTCAGGAAACTACTCTATTCTCAGGCACGATCGCTTCTAATATTGCTTTTGGCCAAGAGAACTTCGAGCTAGAAGCAGTCCAAGCCGCAGCCAAGATTGCCAATGCCCACGATTTCATCTCTCAGTTTCCAGAAGGATATCAAACTTGGGTAGGTGAAAGGGGCGTAAATCTTTCGGGCGGACAGAAACAGAGAATTGCGATCGCCCGTGCGGTTCTGCACAATCCTAAAATTCTGATCCTTGATGAAGCGACTTCGGCTTTGGATGCTGAATCGGAAGCATTGGTGCAAGAGGCTCTGCAACGAGTGATGCAAGGGCGCACAGTATTTGTAATTGCCCATCGTTTAGCGACTGTGAGAAATAGCGATCGCATCTTCGTGTTAGAGCAAGGTAGAATCATTGAATCGGGTAATCACGATGAATTGATCGCTCAAGCAGGACGTTACGCACAATTCCACGCCCGTCAGTTTCAGTAAACAATTAACGGTAAAATTCAAGTTATGAGTGCATCACCAGCTGTTTACGAATCTCTAGCTAAACTAATTGCCTACGTTGACGATCGCCCTGAATTTCAATCTCAAGTTACACTTTTTTTGAATTCAGTTGGTTATCGCATCGATCGCAGCTTCGACGATCCGACAACGGGTTTTCATGCCGTGGGATTGGTCTCGACTACGTCCGATAAGCCGCCAGTTTTGGTATTTCGTGGTACTGATGGCGCATCGGATGATTCTGCCTTGGGCGATCGCCGCGCGATCGGATTTAATCAAATCGAAGCAAATAGATCGGCAATTTCAGACTGGCTGACCCGAATCGCACAAGATGCTTCTAATCCAGATCGCCTACTACCGGATGCGATCGGCCA
>JANMRU010000383.1:0-9450 GCA_031388585.1 Pseudanabaena sp. SOY_30_concoct_251 | reverse complement strand
GTCTACCAATAACTTGCTAGTGCTGGCTTCCCAGATTGACCAGGCGCGGGCAGCTTCTAGGCGTATTTGTGGGTCTTCGCTAGTTAAGCGGCGGTAATAGGCAGAGATTAGATCGTGGCGATCTCTTTGTGGGATGGGCTTGAGATACTCCTGCCAAGCATCGGGGAAAATATTGCTTGTGCCTTCTTGATAGAACCATTGCAGTTCTTTTTGTCTGAGCAGAAATATGCCGCGCAGGATTAGACCTTGGACGCGATCGCTATGGGTTTCGGCATAAGCAAGCGAAAGCGTACTACCCCAACTCCCGCCAAATACTACCCATTGCTCGATACCGAGATATTCTCTGAGCTTCTCGATATCGGCGATTAAATCCCAGGTGGTGTTTTCGCGTAACTCCGCATGGGGTGTACTTTTACCACAGCCGCGCTGATCGAACAAAACAATACGCCAAAGCATGGGATCGAAATACTGGCGATAGATCGGCACACTACCGCCCCCAGGGCCACCGTGCAGAAAAACTACGGGCTTTCCGGCTGGGTTGCCCGACTCTTCAAAATAGATCCGATGCAGTTGGGAAACTTGCAGGATTCCCTGGTTGTAAGGTTCGATAGGAGGATAAAGCGATCGCATACCTATTTATTTAGGTTTACAATATATATAATAATACAAAAATGTAAACCTGATTTATTATGATAGGCTCCCGTATAAAGTTAGCCCGCAAGAAATTCGGCTACTCCTTACGCGGTTTAGCTGATGCCCTTGATGGAAAAGTTAGTGCCCAGGCGATCGGTAAATACGAACGCGGTGAAATGGTTCCAAGCTCAGATGTTTTGATTGCACTTAGCAAAGCTCTAGGGGTATCTGTTCCATATTTGATGGATACTCAAGAGATTGAGCTAACTTCTGTTGACTTTCGTTCTAAAGCCAATACCACTTTAAAAGATCGTTCTCGGGTAGAAACCGAAGTTATTGAGTGGATTGAACGTTACATCCAAATTGAACAGATTCTTGAACTAGATGGGACAAATTGGGAAGCTCCAATAGTTGAACCTAGGGCAATTAGTACTATTGAGGAAGCCGAAAACCTTGCTATTGAAGTGAGAGAAAAATGGCAACTTGGCTCTGATCCCATACCTAATATGACAGAGCTACTTGAAGAAAAAGGGCTTAAAGTTTTAATTGTCGATCTTCCAGATCGAGTTTCAGGTTTTACTTGTATCGTGAAGGGAGAAAATTTGAATGGCTTGCCAGTAATCGTTGTTAACCAGAAATTTTCCCTTGAACGCCGTCGTCTTACATTGGCTCATGAGCTTTGTCATAGACTAATTGATCCAAAACATTTAACTGAGAAAGACGAGGAAAAAGCATCTAATTATTTTGCTGGTTCTTTTTTGATGCCGCGCTCTCACATAGAACATGAAGTAGGTAACCATCGTAGTCTGATCGGATACGAAGAACTAATTGGCTTGAAGCAAATTTACCGTGTGAGCGGTATGGCTCTGCTTGTGAGGTTAAGAGATATTGGCATTATTTCTGATGGCAAGTTTATCCACATCGTTCAAACTATAGCTCGTGGCTGGCGTAGTGTTGAGCCAGTGCAATTAGAACAAGTAAGAGGTGAATGTGAGATGCCACATCGTTTAGAGCGCTTGTGCTACCGCGCTTTAGCCGAAGACCTAATTTCAATTCCAAAAGCGGCTGAATTATTGCGAATTCCAATTGATGATGTCAGAATCGGTTTAAGAGGGCCTGATACCGATCAATGAGGGTTGTAATTAGCGATACATCATGTCTTTTAGATCTCCGTAAAGCCAATTTGTTGGAGGCTTTTTTGCAAATCCCTTATGAAATAGGCATTCCAGATGTGCTTTTTGAGGAAGAGTTAATTAGTTTTACTGAAGATGAAAAAACTCAGCTAAAAGTACAGGGATTGAACATAATGAGCCTAAATTCTCCAGGAGTTATGGAGGTTCAGTCTGTAGCAAAAAATAACCGCAAATTATCAGTAAATGATTGTTTCGCTTTTGTACTTGCTAAACAAACCGCAAACAGCATTTTGTTAACTGGAGATCGCCGACTAAGAGAATTAGCCGTTGTGTCTACCATTGAAGTTCATGGAGTACTATGGGTCATCGATCTGCTATATTCTCACCAGGCTGCAACTCCTAAACAACTGCATGATGCTTTACTAAAATTTCAAGCGGATGAGAGTGTGAGATTGCCAAAACAGGAGTTGCAAGAGAGGCTAAAGAAGTACGAATTGCTCTCATAATAGTCGGAGTCAGCTTACTGTATTGAGTCGTTGCTCAACCTTGGCAATCTCCAGCATTGTTTTTAACACTGAGTCGGGATTCAGGCTGATTGAGTCAATACCCTGTTCTACTAGGAAGCTGGCAAACTCAGGATAATCACTAGGAGCTTGACCGCAAATACCAATCTTGCGTCCATTTTGCTTTGCCTTGGCGATCGCCATACGCACAATCTCCTTCACACCCTCGTTACGTTCGTCAAAGATATGCGCGACTAGTGCTGAGTCGCGATCGAGTCCCAGCGTCAGTTGTGTCAGATCGTTGGAACCAATTGAGAAGCCATCAAATACCTCACTAAATTGATCCGCTAGGATCACGTTGCTGGGGATTTCGCACATTA
Source organism: Pseudanabaena sp. SOY_30_concoct_251 (assembly GCA_031388585.1). GTDB lineage: Bacteria > Cyanobacteriota > Cyanobacteriia > Pseudanabaenales > Pseudanabaenaceae > PCC-6802. Next base: position 6,801 of record JANMRU010000383.1, on the reverse strand, counting down.
CATAGACTTGCAAACCATTCTCGCCGCGTTTGAGACCGTGTTTTTCCATTTCGGCGATCACCTTACGACCTTCCTCCGGTGTGCGACAGAAAGGAATCATGGGAATTACATTTGTCAAGCCCATTTCGTCTCTGACGCGCTTCATTGCCTGACATTCCAATCCATAGGCTTCGCGATATTTGGGATCGTAGTAACGCGAGGCACCCCGCCAACCAATCATGGGATTCTCTTCGTGCGGCTCAAATTGCTTGCCGCCAAGTAGGTTGGCATACTCGTTGCTCTTGAAGTCAGACATCCGCACTACCACAGGGTTGGGATAAAAGGCGGCGGCGATCGTGGCGATGCCTTGCGCTAGCTTATCGATAAAGAAGTCTGATTTGCACTCATAGAGTGCGGTTAGTGCGGCAATCTCTGCTTTTGCGATTGGATCGGCGATCGCATCAAAATGGATTAGTGCCAGCGGATGCACCTTAATATGGTTGGCGATGATAAACTCTAACCGCGCTAATCCCACCCCATCGCAGGGAATCGACGATAGACTAAAGGCTTCTTCAGGATTACCAACATTCATCAGGATCTTGGTCTTGAGTTTAGGTAAGTTATCCAACTTTGTTTCTTGGATCTCGAAGGGTAATAGATCCGCATACACCCTGCCTTCTTCACCTTCTGCGCACGATATCGTCACAGCTCGATCGTTACTGAGGCGCTCGGTCGCATCACCGCAGCCCACGATCGCGGGAATGCCCATTTCGCGAGCAATAATTGCCGCATGGCAGGTGCGACCACCCTGGTTAGTTACGATCGCACTCGCTCTCTTCATGATTGGTTCCCAGTCTGGGTCGGTTTTGTTGGTGACCAGCACTTCACCCGCCTGGAATTCGTCGATATTGTGCGCGTCTAAAATTATATGCGCTTTACCCTGGGCGATCGCTTCACCAACCGCCCTACCTCTGACCAGGATGTTGCTGCTACCATTGAGCTTATAGTTGCGCAGAATGTTACCTGATTTCTGCGATTGCACGGTTTCAGGTCGCGCCTGAACGATAAATAACTCGCCAGTAATACCATCTTTTGCCCATTCAATATCCATGGGCGTATCTTGACCTCTGACGCGCGAGTAATGCGCTTCGATCGCACAAGTCCATTTTGCTAGTTCTAGGATTTCGTCATCGGTAATTGCGTATTTACCCCTGTCTGAGTTCGGAACGGATACGTTTTTAGTTTGCTTCGTACCACCTACGTCATAGATCATTTTGAGTTCTTTCGTGCCCAGGCGTTTGGTAATAATGGGGCGAAATCCCTGTGCCAATGTGGGCTTAAATACAAAGTATTCGTCGGGATTCACAGCGCCCTGCACGACGTTTTCGCCGAGACCATAGGCAGCCGTAACCAGCACGGCATTTTTAAAGCCAGTTTCTGTATCGATGGAGAAAATCACGCCAGAAGCGGCAAGGTCAGAACGCACCATCTTCTGCACGCCCACAGATAGGGCAATATTGAAATGATCGAAGCCCTTTATTGTGCGATAGGAAATAGCGCGATCGGTAAAAATGGAAGCAAAGCAACAATGGCAGGCATCTAAAACCGCTTTTAATCCGTGGACGTTAAGGTAGGTTTCCTGTTGTCCTGCGAAACTGGCATCGGGGAGATCTTCAGCCGTAGCGCTAGAGCGTACTGCCACGTCGGTATCGGCACCATAGTCCTGGCAAAGATTGTTATAGGCATCAGCGATCGCATCTTGTAGATCTTGCGGAAAGGGTGTTTCTAATAAGAGCGATCGCGCTTGTCTGCCGACGGAGCGTAAGTTATTTATATCCTCTACATCCAGATCGGCAAATAATATTCTTAGTTTTGCTTCTAATCCTGCTGTCTGAATAAAGTAACGATAAGCGAAGGCCGTCGTTGCAAATCCTGTAGGAACGCGAATTCCCTGAGGTGATAACTGTTGCAGCATTTCACCTAGAGAGGCATTTTTGCCGCCAACTAAGGGAATATCGTCTATACCTACTTCTTCTAGTTGTAGTACCAGTGCTTGTTCTTTGGGAGCCTTGGTAAAATCTCGATCGATAACGGTTTGCAGCATAGATTCTTCCTCCTGATTTTGCGATCGCAACCGATTGCTAGGTGAGCTCCTTGAGCCATACCTTAGTTATAGGAGAAAAACTTGAGGAACTCATGAGGTTTTCATGAATTTCTTGAATTTTTTGCCCAGTTCATTTTTGGTTGCGAATAATTGTAAGCAACTTCTCAGAGGAGAGGAGAAATATTGTCTGTACTTCATTATTGATCGGGAGCTGAACCATGTGGCTGGCGACTCCTAGGGTATCGCGATCGCGGTATTCATTTGTGATGGAATGCACATTTTTCAGGAGTACATCCTTCATGATCGGTAATCCAGATACTGGAATCCCGAAGAGATCTTCTACTTCGCCCTGCATCACAATTAGATATCGGTTAGAGGGCAGAGAACCCCCCATAATTTCACGGTGTAGATCTACAACTAGTACTTCACTACCCTCAAAGTGGGACATGCCAAGCGTTTTTTCACCACTCTGGAAGATTTCTGGAGTGCGAATGACCTTGATTACCTCATCTAGTGGCACAGCTACATATAGCTTTCCTACAGAAAAAATCAGGAGCTTGGTAGTAGCTTTATCTGCCTTAGTTATCAGCATAGTATCTGCATTATTTTAGATAGGATGAATTTAGGGTTATCTAGTAGCGATAACAGGTTGCTTTTCTAGACAAGATTGTAGGGTTTTTAATAGATCCTGCTCAAGATAGGGCTTTGTAAGATATGCCGTAGCTTTCAGCAACTTAGCTAAAGAGCGATGTTTTTCCCCAGAACGGGAAGTTAACATAATGATCGGGATATCTGCATATGTAGGATCCTGGCGACATTGACTCAGAAACTCAAAACCATTCATACGAGGCATTTCCACATCGCTGAATATTGCATCAATTCCGGATTCCTGTTTAAGTTTATCTAAGGCTTCTCTACCATCGCCGGCTTGGATAATGCGATAGCCAGCTTTCTTTAAAGTTAAAGCAAGCGTTTGACGAGTTGTGAGCGAATCATCTACAACCAGAATGGTGGCCGCTTCTTGCTGAACTACAGTAACTGGAGGCTTAGCATATCCAGATTTGCTAGGTTCAAAGGTGCCCCCGACCGAGCCGCCTGATTGTTGTAAGAGTCTTGATACGAGGACTAGACCATCAACTACAGGTAGCATGGAGCCATCACCCTGGATCGTACATCCATAGATATAAGAAGGTGACGCAACTCCTTTCCCAAATGGTTTGATGACTAGTTCCTGCTCGCTTAAGATTTGGTCTACTTCCACGGCAATAGTTTTCTCACCACTAGAAACTAGCAACAAAGGTATGCCACTGTCTTCAGGTAAAGACATCGAAGATATCTGTTCTTCCGCACCTTTCGGCAAAGGATATAAATAGTTAAATTCAGAGTGAGGGTAAAGAGGGATGACTCTATCTATTTTGGTGTTGGCGGTATTCTCTTCATTTGATTCGATTTCCGAGCCGTCGTTACTACTAATCTCAGCACGATATCGATAGAACTGTCTTCCTTGTAGGGTTACGATTTCAGATTCTTTCGCAGTAACAATTCCCGACAGGGTATCTACTGGGATTGCCATTAACTTCCCATTAATGCTAAATATTAGGAGTTTTGCAATTGTGAGGGTTAGTGGTAGGCGAATAGTAAAAGTAGTTCCCTGTCCAACTTCTGAGTTGATTGCAATACTACCCTTTAAACTGACGATCTGCGATCGCACCGCCGATAAACCCATGCCTCGACCCGAGAGTTCGCTCACTTTGTCGGCGGTGGAGAAGCTGGGAGAGAAAAGCAAATCATATAGTTCGGTTTGGGTAGCGGCGGCGGCGGCTTCGGGGGTCATTACTTCTTTCGAGATCGCCGATTCTCGCACTTTCTGAAGATCTATACCTCTGCCATCATCGCGTATTTCGATGTAGGTTTGGTTGCCTCGGTGATAAGCACGAATTTCGATAGTTGCTTCAGCTATTTTCCCTTGTTTCGCCCGCGCCTGAGTTTGCTCGGTGCCATGATCGAAGGCATTTCGGATCAAGTGAACCAGAGGATCGAACAGCTTCTCTAGTACGGCCTTATCCACCAGAGTATTCGTGCCGTATGTTTTCAACCTCACTTGTTTATCATTCTTGGCTGATAAGTCCCTCACCATGCGTGGGAATCGCTGTAGTATTTCGCCGAGGGGCATCATTCTTGCCCACAGAATATCGTTGCGAACCTGTTTCAGGGTTTGCTGCTTACTAGTTTGTGCTTGTTGGGCTTGCTGGGTTAGAAGAGACATATCTTGCATTGTCTCTCCCATTTGGGCGATTTCCTCGACTGCTTCTTGGACTACGGTGTAGACATAGCTGTAGGAATCCATTAAGAGTGGATCGAAGCTAGCTAATTCGGTTAATGCGGAGCTAGTAGCAGGTATTGAGGTCGATGTAACAGGGGCAACTCGAGCTTGAGATTCTGAGTTTTGGCTTCTCACTTGTGATATTTGGCTGGTATCAACCCATTTCTCTAATTCCTTAGCAATTTTCTCGAATTTCTTGAACCGACTTTGCAGGGTGCGTAGAGTTTCCTGTAGTTGCTGGCTCCGCAGCATCGTGCCATTCTCTTGTGTAACCAACTCGCCCACGAGGTTGCTGATACGTTCGAGGCGAGTTAAATCGACTCTCACCATACTAGCGGAGATCTGTGCAGATGCAGATGACTCAATACCAATCTCTACGTCACTAGATTTCTTGGCCTGACGCTTTTCAGTTTTACTTCTATTTTTGGGAACATAAGGCTCGGAGATGATTTCAGCTGGTTTAGGCTCGGGAACGTTTGTGGGTTCCAACAGCTCGATACCAGCTTCTTCAATCTCGCCCACAACACTGAATAGATCTTCCAAAGACGAGATAGAGGTCGCTTTAAGGTCTGTATCGTCCTCAAATGTCACAGATTCAAATGCGGAAAATGCGTCTGGTTCGACATTGGCAATCAGGGCATCTAGACCAGTTAAATTAAAGTCTGATTGGCTTGCTGTTTCCTGTTTGTTCTGTTGGCGATCGCCAGGTAAGAGTTCGGGGAATTCTGTCGGATTTTCAACGTTATTATCTAAGTTGATAAAACCCTCGTCACTAAAATCATTACCAAAACTGTTCGTAAAGTTATCAGTAAGATCTCCGAACAAGCTAGGTTCATCTTCGGCAAACATACTGCCTAGATCGCTAAAATCAGTGCTAGCGGGAAGATCGCTATCTAAGCCTAAATTGCTTTCCAGGTCGCCACCAAAATTGGCGAAGGCATTTGGGGCATTTAGATCTGTAGTTAGATCTTCAGTGCCTTGGGCATCGGCAAACATGGCTGACAAATCGAGATTGTCGGTATCGGCGATATTGCTGCTAGCCGAAGTGTCAAGTGTTTCGATGCTGGCACCAGGTTGGATAAGAGCTAAAAGCCGATCGCTAGGAGTACCACCAGTGGTGCGATCGCCTGCTAAGACTGCTGCCTGTGCTGCGAGAAAGTTTTCTACAGCTGCTTGGCCTACTGCTGTGGGATTATTGGGATTAGCATCCAAAGCTAAGAGTGTATGGTTGGCGATCGCGCTGAAACCAGGTAAATTTAACAGCTCCCCGATCCCTGCAAATACTTCCGCTTGGGCGCGAAATTCGCCGCTAATTTCTTGCTTGATTTCTGGGTGAGCAAGCACTGCTTGTAAACGTTGGATGCCCATCGTGACATCGCCAGAAAATACAACTTGGGCGATGTCAAAACCAAGCTCGGCGGCAGTCGGCAGCTCTAAATCTGCACCAAGACTATCTCCCAAATAGTTTTCGAGTACGCTAAAAATCGGTTCGGCATTCTCAATGGCAGTCTCGGCATCGTAAGATCCTGTCTCAATCTGCTCGATAATGGGAACTCGCAAGCTGTCAAATGCTTGCAGGAGTAGCCCTTCGACATCTCGATCGATTTCTTTGTCCTGGCGGTAAAGAGCGCGAAACACGTCTTCCATGCGGTGCGCGATTTGCTGAATGCCAGGTAGACCGACGCTCGCAGCACCGCCTTTGATCGAGTGTGCCGCCCGCATCAGGTTATGAACCACAGGAATGCTGCGATCGTTTCGCAGTTCCATCAGCCCTTCTTCGATAGTTTGCAGGAACTCTATCGCTTCCTGGGTAAAGAATTGATAGGCTTGGTCGCGGATTTGAGGATCTATACTAGACATGGCAGGTATTTAGAGAATAGCGACTAACAAATTACAACTTAAGCATTTCAATAATTAGAATCCTGTCCGGACGGGCTTAGCCTTTTGGGCGGGCAATGCCCACCCAAAAAACCTACCTAGCTTAGTTTGAACTGGGCTACACTGATTTGCAGTTTTTCGGCAACCTTTAGAAGCTGTTCAAAAGACGTTGCTACCGATGTAGATTGCTGCGATGCATCTTTCGCACTGTCGGCAACCCCTTGCATAGTTTTACTTACAGTTGTAGAGTTTCGGGTTTGAGTTGCCGCAGATTGGGCAATTTCCTGTACCAGTTTGCTTACCTGGTTGCCCACTGCCGTAATCTGGGTGAGCTTTTGACGGGCTTCTTCTACGAGTTGAGTACCAGCAACTACCTGCTCGGTACCGTCTTCCATCGCGGCGACCACTTCGTTGGTTTGGCTTTGGATTTCTTCTACTAGCTGTTCGATGTCGGCAGTCGCACTAGCAGACTGTTGGGCTAGGGCACGGACTTCTTCGGCAACTACCGCGAAACCTC
>JANMRU010000495.1:0-17001 GCA_031388585.1 Pseudanabaena sp. SOY_30_concoct_251 | reverse complement strand
ACTAGAGCGATCGCCCTTCCACCCATCGCGGCAATATCGCTAATATTAACCATCACGGCACACCATCCTGCAAACCAGGGTTCCGCATCTAAAAATGAAGGTTGGATGCCTTCGGCTGCTAGTAATAAATAACCGTCGCGATCGGGAATGGCGGCAGAGTCATCGCCCACAGGAATGGCAGACGGTACTGTAGGGGTGAGATAACGGGCAGCAGTTTGAATATCCTGTTTGTGCAGGATCCCCAGGGATTGCTGGAGATGCGCGATTAAATTTGCAAGCATGGGAGAGTAAATTTATCATCTCAGGGTTACGAGGCGACTTCAATTAACTGAGGTATAACGGGGCGAGGTTCTTCTCCTGGAGGGTAGAGATCGAGGTCGGCTACCATCAGGTGATGGGTGCGATCGCAAATTATCATCTCCTGTAAAGATTCCCAATGCAAGCGCCGAAAGAATCGCACATTTTGCATCTGTACCGTTGCTAAAAAGCGATGACAGCCCCAAGTGTTTGCGGTAGTGACGGCTTTGCAAATCAAACCTTTGCCGATTTGCCCGACACGGCGATAGTCTGGATGTACGCCCAACCTGCCGCCGTACCACAGTCTTGGTTCGGGTTCGTAAATGCGGACAATGCCGACTACTTCAGACGTTTCTGTTTTCTTTGCCACGATTGGATAGGCAATTTGATCGTATTCATCTAAATCATCGGCAGTAAAAACGCCTTGTTCTTCCACAAAAATGGAACGTCGAAGTGCGAAATATGCCTGTACTTCTTCAGGTGTTGTTGCTAGTTTAAAGGAGTAGGAAGAACTCATTGGTAGAATTACAATGGGTAGATGTTTATTCAAAAAGGGAAAGCGCTGAACAGGCTCCACATTTGGCGCAGCCTGCCTCGATTTGCTTCGATGACATGCCTGCTTTCTTTAGGAGAGCACCAATCGATTGATAAACGTCAAGCATAAATTCGCTGCTGGGTGCAGGATGTTTCGCCAGCGGAGTGCCAGCGATCGGGACAAAGGGAACGACAAAGGGATAGACTCCTAGTTGAATCAATCGATCGCTAGTTCACACTAGCTCTTCTTCGGTATTTGATTAGCCGTCGGGGTAACGACTTTACTATCCTGCGAAATGCTAATCGATTCACCTAACTTACGGTGTCTTTTGATCGCCTCGGCTATTGCAGTTCTAACTCCCGCCTTTCAAGTTCAGAAAATTTACTAATTGTTCCAGTTTCTGCCATGCTGCACCGCTGCTAATCACCTCGGCTGCTAGCTTAACTCCCTCATCCCAAGTTGCTGCTTTGCCTGCTACTCGCAACGCAATCCCACTATTAAGTGCAACACAGTTTGCTTGTGCTGCTGAACCCTTGCCCTGCAATACCGATCGCAGAATCTCGGCATTCTCGGCAACGCTGCCGCCTTTGAGTGCTGCTAGAGGTGCCGTGGCTAAACCCAGTGCTTGCGGATCGATCGCTTCGATTGTAATGCGATCGCCCTGCAAAAAAGCGATATCAGTCAAGTCGCCTAAACCCGCTTCATCCATACCCTCCCGACTATGCAAGACCACCGCCTGACTGCGACCTAATAATCGCAAAGCTTCTACGACAGTTTTGATTAGATCTTCGCGATACACGCCCATTACCTGAACGGCAGGTTGCATGGGATTCACCAGTGGCCCAATAAGGTTAAAGACGGTGCGCACTCCCAAACTGCGGCGAATTGGCCCTACTGCTTTCATGGCAGGATGCCAATTTGGGGCAAATAGAAATGTCATGCCTACCTCAGCGATCGCTTCGTAAATTTTCTCAGGTGCAGCCCCAAGATTTACGCCTAAAGCTTCCAACACGTCTGCTGAGCCAGAACGACTAGACATGGCGCGGTTGCCATGCTTGGCAACTGGAACGCCTGCTGCTGCAGCCACAAATGCCACCGAGGTTGAGATGTTGAATGTATCTGCGCCGTCACCACCAGTGCCACAGGTATCAAGTAAGTTACCCAGATTATCAAGATTTTTGCTATGCGTAGAATAATCAGCATGTCCTAAAGAGAGTTGCTGCAATACATTTGCCATGGCGGCAAGCTCGATCGCATCTACACCTTTGCATTGCAAAGCTGTTAGGATTGCACCCGATAACTCAGGGGCGATCGCCCCATCTAGCCAACCTTGCATCAGTGTCACTGCCTGCTCGCGCGAGAGCGATCGACAATCGATCAACTGTTGGAGCATATCCGACCAATTCGTCATAATTTGTGTTTTCAAAATGTTTCAGAATCTATAGGTCGAGAATTAAATAAAACCCAATTTAATTAAATCCACGATCCTATGTTTTTACAATCTGAGCTAGAGCTAAATCGATGGTTGGATACTGAAACTGAAATTGACTCATTTCAGCTTTTTTAGGTAATACCTTCTGTCCTTCTAAAGCCAGGATAGATGCTTCACCCAGCAAAGTTTGCAGGGCAAATGCGGGTACGGGCAATAGGGCGGGGCGATTCAGGGCTTTAGCTAAAACCTTTGTGAATTCCTCGTTAGTGACAGGATTTGGCGCAGTACCGTTAACTACTCCCGCAATTTCGCTATTAGTAAGTGCCAGAATAATCAGATTAACCAGATCGTCGCGGTGAATCCAGGATAACCACTGCTTGCCGGAGCCAATCTTGCCGCCAGCTCCCAACTTAAAGATTGGTAAGATCTGACCTAAAAAACCACCAGGGCCAAAAACCAGACCATTTCGCATTTTTACAACCCTCACACCTAAACTGCTTGCCACATCAGCTTCAGCTTCCCAAGCTTTGCAAACCCCAGCAAGAAAGTCATTGCCCTCAAAGCTAGATTCATCAAATTCTTTAGTCAGATCCGTCCCGTAGAAACCAACTGCGGAAGCATTGACCAAAACCTGGGGTTTAGGAGATGCCGACTTAATGGCCTCAACAATTTGGCGCGTAGTGAGTTGACGACTCTGTAGAATCTCCAGTTTGCGGGCTTGGCTCCATGATTGGCCAAAAATAGGTGTCCCAGCTAAATTTACGACTCCGTCACAGTCAGAGAAAACCCTATCCCATCCGCCTGCCACAATTGGGGTATAGCCAACAACTTCGACTTTTGGAAACAATGTTTTGGAAAACTGGCGTGTCGCTTTTTGCGGATCGCGTGCTAATACGATCGCCTGATGACCGAGTGAGTGTAACTGTTCTACGAGTCTTACACCAATAAATCCAGTAGCACCAGCTACCACAACTCTCATGTCAATATTTCCTATTCTAACTACGCTTTAATCATTCTATCGTGTGGCGATCGCGCTCGAAGTGTTGTGTCACGATTGCCACTTTGGCGATCAATAATTAACCTGAAGCTACTACTAAAGGTGACGATTCCTGATAGGGTAGTCAATAATCTGCTGAATTTAATACCATTCCATTTTGCTACTGTTATGTATAGCCACTCCTGTCAGCAAATGCTAAGGGAAACTAGTAGCCATAGGTAGTAGTCAAAAAGCAAAATAGTTAAAGTTGCACATTTTAAGTTAGAAGCGAAAGTTGCATGAAAGTTCTGGTGATTGGCGGTGATGGATACTGCGGTTGGGCTACAGCCTTATATTTGGCTAAGCAAGGCTATGAAGTTGGTATTTTAGATAGCCTGGTACGACGGCATTGGGATCAAACGTTAGGAGTAGATACTCTGACCCCGATCGCGCCCATACATAAGCGCATAGATCGGTGGCGAGGACTTACGGGTCAGCAGATGGATCTGTTCGTAGGCGATATCACCAACTATGAGTTTCTAGAATCAGTATTCCGGAGCTTTGAACCGCAAGCGGTCGTGCATTTTGGCGAACAGCGTTCTGCTCCTTTTTCGATGATTGACCGCGATCGTGCGGTACTCACCCAAGTTAATAATGTGGTTGGTACGCTCAATATTCTTTACGCAATTAGGGATCTTTGTCCTGACTGTCACCTGGTCAAGCTTGGCACGATGGGCGAGTACGGTACACCCAATATTGATATTGAGGAAGGCTACATTACGATCGAACACAATGGTCGCAAAGATACGTTGCCATATCCCAAGCAACCAGGCAGCTTCTACCATGTCAGTAAGTGCCAAGATTCACTCAATATTCACTTTGCCTGCCGTGTATGGGGAACCCGCGCCACCGATCTGAATCAGGGTGTAGTCTATGGCGTACTCACCGATGAAACAGGCTCCGATGAAACTCTGATCAATCGACTCGATTACGATGGTGTATTTGGCACGGCACTAAATCGTTTCTGTGTACAAGCGGCGATCGGACATCCTCTGACGGTTTATGGCAAAGGTGGACAAACCAGAGGTTTCCTTGATATTAGGGATACTGTGCGCTGCGTTGAACTCGCGATCGCCACGCCAGCTGACCCAGGACAATTCCGTGTTTTCAACCAGTTTACAGAGTTGTTTTCGGTGCAAGACCTCGCTCTAATGGTGCAAAAAACAGCACAGACCATTGGCTTAAAAGTTGACATCAACTACCTGGAAAATCCTCGGGTAGAGCTAGAGCAACATTACTTTAATGCCAAAAACACTAAGCTTTTAGATTTAGGTTTGCAACCCCATTTTCTCTCTGATGCTTTGCTCGATTCTCTGCTTAACTTTGCGATTAAATACCGCGATCGCATCGATGAGAGCCAGATTCTCCCTAAGGTATCTTGGAAGCGTGGCATGTCGAAATAAACATTGCACATTGTAGGGGCAATCCCCCCGTGGTTGCCCTGCTCTGAATCAGTTGATTACGGGTAATTCTTTAGTTTCGATCGCAGTTCTTTGACTCAGATCTAGTTCCGTGACAAAACTTTTTCCATCGGTCTCATAGATCATCAGTACATTTGTCTCATTGAGTTGAAATGTGTTGAGTAAGCGATCAACTTTTGGAATTACTTCAGTATAGTTTGCACCTGAAATGTCCGAGACCGCAATGGTTTTACGATCTGATTCGCTTAGGCGTTTATCGTCATTAGTATCGGCTTTTACAACCGAGTACCAAATGCCAGAAGTTTTGACTAATCTACCTTCTTTATCATTTTTGCCAATTTTCTGAGTTTGAATAAAGAGGGTATTGTTTTTGGGGACAAGGCGAATTGCAGATTTATCCTTTACATTCAGAACGAGATAATTAGTGGGAGAAACCGCACCTTTTTCGTAGTAACCGCGATCGACTTCTTGCTCAATTGTGACGGGGGCAATGCGGTAGGGTGTACCTTCAACAATCTCAAAATTCCCTAAGCCAACCTTGGTCGTTCTTACATTGGGATCGCTGGGGTTATTAAATATGACATTATTGGTACTGCGATCGCGGGTGACATATTTATAAATCTGATAGGCTGAAAACCCCAGAACGATAATCAATAGTAAGCCCCCGAACGATAATGCCAGAAAACCGACCGATCGTAGTAGTCCGGAAACCCGAGGATCTGGATCTTTATTCATAGATTTGGTGAATGTCGATGCTAGCAATTTTTGATTTTAAGCTGATTAAACCTTTGTGGTTGCGATCGCGATCGCTGACAATTGTGAGATTAGGTATGCGGCATTAATCCCAGGCTCCGGCATTCTCGATACCGTACTCACGGCGGAGCGATCGCAATTCCCGATTCATCACTGTTTTGGTATCTATGTAGGCATTGATTTTCTTTGTCACCCTAAGCCCTTGGGCAACACCTTCCCAGTAAACTCGACATATTTGTTGGGGGGAATAATTGTGTTTGCCAAACTTATCTCCCACTGATTGACCTCTAATTGCACTGAAGAGAAACTCTAGAAATACACCAAAACTCTGAGCGTAATAGTACCAGGGTCTACGCCAAGTTATGGCGGTCAGTAAAAAGCCCAGCAGCCTCATTTCTTGTTCGACATCGGTGCTATAACCTGTGACGATGTGCATCATGTCGTGGCGTTGCAAATCTTGCCACGGAACTTTGATCGAACCAACTTGGAGATCTTGATTTTGGCTGAATTGGGGATTAGCGCGGTAGTAGCCTTCTAAACCTTGCCGCAATGTCAAATTTTTCAACATCTTGTATTTACTCTCTACGAAAGCCTTTGTGTAAATTACCTTAGAGGCTAAATCGATCGCTTTGTGAGAGCGGGTAGACACTTTGAAAAATGGCACATAAGCAAGAATCGTAATAACCCAAGAACTCAAGTTCTTGGCTCAAAGCTCAAGTCATCTAAAGATGACTGAAGAATGGCTCAAAAAGGGAAAGGGGATATTAGGATGGTTAAGTAAAAACAAACCTTTGGGTGCCAGGAATACGTAGGCTGATGAATATACCAAATGCGCGCAAATGGCGATCGTTCCTGGTACTTATATTGATCGCGTGTACGGTTGCGATTCAGGCTCACGCGCTCTATAAGCCGATCGCTTCACCAATCACTGCTGCCCCTGCGATCGATATTACATCTCTAGCAGATCCAACAAAATGGATCCAGATCAATGCATCGCCGTACTATATCTCCGATCAAGTGAATTTGCTATGCGCTGCACCCATCAAAGTAGGGGTTGAGGAAGGGCGAAGACAAAATCCTCACGCAGAGACAGCTATCACCGTCTTCACGAACAAAGTTAGTTATGACGCTATGGTATCCCCAAAGTCTAAAAAATTTCCTGTAGGGTCTATGATTGTTAAAAAAAGATAGAGCCAAAATCACATAGAGATACTGCTTTGTTGCACACTGTTATGATCAAGCGGGAGCTTGGTTACAACCCTAAAGCTGGAGATTGGGAATTTGCTGTGGTATCGGAAGATGCGAAGCAGGTTCAATCAAGAGGGAAACTGGCAAACTGTATGGGATGTCACTTACCACAGCGTAGTAACGACTACGTCTTTAAAACTTATCTCAGGTCGTCAACGATATAGTGGGGGAAAATAACCCTACAAGTTATTCCATGGGATAGATTAATAGTACTGATGTAAAAGGGGGCATAATCTATGACAATCTCCAATCAACCAAAGACAAGATTTCTTTCTCTAGAAGCGTTTTTGGAGATTCCAGAAACAAAACCTGCTAGTGAATATATTAATGGACATCTCTATCAAAAAAACATGCCACAAGGTAAACACAGTACATTGCAAGGACGGTTTGTACCCATAATTAATCAACGTGGTGAATCGGAACACCTCGCTTTTGCATTTCCTGAACTGCGTTGTACATTTGCCGGGCGATCGATTGTGCCTGATATTTGTGTGTTTGAATGGGAGAATATCCCACTTGATGCTGATGGTGAAATTCGCAATAAGATCGAAATTGCTCCTGATTGGATAATCGAAATCCTTTCACCTGAGCAGTCATCAATTCTGGTGATTGATAAAATCAGTTTTGCTCTAAAGCATGGGACAAAATTGGGCTGGTTAATTGCGCCTGAAGAAAGAACCGTTTTAACATTTTGGGGCGATCGCTTTAATAGCCACACAGGAGATGATATTTTGCCTGTCTTGGATGTTTTTCGTGATTGGCAGTTGTCTGCGTCCGATCTATTTAGCTTATTGACCTTTACCTCTAAGTAAAATAAGTAAAAACTTGTATGGCTTTTAACTTTCGGAGAGAAATCACCATGATAAATTTAGAATATTTGACTAATAGCGAAGGCAAACCCACTGCTGTTATCATACCTATTGAGCTTTGGCGACAACTTTTACCCGTTGAAGATCCCTCGTTAGAAATTCTCGGGGAGGCGATCGAAGACTATTGCCTCAATAAAGCAATTGATGAAGGCAAGAAAAGCCCTCTCTGCGATCGTGATGAAGCTCTAGCTTTTCTGGAGGAATAGAGTGGAGGTAAAATATCGCCAAGCATTTCTGAAAGATCTCAAGAATCTCAAAGGTACATCTTCATACCAGCGAATCTTTGAAGTTTCTTTCACTGCCCTGCCTTCTGCTCAGAACCTCCAAGAGTTGTCAAATGTTAAAGCTATGCAGGGATATTTAAATCGCTACCGCATTCGAGTAGGAGATTACCGCATTGGAATAGAGATTTCCGAAAATACTGTTGAGTGTATAAGAGTGCTTCACCGTAAGGAATTCTATCGCTATTTCCCTTGAGATATAGAGGTAATGATTTGCCCCAATCGCTAATCTGAGGTGCAAAAAAACAGACCAAGACATCTGAAGATTTAGCTGGTGTTAGTTAAGGGAATGCCAGACTAGAGCCAAAGTAGCCTATCCTAGACAAATATATAGCAGCTTAAATCTGGATCGTACTTTTGCGTAAGGTGCTCACTTTAAACTAACCTAAGACCACCGAATCAATTTATGGAATGGCATACAACCGACGCTCAAAACTTAGCAATTATCGATCGCGAGATCGGCGCACATACGCTTTCTCCTGCCGAATACGAAATTGCTCGGCAAGTCATTTATGCCACTGCCGATTTTGACTACATTCATCTAATTCGGTTTGACCATAAAGCCTTGAAAGCTGGAGCTGCAGCTCTGGCTGCTCGCACAACCATAGTTGTCGATGTACCCACAGTCCAAGCAGGAATTTCACCAAAAGTAGAAACAACTTTTGCTAATCCGATCTACTGCGCGCTAGAAGCAATTACTCGCCCTAAAAAGAATATATCTCAGGCAACCTGGGGAATTGAGACGTTAGCCCAGCGCTATCCCGAAGCCATTTTTGCGATTGGAGAAGCACAAACGGCTTTAAATACTCTCGTTAATCTGATTGAGATTGGAGAGGCTAAGCCTGCCTTGGTGATTGCTGCTGCTCCTAAATTTGTGGATATAGATTTGACTCAAACTAAGTTACACAATTCGGGTATACCTAATATTTGTATTGACGGCCGCAAAGGTAATGCAATTGTGGCGGCAGCAATTTTGAATGCCCTAATTCACATCTCTTGGCAAGCTTACGGTGCCCAGAGTGAGACTTAAAGCCCAAGATGATCTGAGGTCGAACCATACCAAATAGATGAATATTTTTACTCAGCTGATCGTCATAGCTTTTTTGATTTTGATCAATGCCTTTTTTGCAGCGGCAGAAATAGCACTTGTCTCAGTTAGCGATATTCGGATTAAATCCTTGGCAGACCGAGGTAACAAACGCGCTAAACTCGTACTACAGGTTACAAAAGATAGCACTAAGTTCCTTGCTACGATTCAAGTTGGCCTCACCCTGGCGAGTTTTTTCACCTCCGCTACAGCCGCCTCAGAATTGTCAACACCTCTAGAAAGCGCGATCGCCCCAACCTTAGGTAATCTAGCCAAGCCTTTTGCATTTATTGGAATCACGATTGCGATCGCCACGATCAGCCTGCTTTTTGGCGAGCTGGTGCCAAAAAAATTGGCATTGCGCCATTCCGAAGTCATCTCCTTATCATCAATCCAAACAGTTTACTGGTTGGGCAAGATTGCTTCACCATTCGTGAGGTTTCTCAGTTTTACTACCAACTTTATTTTGGCGCTGACTGGTAATCCTGCCAATGAAGATGATGCTGCGATCAATGTCGAAGAAATTAAGGCGATGGTTGATGCCGCGCGGATGGGCGGTACAGTTGGCGAGCAAGAACGGCGCATCATCTATGGAGCCGTCGAACTCAGTCACATCACAACCCGCGCGATCATGGTGCCGCGCGTCCAGATCCAGTACATCAAATCAAGTACCTCATTAAATGAGGCATACCAACTTGTCTCAGACAATGCCCATACCCGCTTACCAGTTTGTAATGACGACCTAGACAATATTCTCGGTATTCTACACGTCAAAGATCTGATTCGCCCCATGTCAGAGCTAATGGGCAAACAGCCAACGATTGCTGAGCTGATCCGTCCTGTGCGCTATGTATCAGAGAGCTATCCCGCCACATTGCTACTGCGGGAAATGCAGAAAACTCGCCTACATATTGCGATCGTCCAAGATGAGTTCGGCGGCACCGCCGGTCTCGTTACGATTGAGGATGTGCTAGAAGAAATTGTGGGTGAAATCCGCGATGAATATGATGCGGAGGAAGAAAAAGAATTTCGTCGGATCGGCGAACGTGAGGGCATATTTAAGATTCGGGCCAGCATCGCCACAGTTAACAATGAGTTAAACGCTCAATTACCCCGCGATGAAGCTGCTACGTTAGCGGGTCTTTTCCTGGAAGAGTTGCAGCGCTCTCCTCAAGTTGGCGATCGCCTGGAAATTGATGACGTAGTGTTGTTAGTATTAGAGGATGGACAGCGCGTGCGCGTATCCTGGAACCCTAAAAACACGCACCAGGTATCAGAATTACCATCCTAGAGTTCTGTCAAGAATTTTTTGATGGGTTGAAAACCCTCAAAAAACACACCCCAAAATCTTTCTAGCTTTGATTTACCAATCAACTAAAAGTTGCCAGACTACAAGCTATGACAGGGAAAGAACTGCGTCAAATCATCCAGGATAAGTGGGGGTATTCATACGATGTGCAATTGCGACGCATTGAAGGGCGTATTCTCGCTCAAATCATGTGGCGGTATCAAGAACAGGTATCATTCCCCCTCAGTGAAGCCGATTACCTCCAACACCTCGAACGAGTGGTAGCCTATTTAAATGACTGGGGGGTTGTAGATCAGGTGCAAGACTATATTCAAGCCACAAAGGCACGGCCACGTCTGGGTAAAGCAGTATCTATTCCACTCCAGCTAGGAGAGCGATCGATAGAATGGCTTATTGACTAAACAAGATCGCCAAGAAGCTTAGCATGTATAGCAATCTTATCTGAATTGTAAGTTGGGGGGCAGCCCTCACACACCCAACGAAGGGGAGGAACCCTCTCACCCCTAAACAAATAAAAACTGATTGCTATATTATGTTACTTAAGGCTTGAATGATGCATTGCGATCGCAGGCTGCCGCGAGGGAGATTTTAAAGCATAAAACCACGAAAACTATGAATCAAGCGGGATCCAGTCAGTCGGATCGACAGTTTGTCAGCCTAGGGCGCGTCTTGCAAGTCCTACGCGAAGAAGAGAAAATTGATAGCCTGGTTGCAGCTACGCTTGATTATCTGCGCGATGCTTTTGATTACAAACTGATCTGGATCGGCCTATACGATCGCAGTAACCATCGACTGATTGGCAAAGGTGGTATGACACCTGCGGGAGATATTAAATTCTTGAAAGACAGGTTTTCCCTCAGCCCAGGCGACCTGCTCGATCAAGTGATCTTGCAAAGAAAACCGATCCCTGTTGCCGATCTGCGTCTAGAAAAACGCAGCGGCGAATGGCAGAAGGTTGCTCAAAAATTTGATATTCAAGGGACGCTTCTGTTTCCGATCCACCACAAGGGTACTTCATTTGGCATTGCGATTTTAGGCTCGCATCAATGGAATGTATCGCCGCGCGCCGAAGAAAAAGCACGACTTTCGATGCTTCTAGGTGAATTAGGTGCAGTGCTACAACGTCTAGAGAACGAATGGCATCAGCAAAATATCAAGCGCCCGGAAGAACCATTACTCATTTTGCTCGATCGCCTGCGCTCGATGCCTACCCTGGCGGAAAGACTGGAGGAAATCGTCCAGCAAACCCACAACTTTGTGATGCCAACGCGCACTAATGCCTACTGGTTCGAGCGCGAACATCGCTATTTCTGGCGGCGTACTACCAATCGGCAAAAAAATCCTGGCGGTAATCGTGCCGATAATTCCGCTGGTCTTACTGTACAAAATGCCCCAGCTTTTTATCAGGCGCTCTCAAAGGATCAAGTAATCACGGTTGTAGATGCTAAATCTATGACTCAGGGCAGCGTTACCAATCGCGTCATGGAACAGTTTGGCGCTGTTTCACTGATTGCCGCTCCGATTATATTTCAATCAGAATTATTAGGATTTCTCTCTGTCGAAGGAGACAGCGAGCGCCTTTGGACTGATGAAGAACGTAATTTTGTCAGAGGGGCGGCGCAGTTAGTGGCGCTGACCGCACCTTTAGAAGAGATGGAAGTAACATTGCAGCGGATCGCTTCTGACCAACTACTCACCGCAGGGATTGCTAGAGCTATCTATTCTGATACAGACTGGCAGGAATCTTTACTCATTGCTGCCGAGCAGTTATGTCACCGACTTGGTGTAGAAAGATTTTGGATAGCTCATTACAATAAAGATACTGAAGACTTTGAAGTTTACTATCAGTATCATCCCAAAAATCGGCGACCTATTCCTATTTCCATGGGGCCACTCTCTCAGGTTGACTGGCAAATGATGGAAAATTCGCTAGAGACTGTGACCGTGGAAAATGTTGAGAGCGATTTGAAGTTCTTGTCATGGCGACCTCTTTTGATGGATATGGAAGTGCGATCGTTGATGCTTAGCAGCACTGCTATAGGCAAGAACCTTGAAAGTATTCTAGCGATCGGTCACGAATCCCCTCGTGCATGGTCGCGTCCCGAACGTGAGATGTTACAGGCGGTATCGCAGCAGGTAGGACTGATCGCCCACCAAGGCGAACTGCAAAATCAAACTGACGATCGCAATAAACTTCATCAATCGATTCAATTTGGGCTAGTAGCACTGCAGCAAGCTACAACGCTAGAAAAGTTACAACCCTTAGCCACACAAATGATGGCACAGGTGATGACAGCTCCACTATCTCTCCTGGTAACCTGGCTACCAGGCAGATTAGGAGGTCAAATTGCGGCCAGCTTTAGCAGTCACGATGACTTCAGGCTAAAAGCTTACGATACGATGCTGGAGATCGAGAACGATCCGCTCGTGCAGTGGTGCGTGCAAACTGAGGGCATTCTACCTTTGAACGTACACGATCTCTTAGAACCGACCCTTCAGTGGCTTAATGCACCAGGGATCAGTCAAATTATTGCGATCGCGCTGCGAACAACCCCAGACCAACAGCCCACAGGTATGCTAGTTGTCGCAGACAAGCAAAGTCGGCGCTGGCTAGATCGGCATTTGCAGGCATTTAGTATGTTAACGAACCAACTGGCATGGTCGCGTCGTCATCTAGTACTTGTAGAAAACCTGCAACACCATCGCCGTGAACTGGAGCGCCTAAACTGGTATAAACAGCGTCGGATTGAAGATATCTATCGTTCAGTGGGGAGTGGCGTGCAGCGCTTGATCGAAATAGAATCGCATGGAATTGAGCCCGGCGCATTAGGTGGGATGCGATTGCAGCATTCGTTGAAGCAGCTTCAAGCTTCGCTGTCACCACTACCACAAATTATTGGCAAAGAGCAATGGCGACTGCGTTCAAACTATGAAACTGCACCCCTAGCAGGACTGCTGAAGCGGGCACTCGAACGAGTTGATGCTTTGATTAAGCAGCGTCAACTCTGGTCGCAAGTTCACAACCATGCCAATGTGATTATTGGTGGGGATATCGCTAAAATTGAGATGATCGTGCATGAGCTACTTCTGTTTGCCTGTGGACGTTCTGAGGTAGGAGGTAGAATCGATCTCTGGTGTCGTCCAATAGATGAAAAATTGATGGAGTTGTCAATTACTGACTATGGCGATATTGATTCCAATTTATTAGAAGCACTTCAAGAAGGAAGGATACCCGATCTACTAGCTCCTTCAATTTTAGATCAACCGCCAGGGTTGCATTTGGCAATCTGCCAGAATCTTATGCAAGAAGCTGGAGGTGAATTATCGCTATACAAACTAGAAGACGATCGCATCCTGAGTCGTCTGATCCTACCTGTTTCTTCCTCATAGGATGATTACTCCCTTTCATGCAGTATAAAAACATTGCGAGGAAAGACGAGTAGCAAAGTGATCGCCCCAAAAATCTTCCAGTTAAAACATCTACTCAACCTGAGTTCGGGATAAGGGAGGGGCTAGCAGGTAAGCTGAAAGTTATCACACAAAAGCTTTACAGGCTAACCCCATGCTCATTCTAGAAGAACTTTTCTGCTCCGTGGATGATTTCTGCAAGATTTTTGAACCCCTTTGGCACAAACAACTGCTTAGCGATGGTCACAAATACCGACAGCGAAATGCTCAACTGTCCTTGAGTGAAATCATGACGATCCAGATCGCCTTTCACCAATCTCATTATCAATGAGTTCTTTTTGTCTTCGGCTTAACCCGAACTCAGGTTACTCAGCGCCTTGAACATAGTCATAGTCTAGTTATTGTTAAGAAACTTGTGCGGTTGCCCTATCTTGCCGCTGCTTTCTAAGATACCAAATGGGTTCTATCGGCGGAGTTATACATCGATCGCTTAGTAGGAATACTTATCTTTCGCGATCGCCGATCCACTTTTGGAACTCAATCACAAAGCAGATTCCCCATGCTTGCCTACGCTTCGACTGCTTATCTTTGCGATCGCCGATCTACTCTCGGCACTTACAAACTTAGTCGATCCGTTTTGCTTGCTTACTTGCGATCGCACTCAGATAATCTCAATGGACTCAATCGGCGATATCGGTACGTATAACGGCTTGGTTTTCAGCGGTGGTACAAATTTTCGAGTCAGTACCAGTGTATTGAGGCCATCCGCTGCAAAACCTGGTTAGGCAACTGATAAACGTTTGACCTCTATATTGCCGACTGCCTGCTCTGCCTGCCACAGATCGTACAGCATTTGCTGATTGAGCCAACTTTCAGGAGATGTATCAAAGGCTTTCCCCAGACGAATTGCCATTTCGGGGCTGATACCTGCCCTACAGTTTAAGATAGCAGATAGGGTTTTTCGACTTACGCCTAGTGCTTCAGCAGCCTCAGTCACAGTCAGATTCAAAGGTTCGATACAAAGTTCCTTAAGAACTTCACCAGGATGTGGTGGATTATGCATTTTCATCAGTGGTAGTCCTCAAGATCGACATCACAAACATCAACACCATCAAAGATAAACGTAATCCGCCAGTTTCCAGATACTCGCACTGCCCAGGTTCCTTTACGTTGCCCCGCTAGTTCATGAAGTACCAATCCAGGTAAGTTCATGTCTTGCGGTGAAGTTGCAGCACTGAGACGAGCCAAAATCAGCCGAATTCGTTTAGCATGATTTGCTTGAATACCTCGGGTGGTTCCTGCCTCAAAGAACTGCTCTAGCCCTCGATGCTTGAAACTGACTATCATCCATGGATTGTAACCCATAACGTTACTGGTTACAACCCGGCGACAGAAAAATTTAGAACAGCGCCTAAAGCGCCGATGAGTTTTTTTACACTGGTGTCCCGTTGCTTTAAGTTGCTGCGCGTTTTCTATGCCTTCTTTTTCGATTTGGCATTTGCATTTGTGGCACTCGTCTTTTTCCGTGTCTTCCGAGCCGCATCTTGCTTCGCGGCAACCAGGGCTTTTGCTGCCCACAATTTCATGGCTGCGCGTCCGGTGAACACTTTGGGCGGAGCCTGATAATACTGTAGGGTAGCTATTCCGCCTTCTTTCTGATAGGAAAAGATCGGCAGCCCTCTAGTAATGAAGTCACCCGCCGTGTCTGAATTCGCTTTGAAATAGAGTGTGTCGTCATGGATCGTGGCGATGAATAGGTCATGACAGTAGATATAGACGCCCCCGAACATTTTGCGCTGACGGAGCACTCCCATCCCCGACAGGAGTTCGAGGACTGTGCTTAAAAGGTTCGCGTCAGAAGTCATTGTGAGTTATCGCGCCTATTGGGTGTCTGTACATGATGCTATTAGTGACGCCTAACGGCTGGCGCGTCACCGGACGGCTACAATGTATTTATCATATCCGCTGATGTAATACCGTTCCGTTTGCACGCGCTTGTTAGGCATCATTTATTGAGTTAATTCAAGCAGGTTGTAATACGAACCCAGGCGCAGCTACCCCTGGCCATAACTCATAGAGAATCTCTGGCTTTTCGATGCCGCCATTTCTTGGACTAGAGGGAAGTCCAGTAGCTCGTGCTGCAGCGATACTTAATTCACCTATTTTATTGGAAGGACCTTTGTCAGCAACAACACATTCAACGAATTTGCTCTTCCAAGTGACGCGCGCTTTGCATCCACGTACTATGCCCACTGTTTTCTGAATAATAAGTAGCGGCACAACAATGTATGGGATAGTCTCAGCATCTACATACGCTGCAGAATCATTCGGCAGTTTTCCTGGATGTCGGTACCAAGTCATAGATGCAATAATTCCGCCTGGAAAGACCCTGGGTTCATTATCATCATCTAAGATTACGATGTCTCGAGCCCATGACTGGGCACAAATTACTTTTCCTCCTACAATTTTCATGCCGCCATTCGCTAGCAGTTCTGTTCCAGAATCATCTGCTTTATAAGCAGCAGGTGCACTGTTTTGTCCATTAGCACCGTCAGCATCTATGTCCGCATCGGCGAAGAAGTGAACTCTTCCATCCGCTTCCTCGGTAATTGTACATGAAAAGCCTTCATTCCTAATCGTGCCCAGTGTACGCATTAGCAAACCTCAAACTTGTTGAACTAACGTTTTTTCTAGAGTATTTATTTCGATACATAGAAGCTTGGTTAATAGCGGTAGTAACATTGACAGATTACATCCGCCCACTGCCATGATGGTTAGTCCACTAAGAACTACACTTCTTACTTAGATGTAAGATTCTCCTTCTTCAAAGCGACGTCGAACTTCTTTGATAGATAAACCTGTTTTAAGTTGGTAGTGCGGTCTGTCTTTAAAGCTAGACCAGTTACCACCCCACTCATGTTCAGGCAGCAGTCCTACTTCAGCAGCTTTATCGTAGAGAGAGGATTCGGGCAAATATTTGCCATCACTAGTGAAAATACCAATGTCCCAAGCGATACCAAAATTGTGATTACTCTCTCCTCCTTCTGCATTAGTTACTATATCGCCTGGCTTTGTTCTCCCCTTAGCATAGAGAGCATCCTGTTCTGCATAAGTGCGGGTTCCTGAAATAATTCGAGCGTTGATTCCTGCATCTTGCAAAAGCTTAAGAAACTTTCGTGCTGACTCTTGTGCTTTAGGATGTAATGTTGGGATGTTGCGTTCTGATCGCTGGTGAAATGCACCAAGCCTAGTGCAGAGTCACATCTAAAAGTTAGGGTTGGCAAGTTTGTCCAAATCGGCGAAGGTGTATAAAGTTAGGAGGTGC
>JANMRU010000493.1:0-5822 GCA_031388585.1 Pseudanabaena sp. SOY_30_concoct_251 | reverse complement strand
GCGCCGCGAAATCATGCAGGTCGTCTCCAAATATGTGGAATTAGAAGAAGAAAATATTGAGATTAACTTAGAAAGCGATCGCGACCTCACCGCCGTAATTGCCAATCTCCCAATCCGTGCCATTCGCCTTATCTCCCCACCTAGTGAACCTCCTACAGTTCCCCCTTCTGAACCTGCGAGTGAACCTGCGAGTGAACCTGTGGGCGAAACTAGTAAAACTGCTAGCAAAACTCCTAGCGAAACCACTGGTGAAACATTACCAATAGCCCCAGAACTAGAATTCGATCTAGCTGAACTAGATCGCAAGTTAGAATTTAGCGCACAGGATATCGCTAAGCCAGAATAATCAAAGTCTACAAAGTAACAGCATGAAAATGAATAGGTGGGCGATCGCCTTACTCGCATGGGGTTTGGCATTTAGAAGCGCGATCGCTTACTTTTTGCAGCCAGGATTTGACGAAGCCTATTACTACGTCTACACGCTCCATCCCAGCTTGAGCTATTTCGATCATCCGCCGCTTGTGGCTTTAACCACTGGCTTAGGGATTTGGCTGACCGGTGATGTGACGCAGTTCTCAATTCGGATTGGCACCCTGTTGTTATATACAGGTACGCTGCTATTGCTTTACCTCAGCAGCGCCAGATTGTTTTCCCAGAAAACGGCAACCCTGACACTAGCGATCGCTACGACCATCCCATTCTTTCAAATTGGCTTTGGCACACTTACCCTCCCCGATAGCCCTTTGATGTTCTTTTGGTCGGCCTGTTTGTGTCTTGCCGCCTATGAGTTTTTCCCACCGCCAGGTATGCAGGAGGATTCTGCTGAGAACTATCGCCCTACAAGCCGTATAGCTGGGATTGGCTTACTTTTAGGACTTGCCTGTCTGGGTAAATACCACGGATTTATCTTGGGCGCGGGTTTAGTACTTTTTTGCCTAGTCAGTGCGCGTCATCGCTCGGCTCTATGGTCAAAATGGACAGTTGCGGCGATAGCATTATTCCTCCTGACGATTTCACCGATCTTGCTATGGAATTGGCAATACGATTGGGCTTCATTTCGGTTCCAGTCCATCCGTGTTGTACCCCGTGAAACGTATAGCGTTGAAGGTCTGCTAGTAACTTTTTTGGCGGCTGTGGGCTACATGTTTCCTACCTTCGGTTTTCCGATCTGGTGGGTAAGCTTGCGATCGCTCTGGCGGGTATTGGGCCATCTGAAACAAATAGGGGGAGGGCAGACCTATGTGTCTGCCCCTACAGGCTATACAAAACAGGTATTAATCCTATCGGTGTCTTTGCCCATATTCCTGGGGTTTACGCTGATGGGCGGCTATCGGCAGATTTTACCCAGTTGGCATATGCCAGGTTTTTTTGGTGCATCTTTACTGCTGGGAGATTGGGCAGCAGGCATTCAGTCAAAGTATCCGCAGCGGATTCGCAACTGGCTGTGGGGATCGGGAATAACTATTGTCCTGTTGTTGAGTGTGGCACTAATGCACGTCACGAATGGCATCGTTCAGCAAGGCGGCGATCGTGCGATCGCGGGTGGATTTTGGGCTGCGAAAGATGATGCTTCCACGCAACTAATTGATATTCAGCAGCTACGCCAGGGCTTTAAGGATGTGCCAGCCTTATCAAAAGCGATCGCCAATACCGACTTTGTATTTAGCAATAATTTCTTCCTGACTGGACAGATTGCCATGGCGATCGCACCTTTTCAGAGACCAATTACGACTTTTGATACAGATTTGCGTGGCTTTGCCTATTGGTCAACTGCTTCAGAGTGGTTGGGCAAGAATGCCCTGTTTGTCACAAGTGAGTTGTTTAAATATAGCGATCGTAAAAACCTCTCAGAAATAGGGGCATTAGGAGCGGTAGATCTGATGCAAAAGCTGGAGCCACGCCTAGTGGAAGACAAGATCGAGGCGCTGGAAATCTATAAAGAGCTATTTCAGTCAGTTAAAAAAATTGGCGAAGTGAATATTATGCGAGGTGGTCAAGCAGTACAGGTCTTTTATATTTACAACTGCACCAACCAAATCAAACCCTACCCACGTCCCTATGGCATTTAAAAAACAGAATTTTATCTTGAGTTGTAGCTTAAAGTAATAGAAATCTGCTATTATCTTAAAAGTCGAAAATTTTGGGCGCTTAGCTCAGTTGGTAGAGCGTCTCGTTTACACCGAGAATGTCGGGGGTTCGAGTCCCTCAGCGCCCATCAGTTTGGGAACCGCTACTGTTTATTACCTGGGCATCACGCTAAGCAGGGGGCTAAACTGATGTGCCGATATCAGATGAGATGAGATAACTAGCTAAACATCTGATATCTAATCATAAAAAGGTTAAGAATTTTTAAGGAAATAGCCATACTTAGCCATGCGGTTAGTAGCATGACATTAATAGATATGGGCAAACTGCAAATCGCTGTCAGAATTTCTCCTCCTCTTCTGGAAGAACTCAACAGTTATGTTGAGCCAGTTGGCATGTCGAAAACTGATGTGGTTATCGCTCGGTACTTGGACTGTGCTGAGGATGTGTCACTGAGCCAGAGGTTAGCTGAGGTTGAGCGAAAGTTAATGGCACTGGAGGTTTTAGTCAAAGATCAAAGAAATGCTTCAAAAGGTGAGTAATGAACTTGTCTGGTAACGAACGAAAGAAATTATTAGAAGCCTTGCTGGCTGCGTATCCTACTTTTACTGAACTGCAAGTAATGGTCAGCTTTCAATTAGAGGAAAGTCTGGAGGCGATCGCTGGATCATCATTGAGCCCACTTAGAACGGTTGTTTTCAATCTAATTGGGTCGGCTACAGCAAGAGGAAAGCTGGAAAGCCTAATTATGGGAGCTTACGAGGAAAATTCGGGTAATCCAGAATTAAAAAAGTTTTATGAAACCATCTTTAAAAAGCAGTTTCTTATTAGTCCCGTTGCCACAACTAGTGATTTTGGTCCCGATATTGACTGGCAAGAACCAGAAAATATTCAGCTTCAAAGTTGGCTGAAGCCAGAACCAGACTGGTACGATGTCGGCTTTCTAAAGCGCGCGATCGCACAGGCAGAATCAGTATGCAGAATTGAAATTCCTTCACAGGGGATTACTGGGACGGGAGTACTGATTTCGGATCGGCTAGTTTTGACTAATTACCATGTCCTCAAGTTAGATGAAAGTGCAGATATGCAAGCCAATGCTCTCAATGCTATTCTCCGTTTTGGGCGCTTTAGTGCAGAGGATGGTAAAGAAACTGAGGGGCAGGCTTTCCAATTAGACAGGCTCAAGCCTATTTTGCATTCTAGTCCTGTCGGAAAACTCGATTATTCTTTGCTGCAACTAGATAGCAAATCTCAAGGGGCAAAAGATATTAAACCAGCTTTGTGGGATACGAGCGATCGCCTCGCACCCAGTATGGGCATTAATTTGTTGCAACACCCTCAAGGAGACTCGATGAAACTATCGATAAGTTGTGATGGCATTACAGATGTATATGAAGAGAGAGGGCTAGTTCAATATGTGAACAAAACATCTGGAGGGTCGAGTGGTTCGCCATGTTTCAACGAAGATTGGCATCTGGTCGCTCTTCATCACGCTCAGAGAGCTAAGTCTTTTGGCTCAATTCGAGAAGGGATTTTGTTTAGTTCTATTTATCGAGAGATTAATTCCTACCTTTAGTAGCGATCTCTGAAACGCAGACTGTAAAAGCCCAATAAATAACACCTGAAACCTAATACCTAAAAAAATGAGTCGTCGAATTATTACTACCCGATTAGACGCGTCTAATACCTCGACTGAGATCGATGGTTATGTTGATAAGTTACTCAAGTACATCCCTACCGAAATCGTCGGAGGTTGGATTGCGATTACGGGATTCGTTAAAAGTTCCAGCGACATTCCGGCAACGGCTTTACTATGGGGCTTATTTGTTTTCTTTATTGTATTAACTGCCCTATATATTCTCAAGCAGACATCTGAACCCAAAAAACCACTAGCCATTAAGCAAACTGCGATCTCTGTTGGAGTGTTTATTGTCTGGGTATTTGCCTTGGGCGAGCCATTTTCCTCATTGAGTTTCTATCGACCTGTTTATGGATCGATTTTGTTGATTGTCTATAACCTCGTAATTCCTTTGTTTAATCCAACTGAGGGTAAGACAACTGATTAATCATGAAACTATCTGGTGATGAACAAAAAGAATTACGTAAAGAATTACGTACTGCATTACGTATTGCGTATCCTACTTTTGATGCCTTGCAAATAATGGTTTCATTTGAGTTGAACGAAAGCTTAGAGGGGATCGTGGGATCGGGACCACTTGATATTGTGATTCCCAAGCTCTTGATCTGGGCTGAATCGCGGGGGAGATGGAAAGAGCTCATTGAAGGGGCTTATGAGGGAAATTCGGACAATCCTGAATTAAAAGCGATCTGCCAAAAATATTTTCTATTCTCTAGTCAAATAGCTAATGTTCTTTTACCGAGTCAAAGGGAAGAAATGAAATTGATTTTAGAAGA
Organism: Pseudanabaena sp. SOY_30_concoct_251; assembly: GCA_031388585.1. Taxonomy (GTDB): domain Bacteria; phylum Cyanobacteriota; class Cyanobacteriia; order Pseudanabaenales; family Pseudanabaenaceae; genus PCC-6802. The sequence goes on along the minus strand of JANMRU010000493.1, from coordinate 1,322 downwards.
AATTAATTTCGATATCTTGCAAGAAACTTGCCAAGCAACCTTAAGAAGCATTCAAAACATTGAAGAAAAAGTGCCAGAAATACTTGAAATCAATAGCTTGCGAACACTTGAAGAAATTTTACTAAGAAAATATCCTCTACGAAAAGATGGTATCCCAACTGTTTTAGAGTTTGTAGAACGGCTAACAAAAAATGAACGAGTAACTGTAAAAGATAAACTAAAGACGTGGTTAGAAAATATATCAAGTGAGAAAAAGATAAATTTACCTACTTATACTGAGCCTAAAGCCTCCAGTATTTCAGGAAATCCACATTTGTTGATTACACTTGAAAACTTGTCTGGAAAATTTTATCTTAATGCTGAACTTATCCCAAATTACCAAGAGGGAGATAAACAGTTAACAACTATAACGATTGTTTTAAATCAAGATGGTTTGATCAGTTGTTCCGATGACAATTTAGTGAAAACCATTTCCGAAATAATTAGAATAGCAAAATCGCAACTAACACGTCGAGTACATTTGTTAACGATTGAACTGTTTTTGCCTGTTCAATACTTAGGGAGAAGTTTCGATCTTGAAAAAATTAATGCAGGAACAAATGAAGATCAAGCAATGGGCTATCAATATCGTTTTTCTGTGCGTATTTTGGATCGATACTTAGACAATGCCTATTCAAATTATGGAGAATTCTTGAGCAAACTTGAAGAAAACTGGAAATCTTTTCAAGAGTTTCTAAAGCAAAATCCTGATGACACAGAATTACGGAATAAGGCTGTGTATCTAGACTCTCTTAAAGAATGCGATAACTGGGGTAAACTTTATACAGATTGGTATAGAAACAAAAAAATAGCGGTTAATCTTGTAGGAGGACTTCCTGAAGACAATAAACAAGAAAAATTTTTTGAAAGCCTTCTTAGAAGCGGAGTGCCTTTTTCTTTGTGGAATAGAAGTCCATATCTTAATCATGATGACATTAAGGAGAACTTTGATAGCCTGATTACACCAAACTCCTTAAAAAAAACGAGCGATTTATTTGTGGGAATTCTTCAGATTCGCCAAGATGCGCATAATGAGGGTAAAAAAGCGCAGGAATATCTTGGTTATCATTTAGGCTTTTTGTTCGATCACCCCGATCGCATTCCCTCATCCCTAAATCAAATTTTGCTCGGAACTGACTAAATCGTAAAATTCATCAGATGTTTGCTATGACAAGTACAGAAGCACACTCAGATTGGCGGTTATTTTTTGGCAATGGAAAGCAAAATCCATTAGGTGCAGAACGTCTGAAAGAACTAGATCCACCACCTTGGCGGCAGTTTGA
>JANMRU010000476.1:0-40431 GCA_031388585.1 Pseudanabaena sp. SOY_30_concoct_251 | reverse complement strand
TCATGCCCAAAGCCTCTGCGATGATAGTTGGTTGATTGGTGTAGCGATCGCCTGAATGCTTGTGTATCCAAAGTTGGACTATTGGGAGTATCCATGAGCTTTTTGCTGCCTATTTTTCTGCCTGTATTATAGCCAAGTACGGGATCTCCCACTTAATCTGGGTCAATTGAGTTAATATCCCTCTGAGCTGTAAACCGTCGCAGTTCCTTTAGTAACTCAGCATCGTTAGAAGCAGTTCTTGCTCCTGCTTCTGATGCCCATTGCTTTAGTGCTTCGATCTGGTCGCGGGCGATCGCTGCTAGTGGTACTGTTTCCTCGATCGCTCGAAGAATATCCTCGGTGGTAAAGTCCTGACGGTTGCCAATACTCCCCCGCCCAAACGCGCCGTGGATGCCGTCAATAATTACCTGTTCGATTTCAGCACCGCTAAAATTTCTGGTTTGCTTCGCTAACAGAGCCAGATCGAATTCCCGTAGACGGCTGGGGCGCAATTTTTGCAAATGTACCTTAAAGATATCCTGCCGTTCCGCCTCGGTAGGTAAATTCAGGAAAAATATTTCATCAAAGCGTCCCTTGCGCAGGAGTTCAGCAGGCAGGATGCGCACGTTGTTGGCGGTAGCCACAATGAATACCGAGCTGGTTTTCTCTTGCATCCAGGTAATTAGCGAACCGAAGACGCGCCTACTAGTGCCAGAGTCTCCATCCGCGCTGCCGCCATAAACATTACCAAAGGCTTTATCAATTTCATCGATCCACAAAACGCAGGGCGCAACGGCCTCAGCTAGCTGGATCATCTGCCGAACCCGACTTTCACTCTCACCGACAATGCCTCCAAATAAGCGTCCCGTATCCAGACGCAATAAAGGTAAGCGCCATTCAGTGGCGATCGTCTTCGCAGAAAGAGATTTTCCCGTTCCCTGAATCCCAACTAACAGCACGCCTTTAGGGTTAGGAATACCGTAGCTCCTGGCTTCTTCGGTAAACGTATCGCGGCGCATTCTCACCCATTGCTTTAAATTTTCCAGACCGCCCACACTTTTGAGCGATTCTTTAACCGTAAAAAACTCTAAAATGCCTGTCTGCCGAATTGCTTGCTGCTTTTCTGCCAGCACGCTTTCAATATCTGCTTCCGTAACGCATTGCTTATCTGCTAATGCCCTTGCCAGTACTCTTTGAATGCGCGATCGGCTGAGACCTTGACAGGCTTTGACTAACTGCTCCCAAGCTAAGCCTGCTACTTGTAGCTTTTCTGGCGCGATCAGATGTCGGACTAGATAGTTGATTTCCTGGACATCAGGCAATGGAAACTCAATTACCGTGATTTCCTCAGTCATCTCGGGCGGAATTTCCAGGGTATAGCTAGTGATTATCAGGGTACGGCGAGTGCGTTTTAGCTCGCGTGCTAAGTTTTTTAGCTCTCGCACCACAGGCACATTGCTGGGATTAGTCGGATTTTTGAGAATGGGATGCAGATCCCTTAGGACAAAAATGGTGTCATTTTGATCCTCGCTACGAACATTACTGGCATTACTAGTAAGGCTGGAGTTACTGATATGGGAAGGTTTACCTATGCGCAGGAGTGCGCTCATCACTGAGCCTTTATCTGCACCATTGTCATTCCAGCCTCGCACGATGTCCCACAACAAGACTCGTCGCCTCTGTAAACCCTGCGTAGCAACCAGCTCTAAAATTTCTTCGACTGGTTCCTCTTCGGCTGACACGATATATATAATCGGGTAGCGCGCGCGAATTATCAGGTCAATTTCGTCAATAAGATCCTGGCGTGCCTTGCTTTGCTTGCGATCTTCATTGAGCCTCGCCCTAAATTGCAGATTTTCAGCCATCAAGATTCTATGCTTGCTTACCTAGTATTTGCCGAATTTTAGAATGTTTAAGAGTGACCAAAGGCATGACGAAATTGCTCTGGTAGACTTGTAATAATGCCATATGTCAGTCTAGCTCAGAAACCCAGGAAATTTGGTGGCGATTAGCTGAAACATGCATTAGAATAGTTATTCCGTCAATTAATTTGCATACTAGCTGAAAAGTCATGGCCGTCCCAAAGAAACGTACATCAAAGTCCAAGCGCAACATCCGTAAAGCCCACTGGAAGCGTAAAGCTGGGGTAGAAGCACAAAAAGCTATTTCGCTTGGCAAGTCTATCCTTACTGGACAAAATACTGGTTTCATCTATCCGCTAGCTGAAGAAGATGACGAAACCGAAGAATAAAGAACTCTTCGCATCAGCTTAGGTATAGCGTTACTTCATAGCCAGCCACGGGTAAATTTTTTTACTGTGGCTGTTTTGCAGTTTTGAGGATGACAAATGTCTAATTCTATGTCTAACACATTGAATCCTCCGTTCGTTTTTGCTGTGCCAAAGGAGCCAGTGTGGCGTTTCAATGTCGAGCAGTATCACCAGATGATTCATCTTGGCATCTTGAATGATGACGATCCTGTAGAGCTTTTAGAGGGATGGCTAATCTATACAATGCCTAAAAATCCACTCCATCGTGTAACTACAAAACGTGCTCTCAAGGCGTTAGAAGCGATCGCTCCACAAGGTTGGTATGTCGATACGCAGGAGCCAATCACTTTAGAGGATAGTGAGCCAGAGCCAGATGTTGCAATTGTGCGCGGGGATACTCGCGATTATCTAGATCGCCATCCTGGAGCTGCTGATATCGCCATTATTATTGAAGTAGCGGACTACTCTAGAACGCGATCGCACGATCAAGCAACGCCTCTACGCTCGTGCGGGGATTCCCGTTTATTGGATAATTAATCTCCAAGAGCATCAGATCGAGTGCTATACCGAACCCGTCATGACGGATGAATTTTGCTATCAGCATCGTCAGGACTATACGCTGGCAGGGAATATACCAGTGGCGATCGCGGGACAAATTATCGGTAATTTGTCAGTACGAGAATTACTCCCTTAGAAAGAATTAGCATCAAGCGCTACATAATTGCGCGATCGCCATGAAGCTATAAAATTCAGTACGATCCAATGACTCTGTTTACATCATGGCATGTTTCACTAGCCGATATCTGAGTTAGAACAGATCGCGATCGCATCCTATCAGTGACGAACATCGCAGCTCCATGAATACCGCGATCGCAGACAGAGCGATTAAAAGAGTTTAAATTAATTTCATACAGTAAAGGCGACCGAATCAATATCTCAGAAATGTGTTGAGTGCGATCGCGCACAACAATTGCAGCATTATCTCATCAATTGATCGAGGGACGATCGATTGTGAATCTCATTTGCAATTTATAGAGATGCTCTTAATGTATCGCGGTGCGCTCTATTGCCGGATACAGATCACTAGATCTCGAAAAAAACTGAATTTCAAAGCTCCATAGTTATGGGAGCAAAAAACAATCAAAACTCATAAGGAGAAAATCCCATGGCAGTTATCAATGGTTCAACACTCAACGATATTTTGTTTGGCACGGCGGGGACAGATGTTATCAATGGCAACGGTGGCGACGACCTGATCGATCCCGGTACTGGTCTTAATGATTTTATTGATGGCGGAGAAGGGAGCGATACACTCTTAGTTAACTACTCCAACCTTATTAGCGATGCCAACTTTTCCTTCGTTAATATGGAGAGGATTAGCGTATTAGGCGGTTCCGGGAATGATATTTTTGTCTTCAACAATACGATTGACACCCTGGATGGCGGAGATGGCAATGATACATTAGATGCAGGGGCTTTAGACGATAATCTCCTTGGCCGCAATGGTGATGATAAGCTCTTTGGTGGCAATGGTGATGATGGCCTCGATGGCGGAGATGGCAATGACTACATGATTGGTGGTAAGGGGAATAACACCCTCTTCGGTCGTGCTGGCAATGATGTCCTCGCTACTGACGATGGAAGCGATTTCCTTGATGGTGGCGACGGAGACGACACATTAAATGCCTTTGATGGTAATGATTTCCTTGTTGGTGGTTTGGGGAATGATACCCTCATTGGTAATTTTGGGAATGATTCCATCAGCGGAGGCGCAGGAGCCGATTGGTTCAAATTTTCCTTCGGCGATATCACTAATGGAGTGGACAAAATGTTAGATGCTAACTTTGTTGGGGAGGGTGATAAGTTTGCTTTAGGTATGGGTGGACTGGCTACAATCAATAATTTCTTCTACAACAGTGATGTCGGGCTGATTTCCTTTGATGCCAATCTCTTCGATACTGTAGCTCCTGTTACCTTCGCAACGGTGTCTGTTAATAGTGGATTTAATCTTGGTCGAGACATCATTCTCTTCTAAAGATGCAGTTAGCCGCAGGCGATGAAACCTATTTTGATCGCCTGCGGGTCTCGTTTACTTGGACGCTATCGCGGGGTTCATATCGATGCGGACAGGGCAGGCACAGAGGCACTGCCCCTACAGCACAAACCCATCCTCGTTAACTTGAAAACTGCGATAATACTTATAAATGCTTTTAACTCCAATTGAGAATATTGCAAGATTTGATTCAGGGCAGCAGGAACCCCAAAGCCGACTTAACTTGTTTTAGAGAGACCCCATAGGTAGGGTGGGCATTGCCCACCCTGCTTTTCTAGTTAACTCTTCCTCTCCCTAAGCGGCTGTTTGAGAATTAAAGAAAATCCACTTTTAGCGAAATTTAGGTGCGAAAGAATGGGGACCAGTCCCGCATTTTATCTTTAGCGGTAAAAAAATAGTGAGTATTTATACTTTATCAAACAGCCTCTAAACGAATTTTTTAGTTCTGCATAACAAGGGCAAGTACTGTGCGATCGCCATGAGGCGATAAAATTTAAGTGCGCTCCAACTAACATTAGCTAACGCACGGAATACAATGCCGAGGAACAGGGATGAATTTTAAGTTTTCAAATCATGCTCTGGAGGAGATGCAAAGACGCAAAATTCCCATTTATCTTGTGGAAGCTGTTTTAAAAAATCCCCAACAAACACTGCAACAAGATCGAGAGATAACAATTTGTCAATCGCAACTCGACTTTGGAATCGGCAAACTATACTTACTCCGAGTCTTTGTTAACATAATGGTCAATCCCGCAGTTGTTGTCACTGTTTATCGCACTAGTCAAATCCAAAAATATTGGAGAAATCCATGAAAATAAAATACGATCCCGAAGTCGATGTCATTCAGATTACACTCAAAGATTCGGTGATTGAGGAAAGCGGCGAAGAAATCCCCGGCATTATCTTAGACTTTGATTCTGACGGTAATGTAGTTGGTATCGAAATCCTTCAGGCTTCCAAACGCACCGACAACCCACAAGCTATTGAATACACAATTAGCCAGTCGGCGATCGCATCCTAGTCCAGTATTTTTGTAAGGCTTTTGCTCAAATCCCGTAGATATTACCCAAACAGGGTTATACCGAAATTAGCATCAAGCGCTACATATTGCACGATCGCCATGAAGCTATAAAATTAAGTGCGATCCAAACTAATAGCAGCGTATATCTTATGCCCCGTCGTAACGACATCCACAAAATTTTGCTTATTGGGGCTGGCCCCATCGTCATTGGACAAGCTTGTGAATTTGATTACTCCGGTACCCAAGCCTGTAAGGTGCTACGCGATGAAGGCTATTACGTAATTCTGGTCAACTCCAACCCCGCCACGATTATGACCGATCCGGCTACAGCCGATCGCACCTATATCGAGCCCATTACGCCAGAAATTGTGGCGCAAATCATTGCAAAAGAGCGCCCCGATGCTCTTTTGCCGACTATGGGCGGTCAGACGGCGCTGAATACAGCCGTAGCTTTGGCTAAGAGCGGCGTATTAGAAGAGTACGGCGTTGAGCTAATTGGCGCTAAACTGCCGGCGATCGAAATGGCAGAAGACCGCAAGTTGTTTAAAGAGGCCATGCAGCGCATCGGCGTGCAGGTTTGTCCGTCCGGTCTCGCCAATACCCTACCCGAATCCCGCGAGATTGCCGAGCAAATCGGGACCTATCCCTTAATTATTCGTCCAGCCTATACGATGGGAGGTACAGGCGGCGGCATCGCCTACAACCAGGAGGAGTTTGAGGCGATCGCTACATCCGGTCTAGATGCCAGCCCTACTTCTCAAATCTTGATCGAGAAATCCTTAATTGGCTGGAAAGAGTACGAGCTAGAGGTGATGCGCGATCTTGCGGATAACGTGGTGATTATTTGCAGTATCGAAAATATTGACCCCATGGGCGTGCATACGGGTGACTCGATTACGGTTGCACCAGCCCAAACTCTGACTGACAAGGAATATCAGAGATTGCGGGATTATTCCATCAAAATCATTCGCGAGATCGGTGTGGAAACAGGTGGTTCCAACATTCAGTTTGCGATTAATCCTGACAATGGTGATGTTGTCGTAATTGAAATGAATCCCCGCGTATCCCGCAGTTCGGCACTGGCTTCTAAGGCAACTGGGTTCCCGATCGCAAAATTTGCTGCCAAACTTGCCGTGGGTTATACATTGGATGAGATTCCCAATGACATCACCAAAAAAACTCCAGCCAGCTTTGAGCCAACGATCGACTACGTGGTCACCAAAATCCCACGCTTCGCCTTCGAGAAATTCCCAGGTTCCGAGCCAGTATTAACCACACAAATGAAATCTGTGGGTGAGGCGATGGCGATTGGACGCACTTTCCAGGAATCTTTCCAAAAAGCTTTGCGATCGCTAGAGGTTGGACGATTTGGCTTCGGAGCCGATCGCGATGAAGAACTGCCAACTTTAGAACAGATCAAAACTAGCTTGCGCACACCCAATCCAGATCGGATCTTCTCCGTGCGGCATGGTTTCTTGTCAGGCTTATCGGTAACGGCGATCGCTGACCTTACGGGTATCGATCCCTGGTTCCTGCAAAAGCTGCGGGAAATTACGGATATGGAACTGGGACTCAAGGGGCGATCGCTTGCAAACATTGAATCAGAAGAAATGCGAGAAGTTAAGCAGATGGGCTTTAGCGATCGCCAGATTGCCTATCTCACTGGCACGAGTGAAGATGCGACCCGCTCCTATCGTAAGAGCTTAGGCGTTATACCTGTTTACAAAACCGTAGATACCTGCGCTGCCGAATTTGAGGCACTGACACCCTATCACTACTCTTGCTATGAAGAAGAATCCGAGATTCTGCCCTCTAGTAAGCGCAAGGTGATGATTCTCGGTGGTGGCCCCAACCGCATCGGCCAGGGGATCGAGTTTGATTACTGTTGTTGTCATACAAGCTACGCGCTTCGTGCAGCAGGTTTTGAGACGATTATGGTGAACTCTAATCCTGAGACGGTTTCGACAGATTATGACACTAGCGATCGCCTTTATTTTGAGCCACTTACCCGCGAAGACGTACTGAATATTATCGAAGCCGAGCAGCCGGAAAGCGTAATTATTCAATTTGGCGGCCAAACACCGCTCAAACTGGCCATGCCTTTACAAAAATATCTGGAGGCTAATCCCAATCTCCCTACGAAGATCTGGGGGACATCGCCTAATTCCATTGATATTGCCGAAGATCGCGAACGATTTGAAGCAATTTGCCAGGAATTAAGCATTATGCAGCCGAATAACGGCTTGGCTCGTTCCTACGAAGAAGCCCTGGCCGTAGCTAAGCGTGTTGGCTACCCTGTGGTAGTGCGCCCTAGTTATGTCTTAGGTGGACGTGGCATGGAAGTAGTCTATTCCGATACGGAATTAGAAAACTACATGTACAAAGCGATTCTGATTGAACCAGAACATCCCATTCTGATCGATCAATTCCTTGAAGGTGCAATTGAGGTTGATGTCGATGCGATCGCCGATACTACGGGCAATGTGGTTATCGGTGGCATCATGGAGCATATTGAAGAAGCGGGCATTCATTCCGGGGACTCTGCCTGTGCTATTCCCACATTCTCGCTATCAGAATCTGTACTGGATACCATTCGCGAGTGGACGATTAAGTTAGCCAAGCGCCTGCAAGTAATTGGCTTGATGAACATTCAATTTGCAGTCCAAACCAATAGTGCAAAACAAGAACAGGTCTATATTCTGGAGGCCAATCCCCGTGCTTCCCGCACCGTGCCCTATGTCAGCAAAGCGATCGGAGTGCCTTTAGTCAACTATGCGGCACGGATTATGGCTGGGGCTACCCTGATTGAGTTAGGTATGACTAAGGAAGTAATTCCCAAGCATATTTCAATTAAGGAAGCAGTTTTACCTTTTGCTAAGTTTGCCGGCACAGATACGATTCTCGGCCCCGAAATGCGTTCTACTGGAGAGGTGATGGGTATCGATCTGGATTTTGGGCGTGCCTTTGCCAAAGCTCAGATTGCCGCAGGCGAACTCTTACCACTCAAGGGTACAGTATTTATCTCTGTGAACGAACGAGATAAAACTGGGGTAACAGCAGTAGCTGAGGGATTTATGGAATTAGGTTTCAATGTGATTGCAACTGAGGGGACACACAAAGTTCTTCAGCGTAATCAGATCGATAGCCAATTAGTCCTTAAAGTACATGAGGGTCGTCCCCATGTACTTGACGCGATTAAAAATAGACAAATCCAAATCATCATCAACTCTCCCAGTGGTGAGGACGCTAAAGTTGATGGCAAGCTGATTCGTCGTACTGCCTTGGGTTACAAGATTCCCATTATTACAACTCTTGCAGGTGCAAAAGCGGCGATCGCTGCCATCCGCTCACTGCAAAACGACTCACTTGTGGTCAGGGCATTGCAAGATTATTCAATCTAGTCCCTTACCTATACCTTCCCTATATCAGTAGCCAAGAACTCAAGTTCTTGGCTCAAAGCTAACGACAGAGGCAAGCAAACTAAAAAAGCGATTCATCGAAATATAGCCAACGCCTAGATCGTTAGGAAAGATTTTAATTGGGGGTGTGGGGGCAATGCCCCCACAGAGGGGTTCTACCCCTCCACCCCGTCCTAACCTAATTGGAGATCGCTATAGGTAAATAGCTTGACCTAAAAGCGCTACAACCACAGTCATAGTTACTGCCCAAATATCTCTTTTGTCGGTCTGTGGCGTTTCGAGGAGCGGTGGAATGCCCCGATAACCTCGCGAGAGCATAGCCTGATGAATGCGATCGCCGCGCTCAAAGGTCCGAATAAACATCACCCCAATCATGTTGCCGATCGTCTGGCGTTGCCATGCACCATTTTGAGAACCCTGCCACCAGTTACCCACATAGAAGTTGCGCGCGGCAGCCGCACGGCGCATAGACTGAAATTCATCGACTAGCACAACGATGTAGCGACACATTGCCGCTAAAATTGCCACCAGTAAGGCAGGCACGCCAAGGCTAGAAAGTGCATATAACAGTAACGGCAGAGAGGTGCTGAGCGTAAGGATGTTTAGTGCTAACAGTGAGAGCAAAGATTTGAGCGCCACACTGCCCAGAATGCTGAGACCGTTAGTAGTAATTTGCAGCCATCCCCACGACCACAAAACATCGCCACCCCCTCGGAAGAGCGTTCCGAATAAGATGACACCGATAAATGCAGACTCCACCACCATCCGCCTTGCCAGAATTCGCCAATTCACTCGGCTAAGAAATAGGATACTTGTCAAGGCTCCGCCATAAACTAACCAGGTTAACCATTGTGCATTTGGGGTGAGCGTAATTGCAAATACAAATAGCACAACGCATAGCAAGCGGGTCTGCGGTGCTAAGCCATGCCAAAAATTATTGGGTCGATCGCGCACTGTCAGCATTATCTTCAGATCCAAAAGTTTAAATGCATAGCTTCTAAACTATTTTGGGGAACGATCTATAGGATCGCCGCGATCTGAGCGTTCGAGATTGTCGATTGTTTTTCGTGTAGTTAGTTTGCCAATACTCCAAGCCAAGCCAAACGTGACTAATGTACCGACCAAGCCAGCCAGTGCCGTTGCTGCCTTCTCATCCTCGATACCTCTAAGCGCATACTCATCAAATATTTGAACAAACGGTAACTTTTTTGCTGGTGGCTCTTCTGTCGCTTTAGCCTCAAACTTTAGATCTTGTGCGACGCGATCGAGACCGTCGGGATCTTTACTAGCAAGCGGCGAGAGGAATATGGCTATGGCCAATGCCACTCCCAACCCCACAAGAACAAAAATACGATTATTAGCGAAGGAAAATTTTCGACTCATTGTGGGCAATCCTTTAGCAAAGATTTAGCAAAGATTTAGTCAACGCTTCTGGGTTCGGCCGATAGGGGTGGATCGTAGAGCAAGTCAGGGCGAGTGCGCCAGATAAAGCTCAGTGCCACCGAGGTAATTAGTGCTTCCCCTATACCGATAAATATATGCCATGACAACATTGCAACTAAGGCGAACGTTAGTGGAACTGTACCCGACACAGCTAACTGAAATGCTACTAAGATTGACGCTACAACAACGCTAGTCCAGGCCGCAACGATCGCCGCAATATTCATGCTGCGCCAGGAATTTCTCCCAAGTAGCGATCGCACCGTTCGATAGATCCAGTAACCACCAAATGTGCCCACCAGTCCCATATTGACGACGTTAGCGCCCAATGCCATCAATCCACCATCTTGGAACATAACAGACTGGACGATAAAGACTACGGTCATAGCTAGAGAGCCTGCCCAAGGCCCCAACAAAGCTCCAGCCAGAGTGCCGCCGAGCAGGTGCCCAGAAGTTCCATTAGGGATGGGAAAATTGATCATCTGTGCCGCAAAAATAAACGCCGCACAAACACCCATCAGAGGTACTGCGCGATCTTGATATTCTGACTGCACGCGATTGAGAGATAGTGCAATTAAGCCAATCGCCAAAGCCCAGCTCGCAATGCTAACCGGAGGACTCAAAAAACCGTCCGGTATGTGCAACGCCAAATGGACATATACGTGGTGAAACATCTGTGCCTCGAAGATTTATATAGGTGTAGAGTCAAAACGGAAAGCATCAATTACGTCCTGGGATGGGGCCCCGCCGTTGATTTTCTGATAGCGATGCGCGCAAAAACTTCTGCAAGTGTAATACATGAGAATTCTCGGGCAAGGATGTCAGCTTTTCGATCGCTTCTGGCAAAGTAAAATCTTGTCGATATAGAATACGATACGCTTGCTTAATTAACTGTACCGTTTCAGGTTCTAGCCCAGCTCTCTCCAGCCCAATGCGATGAATGGTGCGTACTCTCGAAGGATTGCCTTCTACAACCATATAGGGAGGAACATCTCGTTCAATGCGGCTCATCCCGCCGATCATTGCCCACTGCCCTACATGCACAAATTGATGGATGCCTACCATGCCACCAATTCTGGCCCTTGACTCAATCACGATATGTCCAGCTAAGGCGACTGAGTTGGTAATTACGACATGGTCGCCAATTATGCAGTTGTGGGCGACGTGTACGTAAGCCATTAACAAGTTAGAGTTGCCAATGCTCGTCATCTCATCCGCGCTAGTAGCACGGTTAATCGTGACATATTCGCGAATCTGATTATCGTTACCGATTTTAACGAGACTGATCGCACCATCATATTTTAGATCCTGAGGCTCTAGCCCGATTATCGCACCAGGGAAAATGCGATTGCGATCGCCAATTTCAGTCCAACCATCAATGACAACGTGAGCACCAACTATGGTGTGAGCACCTATTTTTACCTGTTCTCCAATTACAGAGTATGCCCCCACCTGAACAGTAGGATGCAACTCCGCACCAGGGTGAACTATGGCTGTAGGATGAATCAGTTGAGCTAGAGGCACATGGGATACAGGCATGATTAGTTGTTAGTTGTTAGTTGCTAGTTGCTAGTTGCCAGTTACTAGTTGTTGTTACTAGTTGTTGTTACTAGTTGTCAGTTGCCAGTTGCGATGACCACTAAATCAATCACTAATAACTAAATATCGACCAGAGAAAACATCAGTTCGCCCTCACAGACTAGTTGTCCATCTACTTCAGCGCGGGCTTGCATTTTGCCAAAGCGCTTGCGGGTTGCCAACACCTCTACGGTCATAATCAATTGATCTCCTGGTACCACAGGACGGCGGAACCTGACTTTGTCAATTCCCGCGAACAGTGATAGTTGACCTTGAGCGTCTGACATTTGTGTCAAAATCACCCCGCCGACTTGAGCCATTGCCTCTACGATTAGAACGCCAGGCATAATTGGCCGCCCTGGGAAATGCCCTTGAAAAAACTGTTCGTTGATTGTCACATTTTTAATGCCTGTAGCAGAACGCCCAGGCACGTAATCAATTATGCGATCAACGAGGAGGAAGGGATAGCGATGTGGTAAGAGCTTTTGAATCTCCTCGATCGCGATCTTAGTAGCGGGCGGAGTTTCGGATGGAATTTCAGTCAAAGTAGGCATTATCTTCTTTATTTAGACACAAGTTCTATCATAAATATTTGGTAATTCAGCTATTTAGATATTAGCTTTCAGACTTTAGTTATTATTCAGCAATTTTTAAGCACCAATCAATAATTTAATCTTACAGATGGTCAGATCGATCGCTCTCTGCTGAGAAAAGTGCTTGAGCAAACTGCGCGTGCAACGCATGACTGGCCTTAAATGCCAAAATATGAGCTTTGGGCTGCCATCCCAGCAAGCTAAGATCCCCTATTAAGTCTAAAAGTTTATGGCGACATGGTTCATCATTAAATCGAAGTGGTGGATTTAACCAATTCCGATCGTCGCATACGATCGCATTATCCAAACTTCCACCCTTGATTAGTCCCATTGCCTGTAGTTGTTCTACTTGATGTGCCATCGTAAAAGTTCGAGCAGGTGCAACTTCGCTGGCAAAATTGCCCATACTTGGTATCCAGCTAAACCATTGGGTGCCGATCGCCTGGGTAGGAAATTCAATCCCATAGGTAAACCGCAGCACATCCGACGGCATGGCGACGACAAAAGCATCGCCATGCCGAACCGAAACAACTTCACTTACAGCGGCAATATGACGGGATTCTGGCTGAACTTTAATACCGACAGAGGCGATCGCCTCTACCCAAGGAAGGGCAGAGCCATCCAGTATCGGAATTTCAGTATTATCAATTTCAATATGGGCATTATCAATTTCCATGCCCCATAGAGCTGCCAATAAATGCTCCACCGTTCGGACTGATGCGCCATCAGCTTTGAGCTGAGTGGATAGCATTGTCTCCCCCACGGTTTCTAAACTAGCTGGAATTATTTTTCCTTGATAGACAAAGCAGCGCCCAGTATTAATAGGCCCAGGGCTTACGGTCACGGTTGCCTTCTCGCCGCTATGCAAGCCCACTCCACTTAGCGAAAAGGAGTTAGAGATCGTCTGTTGGTTTAACATTTTCAAACAACTAAGCGATCGCTAATTAAAATTTCTCGCCAAGGCCAAAGCTAAACTGCGTGCCACCATTTGTCGCAAAGCCATAGTCGATGCGAATTGCTCCCAGCGGTGACTGAATGCGCACGCCAACACCATAGCCGCCGCCGTTACCAGGCTTATTGCGAACTCCGGCTGGATTGCCAGGTACCGATGAACCAGTACCTAAGTCAGTACCATAATCGGCAAACAGTACGCCATTCACGATCGAAAATACAGGGAAGCGATACTCTGCCGATATCAGGGCATAGCTACGACCGCTACCAATTCGACCTTCGTCCCAACCACGAACAGAGTTACTACCACCGATGCGGAATGCTTCGTAGGGTGGCATTGTCCCGATTATTGTTCCAGCTTGAAGGTTGAAGGCCAAAGTTTGTGGACCTTCGTTAAAGCTAGTAAACTTTACGGGGATGTAGAAACTATAGCTGGCGCGTAGACGATTGAAGAAGCTCGAGCCGCTACCAAACGGTAATGACTGTTCTGTGACTACGCGCAATACTGAACCTTTAGTCGTTTTAACAGGGTCATCTCGCAAATCTTGAGCGGCGGCAAACTGGAGCAGGAATAAATCGTCTTGCCCATTCGGGCTGAGCGTAAGCTGGTTACCCAGACCATCAAAGGGAGTAATTGTATTGCCCGAATCGGTAATTGTGACCCGCTCGTAACGGAAACCTAGAGAGGCTGTGGTGTTAGTACCCAAGGGGCGTGAGAAGGTAAATCCTAAACCGAGGCGGTTTTCGCGTGGTGTATCAGTTTTATCTGGGCCAATGCCAATTTCTGTTGGAGCGCCAGGGGGATTATCAAAGATGTAGCTAAACAAGCGGCGGTTGAAAATATTGGCGGTGAAAGAAGTACGGTAAGGATCGCCCGCTAGCCAAGGATCGGTGAAGTTGAGATCGAATAGCAGATCTCGTTCGCCCACCTGCACGTCTAAGCCCAGCTTTTGGTTGTTCCCACCCAAGTTCGCCTGTTGAAAGCTTGCCGTGCCAAATAGCCCTGTAGCAGAGCTAATGCCCGCACCAAATGCGATCGAGCCAGTGCTGCGTTCTTTAACGTTGACGGTAACAACTACTTTCTTCGGATCTGTGCCGGGGTTCAATGCCACATTGACATCATCAAAAATACCCAGACCAAATACACGTTGCAGATCTGACTGCACAGTATTGCGGTTAAAAACATTACCTGGCTTGAGATTTAGTTCGCGTGTAATGATAAAGTCCCGCGTATTACCACTTACGGGTTTACCATCAGCATTCTGACCTTTACCTTCTTCATTTAAAAAACCTACCTTGATGTCTTCGACCACACCTTCAGCCATAATGATGGTTATGGTGCCATCTGGTTGCGATTTGACATCTGCAACTTGAGCTAGGACATAGCCCTTATCTTGATAGTATTTTTCTAATTCCTTAACACCAGTTTGAACATCACGCAGGTTAGTGATTTTGCCATACTGGGGGCCAAAAATCTTATCGATTGTGCCATCCTCCAGCACAGTTGCGCCTTCAGTTTGCACTGATTTAAGCACAGGATTAACTTCTACAACAAAAGCAACCCTGACCCCAATCTCAGTATCTTGTAAATCACCTTTGACATTGCCAAAGTAGCCAGTTGAGTAAATAGCATTAATGTCTGCCTGGAGCTGAGTACGACTGGTAGTACGTCCTGGCTTAGTGACAATAGCATCGTAGGCCTGCTTCTCAATCTCAGTGGGGATTGGTTGCCCACCTGATGTCGTTATTAGCACCTCACCTACCAAAACCTGTGCTTCCGAAGTGTCGCTGGTTGGTGGTTCTGGAGGTGATGCGGGTGTGGGTGTTATGTCAAGAGTGTTAGGCGGCGTAGGGGCAGTAGGAGTTGTGTCGGAAGGAGTTGGTGGCTTCTCGGGTACAGGCGGATCTGAAGGTTTGTCAGGAGTTGGCGTTGGCGTTTGAGCTGTTTTCGTTAGGATTGGCGATTTTTTTGAGGCAGATTTTGGCGTTTTTTTGGAGGTTGCCTGGGCTACCTTGCTGCGAGTTGTCTGCTTGCTAGTTTGAACGACCTTAGGTTTGTTAGCTGCCTTTACCTTTTTAGTTGGCTGCGGATCTGTGGTTTCAGACTTTGCTGAAGCTACCAACTCGGACGACTCAGCTAATGGATGAAATTGCGTAATGTTCGCGGGATAAGATTTGTCAAACACAAGCGAAGTTTCGGCGCTGATACGATCGGGAACCTTGACTTTTCCTGGGGATAGGCTGAAGGTTGACTCAGTTGAGACGGTTCTTGGGTCGATTGACAGTTCAGAAGGTCGGATCTGGGTCGGGTTAGATTGTGTTACTTCTGGTGTTGTGTTTAGTGGTGGAGCCATAGTCTCCGCCCATGCAGGCTTCACTAGCAGAGAGCTGGAAGAGACTAAAGTAACCAGAGCAAGCTTTGTTAAACGCATATTAATTACACCACACACCCAAATGTTAAGAGAGCCGAAATTTGTAGGAAAGCTAGCGCAATTTATACTAACCTAACTTTTAGTTTTCAATTCTACCAGTATCACCGATCGCGTAGATTTTGAGAAACTACAGTCTGAATTCGCGTCATTACTTCTTGGTAAGCCGAGGAGACATTACCGAGGTCTTGACGAAATCTATCTTTATCCAGGATACGTGCTTTGGGGTCAGCGATTTCGCTATCCCATAGACGACAGGTATCAGGACTAATTTCATCGCTGAGTAGCAGTTTGCCTTCAGCATCGATACCAAATTCCAATTTGAAATCAACCAGAATTAAGCGACACCGATTGAAGAAACTGCGCAAATGCTCGTTCACCAGCAACGCCATTTGCTTGAGTTGTTGTACTTGGGTTGGGGTAGCTAGTTCAAGCAGTTCGATGTGATCGTTAGTAAATAACGGATCGCCTAGGTCATCGTTTTTGTAATAGAACTCGACCAGCGAAGATTTTAACTCCGTGCCAAGCTCTAAACCAGTCCGCTTACATAGGCTGCCAGCCGCAATATTGCGCACTACTACTTCTAAGGGCAGAATTTTGACTGCAACTACCTGCATTTGATCGGGCGCGATCTGGGCAATGAAATGAGTGGGAACGCCTTGAGATTCCAAGTATTGGAATAGGTAGGTGGCGATCGCGCAGTTCATTTCACCTTTGCGCTCGATTTGCCCTTTCTTTTGGGCATTAAAGGCCGTGGCATCGTCTTTATAGTATGTCAGCAGAATATTAGGGTCATTGGTGCGATAGAGAATCTTTGCCTTACCTTCATAGACTTTCTCGCCTTTTTCGTTACCAGTCATGCTGATGCCCATAGAGAAAACTTAGAGTAAATGGAAATGTTGTCACAAAAACCACGTACATCATAGCTTTATAGCTAGACTGACAGGGCTTGATTACTAAATGTTCCGTTTATGTCGGTTAGTGAGCTGTTAGGGGAGTAGGAAGTCTAGTAGGCGGTGGGCTAGTTCTTGCTTGGAACATAGTGGTGTACTTTCTTGCTTGTTGTTCATAGCTATGAATGTTGCCTGATTTGTATCAAAGGCAAAGCCTGTTTCCCGTATACCAAATCCACCAACCTGATTGACGGCGATCGCATCTAAACCTTTACGCTTGAGTTTTTGCTGGGCGATCGCTATTACTTCTGCGTCGGTGCCAGTTTGGGCGGCAAAGCCTACTAGCATTTGCTCGGGACGCTTGCGATCGCTCAAATCTGCCAGAATATCGGGGATAGGTGCAAGTGGTAATGATTCTGGTAACTGGGCTTTTGGGGTTTTTTGCTGATTGTAATGAGCTGGACGCACATCCCCCACTGCCGCCGCCATAATCGTCATATCTGCCTGCACAAACTCTTTTAACATCGCTTCATGCATTTGGGTGGAAGATTCCACTCGCACAATTTTATAGCTCGCATTTGTTGTAATAGCTGCGTTACCAAGTACTAACGTGACATCTGCGCCGCGATCGCGGGCGGCATTTGCGATCGCTATTCCCTGTTTACCTGTAGCAGGATTGCCAATAAAGCGCACGGGGTCGAGATATTCCCTCGTACCGCCAGCGCTAACCAGCACGCGTTTACCAACCAGATCGCGCTTGCCTCGCGTCCACAGCAATGATTCTATGTAGCTTAAAATTTCGGCTGGCTCGGCCATGCGTCCTTCTCCTACAGCATCGCAGGCGAGGATGCCGCTACCTGGGGCGATCGCAAAAAAGCGTTTATTTTCTTGCAGGCTTTGCCAATTTTGCTGCACAGTAGCCTGTTCCCACATGGTTGTATTCATGGCGGGGGCGAGTAAAACTGGACAACTAGATGCCAAAACCGTATTGGTGAGCAAGTTGTCTGCCATGCCATAGGCGAGTTTGGCTAAGGTATTTGCAGTGAGGGGCGCAAGTAGGAATAAATCCGCCCATTCGCCTAACTCTATGTGTAATGGTCTACCGTGAACTGGCTGCCAGAAGTCGGAATCTGTGTAGGCACTGTGGCGAGACAGGGTAGCAAAAGTTAGGGGCGTGACAAATTCCGCCGCCGATCGCGTCAGGATTACTCTTACTTCCACATCGCTTTTTATGGTCTGCTTCGCCAGCGTCGAGACCACTTCGCAAACTTTGTAAGCTGCAATTCCACCTGAAACCCCGACTAAGATCCGATTAGGCATAAAGCAATATTTTTTGTTATTGGCGATCGCACCCGATCTACTTTAGGACGACCTAACCCAATCTCTAGCTGGCTGTTTCAGAGAGGCTTTGGGCTAAAAGCGCTTGAACAACTTTTTTTGTTCTTTCGGAGGCAAAAATATCGCGTAGTGTGGTACGAAATTCTTCTTCATTAGTAGCCTTACTAGGCTTACCGTCAAAAGAAATACTTAATGGGTAAATAGAGATAGCCTTATGACTAACAGAAAAAAGCCTGTAACGGTAGCCACCTAATGCTGGAGCTTTAATATAAAAAGAGTGTCGCAAACCATCAGGTGACTCATTTTCACTCTGAATTATTTCTTCTTCTTCAAAGTCGTTTGTTCCTAAGATCGATTTCAATTGAGGTTTTACCAAATTTGACGAAGCAGACTCATATGCAGATAAGAATTTGTCCGTTTTCAAATGAAAGGGGGATGATGACACTTCCGCTTCCAAAATATTGCGAGTTTTTTGTTCTAGGGCATATGCTTGCTGGCGGAGAATAACGATAGGTGCCGTAGTTTCAGGTACACCAAAATCCTCTTCTGGCCATAGGCTTTCCATCTTAGTCATAGGTTTAGTCTGAATAAAAGTGGCAGATGATCTGAAAAGTTTTTTGTGTCAGGTAAGCCCTTGGCTGTAAGAAAGCTCTGCTGACCATTACTAGTAAGTATTTGTAGGGATTTATCATCCCATTTGCTGAGTAAATCTGGTCGAATTAGTACTTGATCGAAAATATTCCAGAAATAGCATACCTGTCCGGACTTATCGTAGTAGTAAGTACCTGATGGCGAATTAGTACTCTCCCCAAAATAACGCCACATAGGGTTATAGAAATAGGGATAAGTTACCTCCTGAAATTTTCTTTGCTGTTTACGAGCAATTTCCTGAGTCATCACTCCATGCAGTCCGCTTGCTGCGACAACACCATTAGAAAAAGGATTCATGTTAAGATCGCCCACCACAATTGTACGAGAATGACCTAACGCAATTTCAGTATGGCGTATTTTTTCAGCAAACTTAATTGCCTCAGCGTAGAGAGTATCTTCGCTAGCATGTAATTGACTGAGCAAGTGGGCAGCTACTAGCAATACCTCATCACAACCAGGAAGAGTAAGTTTTCTCATGGTGAAATGTTTATTGTCATCCGCCACTGGCATGGCATAACTCTTGCGAAAGCTGGTGAAAATTTGAATGCGATCGCATTGACTTGGAGCGGAGCGAAATTGGGCTTCCCGACCTTCTGGATTCAATTCAAGCAGTAGGTTGGTAGGGGTTAGCTGCTGCTGATTGCATTCTGCCAGAATCAGAATATCTACCTCGTGAGTAACTACTAACTTGGCTAAGGAAGAAATCAAGTTCTTGCCATTAAGGTTCCAGAAGAGGAATGTCAACATAGGCTCAAGTTAGCATTACCAATGTGTTCCCCGCCTATTAAACTTACTTTTACTATCACGAATATTGAAAATTTAATTAGCTTTATTTTTAAGAATTATCAAGATCGCGCATAATAGTAAAGAAATACTAAAAATTCAACCAATCGGCATATTACTTATTACTTATGTCTCTTCCTATTCGCAATGTTGCCATCATCGCTCACGTTGATCATGGTAAGACCACTCTCGTAGACGCTTTGTTGCAGCAGGCTGGTGCCTTTCGTCAAGGTGAAGTTCTCATAGAATGCGTGATGGACTCTAATGAATTAGAGCGCGAACGTGGCATTACCATTCTGGCGAAAAATACCGCAGTTAAATACAAAGATACGCTGATCAACATTGTTGATACACCGGGTCACGCGGACTTTGGTGGTGAAGTAGAACGCGTATTGGGCATGGTTGAGGGCTGTCTGCTTATTGTTGATGCCAATGAAGGCCCCATGCCCCAAACTAGATTTGTGCTCAAAAAAGCGCTGGAAAAAGGTTTACGTCCAATCGTACTAGTTAATAAGATCGATCGCGACTCAGCAGAACCTTACAAAGCGATCGATAAGGTATTAGATCTGTTCTTGGAATTGGGTGCTGATGAAGATCAGTGCGATTTCACCTATCTATTCGCTTCAGGTCTGGCAGGCTTTGCCAAAAACAGCTTGGATGATGAAAGCAAAGACATGGTGCCCCTATTTGAGGCTTTTTTGCGCCACGTACCACCTCCAATCGGCGATCCCACCAAACCGTTACAGTTACAGGTAACCACCCTGGACTACTCCGACTATCTTGGTCGCATCGTAATCGGTAAAATTCACAACGGTGTGATTAAAGCTAACCAGCAAGCAGCTTTGATTACGGAAACTGGTGCGATCGTTAAATCTAGAATTTCCAAACTATTTGGCTTTGATGGCCTCAAGCGCATCGAACTAGAGGAAGCCTCTGCTGGTAATATCGTTGCTGTGGCAGGCTTTGCCGAAGCAAACATTGGCGAGACTATTACCGATCCTAACAATCCGCAGGCTTTGCCTCTGATTAAGGTGGATGAGCCTACGCTGCAAATGACTTTCTGCGTGAACGACTCACCTTTCGCGGGACAAGAGGGTAAATTCGTGACTTCTCGTCAAGTGCGCGATCGCCTGATGCGTGAGCTTGAAACCAACGTTGCTTTGCGCGTTGAGGATACTGACTCTCCTGATAAGCTTTCTGTGTCAGGTCGTGGCGAGTTGCACCTGGGTATTTTGATCGAAACCATGCGCCGTGAGGGCTATGAGTTTCAGGTCACACAACCAAAGGTAATTTATCGTGAAGTTAACGGTCAGCCCTGCGAACCCTACGAATGTCTAGTACTGGATGTACCTGAAGATGGGGTAGGTGGTTGTATCGAGCGCTTGGGTCAGCGTCGCGCCGAGATGCAAGATATGCAGATAAGCGGTACTGGTCGCACCCAACTAGAGTTTGTGGTTCCCGCACGCGGTTTAGTCGGCTTTAGAGGTGAGTTTATGCGCCTTACCCGTGGTGATGGCATTATGAACCACAGCTTCTTAGATTACCGCCCCCTAGCTGGTGAAGTGGAAGCAAGACGCAATGGCGTTTTAATCTCCTTTGAAGAGGGAGAAGCCACACTTTACGCCATGAAAAATGTTGAAGATCGCGGTACATTTTTCATCACCCCTGGAACGAGAGTTTACAAGGGTATGATTTTAGGCGAGAACAATCGCCCTCAAGATCTCGAACTAAATGTCTGCAAGACCAAGCAGCTCACCAACCATCGCGCCTCTGGCGGCGAAGAGTTGGTACAGTTGACTGCTCCCGTGGACATGAACTTGGAGCGTGCTTTGGAGTACATTGGCTCCGATGAACTTGTAGAAGTTACACCTCTATCTGTGCGCTTGCGCAAGCTCAATAAAAAGCTAGTGCGACGCTAGGCCGCTACAAAGGAAATTTTGAAGGGGTTTGACGCTTCAAAATTTCCTAACCTACAGCCAAAGCTTAGATTGTTGGGACAGATTTTAATTGGGGATGTGGGGGCATTACCACAACGGAAGGGTTGTATCCTTCCACCCCGTCCTAACCTGATTGGCGATCGCTTATCTAAACTTTAACCACCCATACCGGGGATTAATCCCTTTGTGAGCTTGGCGATCGCCGATCCCGCTACATCGCGATAGCGTTGCTCGCCACAAAGAATCTGACCCATGCGTTTTGTCGCGGCAGGGCGCTTCACCCCAACCTTGTAGGCAAAACCTGGAATACGGTAAAAAATTCCAGCGATTCGCTGCGCCCAGGCCATGTCTTCGCCCCATTCCTGCTGAACTTTGAGTGTATAGTTTTTCAGGGCATCAACATCGCCACCAACAGCTTGATCTACCGCTTCCGCCGCCAGCATACCCGTAAATAGCGAAGGGCGGATACCTTCTGCGGTGAATGGATCGACAACACAAGCACTCTCTCCTGCCAATACAGCATTTTGGGTATGCAGGGTTTGATTGCCATCCCAGAGACAGATAGGATGTCCGTATTGCTTGATATTCGCTAAATCGACGTTAAAGGATTTAGCATAGTCAGCCGCGATTGCTTTGAGGTTTTGCTTTTCATCACTACCGCGAAATGTGCCAATGCCTATGGAATAGCCATCAGCTTTGGGGAAATTCCAAATATAGCCATTTGCAACTGAACCAAAGTCAAAATGAGCGGCTTGGGTATCATGGCCGTTAGCGGGAGCCTCTACTTCTAATGCTGCTCCCATCCGCCGTTTGCGATCTTTAAATCCTAGCCATTTTGCCATCGATCCTTTTGCGCCATCTGCGGCAATTAGATACTTTGCTTCTAACGTTTCTTGTTCTGTCTTTACCTGCCAGCGATCGCTTTTCCACTCAATCCCAGTAACTACGGTAGAGTCCCGTAATTCTGCTCCCTGCTTTTGGGCTTGCTGGATCAAATAGTGATCGAAGATATCGCGTCGTACCATCCATACTGGTTCAGCAGTATCGAGATCGGCAACTTGCGGATCGCCCATTTGCCAGGTGTAACGAATTTGTCTGACTGTAAGTGAAATCGCTGGGGTAAAGTCAAAGTCAAACCATTGTTGCACCATAGGCGATACACCACCACCGCAGGGCTTATACCGAGGTAAACTTTCCCGTTCTAGTACCAGTACAGAGCGGCCACGTTTGGCTAGGTGATACGCGGCTGAGCCTCCAGCAGGGCCTCCACCCACAACAATACAGTCGTACATATTTCCAGTAATTGAGTCTGATAAGGTTTACAGCAAAAACTACCTATAGCAAATCGCAACCAAACCAACCACAGATAAATCATTAAAACCCATGCGGGGGCTGCGCCCCTGCGACCAGCTTTTTGTGGCGGATTTCATCGAAAACTGCTGTAAGTGTTGTACCAAGGATTTAAGGATTTTTCGAGGGTTTTCTGCCCTCAAAAAAACAACCCATCTAAATACCAACTTAAAAAGCAAACAGTTTGAGTCTTGTGTGGTGAAAGAGGTTTATCCCTTGGTGGGGCACAGACCCCACACCTCTATCTACAAGGTCAACTAGTTAAATTGGTAAAAGTATCTTTTATCCGTCAATCAGAATAAGTTCGCGGATTACTAGATTTTAGCTGGGATTGATAGATCGATATTTTTGGCTTAACTACTCAGGTTTAGTCTCGTAATTAGGGGCATAGGCTTGCAACAAGGCATTAAGTTGCGATAAGACATTGATGTCCTCAGCTTTTTGCTTAATCACCTTGCGCTCTTTGTGGAACTGAGGTCTATCCTGGTTACGCTCGATCGCCTCTTTAACCTGTTGCGCAATCAGAGTGTGCAGATCGGCGATCGCACGTTCTCTTTGATAGATTGCGCCCTCTTCTGTTGTTGCATAGAGGGGTGGCAATCGATTGAGGGCATACGCAGCAATATCCCCTAGATCTAGCACCAGGTTACTACTTGCCTCAATTTCTGCTACTTTAGCTACAGCTTCGCTTAGCACTAGCTCTTCCATCACATTAATGAACTGCTTACGAGGAACTGCAACTACTTCACCAGTGAGCAAAGATCCCATCAGCCGATCCAGCGCCATGTATTCTTCCACAGATAGTTCAAAAGCGCTATCGCAAATGCGACCCACTTCTGCTTCCATTGTGGGAGTCAGGTACCCATCATGCAGTGCTTGCTCTACGATTTTTTCTATGCTTGACTTTTCCACAGACTTATCTCTTTAAACTATTGGGCTGTCAATTTCCAAATGACAAATTGGAAATATTGGTGTTAGGTTATTTCTGTAGGATTTTAACCTATAAAAATTCTCGACAGAACACTATGGCACTTCAATCGGAATAACGGTATGTTCTGGCAATGAAGCCTGAAATAAACCATTTTGGCTCAGCAAAACAACTAGCTTTGTGATGCTACCTGGCTGAACCGTGAGATCGCTCCAAGGCAACCCCACCTCTAGGCATTGATTAAAACCTATTTTGGCCTGAGTAGTTATATTTTTCCACTGCCATCCATCAATTGATTCCTGTAACCACACAGAGCGATTGTTGAGATCGATTGTTAAGTGGTGGTGGAATAGATAGTTGAGTGGAGACACATCAGGTAAATCCCTAATTGTGATAGGGCTATTGTAATGTGTCCTCTCTGGATAAAACCAGAGGAGATGCAAATTAGTACCAGGTTCTAGTTGCATAGCACTGAAGTCTAGACGCAAAAAGAAGTTGAAATGGTCTAACCCGTACCATAAACGCTGGACTAAACTACTTCTGTGCATTGTACCGCGTGCGGCATTAATTTCAATCCGCCCCGCCCCCTTCCAGTCCTGCTCGGAGCCTAAGCCATCAATGATGGGGTTGATAAAACTTTCTGGTTGCTGGCTGTCAGCCACATGATGTGGCTCTAGTGGATACAACAGCGTATTGGGCACAGATTCATTTAGGGCTCTGTAAAGCGCTTGTAAATGTTCTCGAAATAATTGGTCGAAAACATGATCTAGGGTGGAGCTATGTCCTTCTCCTAGCCACCAAAACCAATCAGAGCCTTCGGCCGCGAATAGGTTTTCCCAGGCTTCTGGATTATTTTCTTGAGTAGCTTCAGGATGATTTGCTAAAACTTGACGTGCTTCTGTCAGCAGCTCCCAGGCACGATTTTTAATGGGGTCGCCAATCCAGGTTGTGAAATTTGAGTCAATCCAAGAACCGCTATGGAGCTGATGCGGCGGAATTTTGTCTACAGGTGGAAATTGATCGATAAATTCCGAGACTGTGACCAGACGGAGGAAATCTAACTGGGATAGTTTTTCATATAGGGTTTCCAGGAAATCTTTGCCGTCGTTGCGATAATGCTCCCAACAATTTTCCCCGTCGAGGGCAATTGTTACTAACCACGGGCGATCGCTATCCTGTTGATCGCGATAATTCAGGTACGACTGATAGGTGCCCTGAAGGTGTTGGCATAGATCGTCGCTGGCGGCCTCAGGGGTCATAGAACTATAGCTGAAACCGATTAAATCAGAGAGACGGCGATCGCGAAATACAATTGCCAGATCGCCATGCACAGTTTCCAGTCGATAGGGTTGGTATAGCAATTGCGGCTCAATGGTCTGGCCGCGCTCATCACGACGGAAGTAATGTCCTAAACTCCAGCCCAGAACGCCTTCATCCGAGCATAGCCATTCAAAACCCTGCTTGGCGATATGCGGCAAAATTGCTGGACTAACAGACTGCTCCGAGGGCCACAAACCGCGTGGCTCCTTGCCAAAATTTTCGCGGTAAATTTGTCTGCCTTTTTCCAGATGTAAAACTATATCTGACTCCCAGCGAAATCTTAGCCCTGGCAGCATCATCTGTGGTACTGCAACACGACCTGCCTTGGTGTCCGCTAGCAGCGGCATGATTGGGTGCGTATAGGGTGTCGTTGTTAGTTCTAACTGCCCAGATTCCTGCATTTTGCGATGCTGGGGGATAATCCGCGCCAAAATTTCTCTTTGCTTGGAATAGATCAGTTGGCGATCGGCTAGAGTATAGCCTTGTCCCCGTTCAAACCACTCACCAATTTTGGCATCTGATTCCCTGAACATAGGATCGAACCAGGTTAAATTATGCCAAGCGAGCAAATCGTTATAGTCCTGAATTTGCCAGTTATCTAAACACCAGTTCACACCTTTATGCCTTTTAAGTTCGAGAAGCTGGGCATAGCGGTGATAGGGTTCCACCATTGTGTGGTGATTGGCATCAAAAAAACGCTCGATTACAAACTGTTTTTGTTCGAGGTTGAATGTTTCTGCGGGCGTAAGTGCTAGTTCTAAATATGGATCGAAGGCATTGCCGTTAATATAGTCTTGTAATTGCGTAATTAAGGACGGCACTAAATTGACAGTTTGATGGAGTTGTGGAAATCTTTCTAAAAGCAGCACCATATCCAGATAGTCTTTTACCCCGTGCAGTCTCACCCAGGGTAAGCGGTACTTACCAGCTATCGGGCTTTTATAAAGAGGTTGGTGTTGATGCCAGACAAACGCGACGTATAAGGGAAAAGGCATATTATGACTGGCTATATTTTTAAAAATTTTGACACATCACGCAAGTTATTGACTCTGTCTTTTGCTACAAGCTGTGTATTTCTACTAGCCTGCACAGCGCAAAACGAAAATATAACTAATCAGCCAGTTCGTAGTGAAATGATCCAGACGAATACATCTAAGCTTACTACCACAAAGCCTGCAAATGCCAATCAAAATTCACAATTGGCGCAGGTTCTACCAGTCACCGCTACGGCTCAGATTGCGGGACGTACGATCGCTCTTGAAGTGACGCGCACCCAATCAGAGCAAGCTAAGGGGTTGATGTATCGTCCTACATTACAGGACGATCGCGGCATGTTATTTAATTTCAACCCGCCGCGCCAAGTAGCATTTTGGATGAAAAACGTACCTGTGGCTTTAGATATGGTGTTTATCCAGAATGATAAGGTCGTGGCGATCGCAGCTGAAGCCCCACCATGTATTAAAGAACCCTGTGCGATCTATCCTGCTGAAGGTGTAATTGCCGATCGAGTGATTGAGTTGCGCTCTGGGTTAACTAGTGAGATGGGTTTGAAAGTAGGCGATCGTATCGTTGTAGAAAATAAACCAACAGGAAATCAACCTTAACGTTTGGGCGGGGAGTGCTGACTTATGTGTCAGACCATAGAGAATTACGCCTAGGGTTGTAGAACCATACTCCACTCGCGGCGATCTTTATCCCAAAAGGGGGACGTGGTTTGCCCAACCACGTTAGGGCCCCAATAGATGCGGGAGCCGTCTGTAGCAAAGGCAAAAATAATATCACCCTGAGCCACCTTTACCTGACCAGTGGGTAAAGATAGCAGCAGTCCTTCTGTGCTGCCCTCACTGGGAGCAAAGTCCCAGTTTAATGGCTCTACCCCGCTCCAGTTAGTGCGATTGCGTTTTCCAGATAGCAGCACAATTCTGATTGGATGCTCGGTGCGATTACCGACGCGCAATGCTCCCCGTTGTACGCCTGGAATGGAGGCAGGTGGAGGTGGTGTACTTGGCAATGCTGGAATAACTACGGGGGGGCGATCTAAGATTTCTCGTACTGGTGGTAGATTGAATCTTTGCCATAAACCTACGCCCACTAAAGAGATAACCATCCCTAAGATAACTGAATAAGCCTGTTTGGCCTTGGTGAACTGCATTGGGAAGACATACTCAAGAGTAGTTGTAGTTATTATTCTTAGGACTTACGCACCGTGAAAGATAAAACACGAATTTTAAGGGGTTTAGGGCAACGCCCCAATTGATGGCTTAGCCCTCAAACTCCCTTCCATTCATTTTTCCTGGATTTGACTGCGTAAGTCCTAATTCTATTTGGGGAGTGAGAATACAAAATGGACGAGCTTTGACCGAGCGCATTCATTCGATCTCCTGGCTTACTCTACAGCTATGTTGCTGTTCGTTGTTTCTTGTGGCCATTCTCATCGTAGTAGTCTGATTTAACAATCTGTTGGGCGCGAGTAATTACTAGAGAGTTATCACTTACATCGCCTTTGACTACCGATCCTGCCGCAATATTCACGTTTTGCCCGATCGCAATCGGTGCGACTAAAACCGAGTTAGAGCCAGTTTTTGTGTGATCGCCGATGATCGTGCGATGTTTATTGAAACCGTCATAATTTGCGGTGATTGTGCCTGCACCAACATTGACGCGATCGCCTAGGGTGGCATCGCCCAAGTAGCTGAGATGTGCTGCATTAGTGCGATCGCCCAGTTGCGCTTTTTTTAACTCTACAAAATTACCGACGCGGCAGTGCTCTCCGATAATTGACTCCATTCTGATGTGAGTGTACGGCCCAATCTGACAGCCAGCACCAATTTGACTATCTTCGATCGTTGAATAGAGCACGCGGCAGTTTTCTAAAATGATGCTATTTTCAATCAGGCTGCCAGGCCCAATCACACTACCTGTCTTGATTTTTGTGTTGCCACGCAGGTGGGATTGTGGCTCAATTGTGACATTAGGTTCGATTTCCACTGTGTCATCAATCGTAATGGTTTCGGGCAAAATCATTGTCACCCCTGCTTGCATCCATTTTTCGCGGGTGCGGGTTTGGAGTACTTCATAGGCATGGGCAAGCTGAACGCGACTGTTGATCCCAAAGCTTTCTTCATAATCCTCTACATCCTGGGCAAAGACAGGCGAAAGGTAGTTGAATACCTCGGTGAGATAGTACTCTTTCTGATCGTTGTTGGTAGTCAGTTTTGGTAGTGCTTCCGCCAGTTCTGGCCATTTAAAGCAATACACCCCAGCGCTAACTCGTTGGTTTTGGCGTTGGGCATCCGTGCAATCGCGATGTTCGATGATCGCATCTATTTGATTTTGGCGATCGCAAAATACTCGCCCATAACCTGTGGAATCTGGCAATAGTGCGGTTAGGACTGTAGCAGCAGCATGGCGATCGCGATGCATAGTCACCAAATTATCAATGGTTTTTGTCGTTAGTAAAGGGGTATCACCTGTTAAAACCACAAGATCGCCTGTGAATCCTCGTAATGGCTCTAGTAATTGCTGAATGGCATGTCCGGTGCCTAGTTGTTCTGCTTGCTCCACAAATTCTGGTATCGGTTCAACTGCTAGCGACTGGCGAACTAGCTCGCTCCCATAACCAACTATGACAAGTCGTCGGCTAGGTGATAGGGCAGTGGCTGTATCTAATACCCTTTGTACTAGCGATCGCCCTCCCAACGTATGTAATACCTTAGGCAGGTCAGACTTCATGCGTGTACCTTTGCCTGCTGCCAAAATTGCCACTGCTAACATTCGATTTCCCCTTTTGACATTCACCTAATTTTGGATGGGTAGTACCTTTTGGGTGAGGATGTGCCTCACTACTTTAGGACTATTTTTGGTGGATTAGTGTGTAACCCATACAGCAAAAAACAAACGCTCCCATTATCGCATCGACTAGAATTACTATCTGATGTTACGTGGAATAATTTCAAAAAAGAATTATGTGTGGAGTTTGAGGGCTGCGCCCTCAATTGGGGCATAGCCCCAGACCCCTTTAAATAACAAGTCTTCTTTTCGTTCTACGTAAGATATGTGTGGAGTTTGAGGGCACAACCCTCAATTGGGGCATAGCCCCAAATCCCTTTAAATATAAGTCTTCTTTTCGTTCTACGTAAGGTGAGTTACTAGGATGATTATTTGGGGAAATACCCGCAAAACGGGTGCGTGTCAATTTCTGTTTCGGTGGCATAATAAGTAGGACAACTTAGAAAATTTGATTTTTAGTACTATGCCAAAAGAACAGGGCTTTGGCTTTGGATTAGGCAAAATGAAAGAAGCCTTCCAAAAAGCACAACAGATTCAAGAGGGGGCTAAAGTTCTCCAGGCTGAACTCGACGAAATGAGGATAACTGGCCAATCTGGTGGGGGCTTAGTCAAAGTTACACTGAGCGGTAACCAGGAACCTCAGGGTGTAGAGATTTCACCGGAAGCCCTAAACGAGGGTGCTGAGGTGCTATCCGACTTAGTGTTAGCCGCTTTGAAAGATGCCTATACGATGTCCACAACCACAATGCGCGAAAGAATGGAAGAACTCACTGGTGGCCTAGGCTTGCCAGGTGGCTTCTAGTCTATAGATCGTCTTCTTGGTAGAGTGCATCGAGATTTTGATGCTCAAATCGACGAGACTGGCGACGATGTCGTTTCTTCAGTAGTTTTGGTTCTTGTTGCACTTTACCGCCAGCGATCGCCTTCGATTTCAGACTTGTCTCAGGTGCTGAGCTAGCCGATTTTTTAGAGGAGTGGGTTTCGACCTCGCCTAGAAATTGACAGTAGTGAGTATAGCGCTCCCAATCTCCTCTCACTACACATCCAGGCTCATCCAAGTGCCAGCAATCATAAAATTGACATGACTCAGTTATCAGTAGACGCTGAGCTTCGGGGAAGCATTTTGCTAAATTGGCAGGTTCGCACGTTAGGGTTGGTTGCGTAAATCCGGGACTATCAGCCAAAAAGCCGCGATCGCTTAGCTCAAACAATTCGACATGCCGAGTAGTATGCCGCCCCAGCCCGACGCGCTGCGACACACTGCCCACACGTATTTCAGATCCTGGAATCAGCAAATTAATTAAACTAGATTTACCTACACCTGAGGGGCCAGAGATTATGGTCACGCCCTGGGCGATCTTGTCTTTGAGTAGCTCTATACCCTTGCCCATGTATGTGCTGATCGCCATGGCATCATAGCCCCAGGTATGAAGCCGATCTAGCCAATAGATAGCTTGTTCGTCTGAGATCAGATCGCATTTATTTAAGCAAATAATTGCTGGTAAACCGCTAGCTGCGATGTTGACGAGAAAGCGGCTTAACTGAAACGGGTCGAGTTCTGGATCGGTGAGCGCAAACACAAGTAAAACTCGATCTACATTTGCAATGGGTGGGCGATCGAGCAGATTGTATCGTAACTCTACATGAGCGATCGCGCCTCTCAGTCCTTGCCAATCAGGTTCCTCAACCGTAACGCGATCGCCCACATAAACCTGTTGCCCAATTTTTTTAAGTCTGGCTCGGCGCACGCAAAGCAGTTGGGAGTGGCCACACGCTTTTGCCAATTCCACATCTAAACGCACGCGATAAAAATTGGCTTCAACCGCAACCACTGTCCCTGTAAGATTTGTATTCACCCTTTCTGGACAACAAGCGCAAAGAATCCATCTCTAGGCTCAGCTCCGAACACCTTATGCCCATCGATCTCCAAACTATTTGGCACCTGTTCGATGGGCTCGCCACCATCGAGCCATATTTCCAGCAATTCACCAGAAGAGATTTTTTCAATCTGGAGCTTAGCGCGCACAAAACTCAGGGGACAAGGAACACCACGCAGATCGACTGGTTTAGAGCTATTAGCCGTCGATGTTTGCTCGTTGGTCGTCATTAGTAAATCTTTTTAGTTATAAACTCATTACAACCCACTTTAGCCCAAAATACCTGCCAGCAGTTTCCCTCTATACCTACGCTTTTGCCGCTAAATCCAGCAACATGGCACGAATTGACTCAACTCGTTTGCGATTTACACCTAGATCGGATTCGCCTAAGCGCGAAGCAGAGCGTACTTCGATCTCATTCTTATCCTTGTTGATATAGAATTCCACATCATCGACAAAACCCATGAGAGAACTAGTGAACTCGACATGGAGATAGTTCTCAGTTTCAGTCACAATCTTGTTTTTTTCTAAACGCTGAATTGCTGCTTTTAGGGACTGGAAAGCCTGTTCTGGCGAGGAGCTATAGGTAAGAGGCTCAACTCTATGCCCTGGGTCGGAACTTTGACTAGAGACGCAGTTAGGGCTATTAGGGCAGGGAGCAAATTGACCTGCATTAACACCTAAAAAATCTGGTTTTTTACCTGAGAATGAAAAAATTGCCATTGGTAATAATACTGATGGGAAACTTGTATTTACGTTAATCGAGTGTGATTTTAGCTGTGCGTATGCCTGGTTGGGTAATCCTAATAGCAGAGCAAGAACTAACGTTAGAGATATAAATAGTGAGAATAACTTCTGCATTAGTTTTAGGGGTTTAGTTTGGTATAGCTTTCCGTCATCCTAACTCAACTTCGACTATATCAACTTACCACTAGCAAAGACTGTATTGCGGGAAACCAACCATAAAAGCAACTATAGCAATCCTATATGAATTGCAAGTTGGGGGTGTGGGGCTGCGCCCCCACGGATGGGTTCCACCCCTTTACCCCTTAACAAATAAAAACTGATTGCTGTACTAATGTTGCAATTTCGAATCTTTAACCTCCTCCAACTACTTCCTCAGGTTTACAGATAACAGATTCCATTTCTTTTTCTGCCTTATTTTGGACTGCTTCGATCAGAGATTTAATTTCCTTTGTCCCGTCAGATGGTTTGAAATGCCATGGCCATGGCATTTTGCCAGCAAGAACCATGCGAATACCTAGTGGCACTATGCTCAGGATTCCCTTAATATCTTTGAAACTATTGCCAACAACTCTAACCCCAAACTTACTTTCATCAATCCAACCTTCTTCTTTGACTAACTCAACCATTGTATGCCGATGCCGCTGAGCTGTTGATTCAGGTAAATGTGTATCTTTGAGAATCTCTTGCTTAATCTGTGATATCCGATCTAGAGGTTGCACTCCGACTGGACAAACTTCATTGCAGTTATAGCAGCGCGTACAACCCCACACAAAATCAGTATCGTTGTATTTAGTAATTCTAGATTCAGTGCGATCGTCTCGATTATCGGCGAGTACGCGGTAGGCTTTGGCTAAGGCATGGGGGCCGACAAATTTATCGTTGACATTTGCAGCATTACACTCAGAATAGCAGGAGCCGCAGAGAATACAGTTAGCTGCCGCTTGCAACTTATCTCGCTGGGCAGGTGTTTGCATGAATTCGGTTTTTGATACCTGTCGTGAAGCGGTGGAAACATATGGATCGACTAGAGCCAGGTTATCCCAAAATTTGGTCATGTCTACGACTAGGTCTTTAATTACGGGTAGATTTTGCATTGGTGAGATTGCAATCTCAGTAGCATGTCTATCCGTTTGCACTGACTCAGAATTATTGTGTGGATTGCTGAGTGGCGATCGCTGGTTTTCTAGAACTTCAGTAGCTGTTTTTTGGCAAGCTAATCCAGACACGCCATCGATTCTCATCGCGCAGGAGCCACAAATCGCATTTCGACAATTACGTCGAAATACTAGCGATCCGTCCTGCTCCCATTGGATTTTGTTGAGAATATCCAGAACTGTATTGCTGTTGGGATCGACATCGACTTCGTAGGTTTGATCCCTTGGCGCGCTAACGCGAGATGCCTGACGCTGAATCTTGATTGAAATCTTCATAGGGGAGACCTCCACAATCTATATTTAACTGCGGTAAGAGCCAAATTTGGTTGACTACAGTAAGACTTAACTATAGCAATCAGTTTTTATTTGTTTAGTGGTGAAGGAGTTCTACCCTTTTGCGGGTGGGGCGCATCCCCCACACCCAACTTGCAATTCATATAGGATTGCCATAACTAGTTGAAGATTTAATACTATAAGCTCGCACTAGCTAATCTCGCGAATAACTGGTTTACCATCCTTAAATTCACCCACCAAGATAATATCGGTAACACCCACAAACAGGCCATTTTCGAGAACGCCAGGGATATTATTAAGAGTCTTCTCTAGCTCTGCGGCGTTAGGGATATCGCTAAACGTGACATCGAGTACCATGTTGCCCTGATCGGTAATCACTGGCCCATCTTTTTTCACACCCATGCGCAGTTCTGGTTTGCCACCTAGCTTCTCAACTGCCCTCGTCACAGGTGCGATCGCCATCGGCAATACTTCCACAGGGACAGCAAACGTTGAGCCAAGTTTTTCAACTAGCTTTGACTCGTCTACCACCACAATAAATAATTCTGCAAGCGAGTCAATCACTTTCTCTCGAGTATGCGCCGCGCCGCCACCTTTAATTAGATTCTTGGCAGGGTCAACCTCATCAGCACCGTCAATGGCAACATCAATGCGATCTACGTCATCTAGTGAACGGAGCGGCACACCATACTTTTTACCCAACACTGAAGCTTGAAATGAAGTGGGAATGCCAACAATATCTTTTAAGTCGCCAGACGCGAGTCTAGCGCCTAATTCTGCGATCGCCCATGCCGTAGTCGAACCTGTCCCCAATCCCACAACCATTCCTGACTTAACACGCTTTGCGGCAGCAATACCGACTTCTTGCTTGAGCTGCTTAATGGCTTCAGGTGATGTAGTCATGGGTGATTTTAGTCTTGAAAATTCACTCTTGATCGTAGCGCAGGTTGTAACACATTTAGCTATTTGCCCCTGCTATCCCTCCAAACCATAGATTGTGAGTTTGTTAATTTATCTTCACAGTTAGAATTGTTTTGTAACATGTTGAGGGTTGAACCACTATGTCTAATCTTGCTGAATTTCTACAACCAGTTGCTGATGCATTTAATAGTCTAGGCACACCTGAGCCTGTAGTACATTGGGGTCACCCATTTTTTATGGCGATCGTGATCTTTGTGATGGGGAGTTTTGTCGGTTTTGCTGGCTGGAAAGGACGCACCGCGACCGATCCAGAAGTCGCAATTAAGAACAAAGCCGATCACCGCAAGATTGCCCCGCTAATGACCGCATTCTTGGCCGCAGGATATACAGGTGGTCTGATTTCTCTGGTCATGCAAAAAGAGCCTTTACTGGAAAGTCCCCACTTTTGGACTGGTTCCTTAGTACTGACCTTATTAGTAATTAACGGTGCCATTTCACTCACGGGTTTTGGTGGCAATAAAGCAGCATTGCGCACTTCCCACGCTTACCTTGGTAGTGCCATTCTGATGTTGTTATTTGTCCACGCAGCGCTGGGGCTGAAATTGGGCGTGTCGATAGGCTGAGATTGTGGTTGGTGCCACAGCAAATTTGCAGAACCCCAAAAAACTTTGGCAAAGTAATTGACAAAAGTAGGTTTAGTCTGCAAAATGAAGATCGCTTAAAAAACAAGCGATTGGGACTGTAGTTCAATTGGTTAGAGCACCGCCCTGTCACGGCGGAAGTTGCGGGTTCGAGCCCCGTCAGTCCCGTTGATATATTTTAATAAGTGTAGTTTCCAAGCCGTAGTATAGCCAACGCCTAGATCGTTAGGGCAGATTTTAGTTGGGGGGCTGCGCCCCCACCCCCCACGGAGGGGTTCTACCCCTCCACCCCGTCCTAACCGAATTGGCGATCGCTATATTCAAGTGACAAGTGGCGTAAAACTCGTGAGCATCAAGCTAATGATACAAGCTACACTGCCAGCCCAGCAGAGCGATCGCATTATAGGTATATCGGCAATGTAAGAGATGCTGTAGCCAAATCTCAATACCAAAAAAGCAAGAACAAGTAGGTTAGTCCAATCCGAGCCTGTGCCAGAAACGTAAACCATCAGGGCAGCAGCAGAGAAAATCATAAAGATTTCCAGGGAATTTTGATGCGCCCAAGTTGCCCTTTGAGCATAGGGTGGTAATTTGTCGAACATTGCTCTGGGAGCGCTTAAATCCATTCCTACGTTCAGACGTTCGAAGGCAACAAAAAAATAAGGGAAATAGACTAAAACAGATGCGGTAGCGATGCCATATAAAAGCACCTGGTTGCTAGGAACTGAAATATGCATGATTTGAAATTAAGTAATTGAGGTTAGGGAGCCATATCCGATGTTTCCCAAGAACTAAAGTTCTTGGCTCAAAGCTAAAGGCATCTTTTGATGACTAAACAATACCTCAAAACAACCTGATGAAGAAGGTTTGGGCTTGTAGTCTGTAATTAATTGATAGGCTTTTGCTTAAGCCCAGCTTAAGTAGCAATCTCTACTTATATATTTGCACGCGCGAAAATTTGACATAATAGTCGGTAACCTCATACGATTGCTAGCCAAAGTTATTTCGTTTAGACACGGCAATAGTTTTTATCCCTATGTCAGCTCATCGGCTACATCCAGATACGATCGCACAGGTCAACCAGAGAATCGATCTGGTAGATGTAGTATCCGAGCATGTAGTTTTGCGCAAGAGTGGGGCAAATTATCGCGGTGCCTGCCCGTTCCACAAGGGTAGTAACCCCTCGGCTATGACGGTTAATCCTGCGAAGCAGAGCTATTACTGCTTTAACTGTCAGGCTAGCGGCAATGGCATTA
Source organism: Pseudanabaena sp. SOY_30_concoct_251 (assembly GCA_031388585.1). Taxonomy (GTDB): domain Bacteria; phylum Cyanobacteriota; class Cyanobacteriia; order Pseudanabaenales; family Pseudanabaenaceae; genus PCC-6802. Next base: position 4,820 of record JANMRU010000476.1, on the reverse strand, counting down.
AGTTTTTAATGGAGATCGGTGGCCGCTCGTTCCAAGATGTGGTGATCGATTTGGCACAGCGTTATGGCGTGACCGTGCGCACCCAGTCTCCTGAAAAGACAGAGGAGTTTCAACGCCAGCTATCACATTTGGAGCAACTGCACGCGGTAATGGGGTTGGCAGCTAGTTTCTACGAACATGCGCTTTATTCTCCTCAAGGTAAGCTAGCGCTTGAGTACCTGTCGGTAAAAAGACGGTTTAGTAAAGAGACAGCACAGCAGTTTCAACTCGGCTATGCCCCACCTGGCTGGGACACGCTCTATGGTTATCTTGTCAACCAAAAACGTCAGCCTGTCTCCCTGATAGAACAAGCTGGCTTAATTGTGCCACGCAAAACTGGTGGTGGATATTACGATCGCTTTCGAGATCGTCTGATCATTCCCATTCGCGATCTCAAAGGACAGGTAATCGCCTTTGGTGGTCGTGCCCTAGATAATTCTGAACCTAAGTACCTCAACTCCCCTGAAACTGAGCTATTTAAGAAAGGACTTGTCCTATATGGCATGGATACGGCCAGGGATGCGATTAGCCGTCGCGACCAGGCAATTGTGGTAGAGGGCTATTTTGATGCGATCGCCCTGCATCAAGTCGGCATCTCTCAAACAGTCGCCACGATGGGTGTCGCCCTCAATGCCGAACAGATTCGCCAGCTACTGCGCTACACCGAGTCCAAAAAGGTGATTCTGAACTTTGATGCCGATAAAGCTGGGATTACTGCTGCGGAGAAGGCGATCGCGGGTTTTAAAGATCTGGTATTTGGTGGTACGGTTCAGTTGCGCATTCTCACGATGCCAGATGGCAAAGATGCGGATGAGTTCTTGAAGCAGCATAGTGCCAATGCCTATGTGGAGTTAGCGGAAACAGCGCCACTATTCCTGGATTGGCAGATCGAGCAGATTTTAACGGGGCAGAACCTCAACCAGGCTGACCAATTCCAGAAGTGCAGTCAGGCAATTACTCAACTGCTAAATAACCTGCCAGATACGTTTATTCGTACCCATTACATCCATCTCAGCGCGCAGCGTTTAGCCCAGGGCAATTCATATTTGGCACTGAGACTAGAGCAAGATTTGCGCAAGCAGCTCCGCAACATTCACTGGTACGGTCACAAACACCGCGCTAAGGCTGCCACACCCACCTCGGCTTTACAAACTGCCGAAACCCAGTTGCTGCAAATTTATCTACATTTTCCCGAACATCGTCGGATGGTTTGGGATCTAATGGATGAGGAGGATCTTGGCTTTAGCCTCTCTCATCACCGCCAGCTCTGGCAAATGATTTTGAACATGCTGGAAAATGGTCAAACCTCTTTAGATGGAACTGAGCCATTTCCCGAGCATTTGATGCATCAACTTCAGACAATTTGTGCGGAAATGCCAGATCTGGCTAAACAGCTAGGTCACCTGCTCTGGTTAGATGAGAATGCAAACGTGGCGCTGCTACGCCCAGCGATGGTTGTTAAGGCAGCGATCGCCCGAATCCAGTTAGTCATGAGTGACAAGAAATATCGTTACTGGCGCGATCTTTGGGAAAAGATCGATCTTAAAGCTCATCCCGATCTGGGACACTACTATCAAACAAAAATTCAGGAAGCTAAAGCCCGAACTATAGAATTGAAGAGTCAAATCGAGGTAACATTTGCCGATCTGACAGAAACTGAGTGGCAGGGTGAGGAGTGGCAAGAAAGTTAATATTTAAGGGTATGTCAGAAATCTCTGCGATCGAATCTAGTGGCAAGGTATATATAGTTGGGGCTGGCGTGGGAGGCATTGATTACTTAACGGTGCGATCGCATCATCTGCTCACTCGCGCTGAAGTAGTAATTTACGATGCACTTGCGGATGAAGGTTTATTAGATCTAGTACCTTGCAATTGCGATCGCATCTACGTGGGAAAGCGCGGTGGGCAAAGTTCCATGCCGCAATCTCAAATTGATGCTTTACTCGTACAGCAATGTCAGAAAGGGAAGCAGGTAGTTCGGCTCAAAAGCGGCGATCCGCTGATCTTTGGGCGGACTACATCTGAGCTACGCGCGCTGGTAGAAGCAAGCTGTGAGTTTGAACTCGTGCCTGGGATATCGAGCGTGATCGCTGCGCCATTATTTGCCGGAATTCCGCTCACCGATCCTGATGTCAGCCCCTGTTTTGCGGTTCTCACAGGACACGATCTAGAAATTCTTCCGTGGGATTCTCTTGCCAAGATACCAACATTAGTAATTCTAATGGGAACGGCAAATCTATCGGGCATAATTACCAAACTACAAGCAAGTAAATCTCCCGATCTAGATATTGCGATCATTCAGTGGTGTGGGCGATCGCAGCAACAGATCTGGGTGGGAACGCTATCAGACATCCAGGCTAAGCTTCCCAGTCGCTCTCTGTCGCCTGCGGTCATTGTAATCGGCGAAGTAGTGAAGCATCATACCTGGATGAATTGGGATCAATTATTTAACACAGAAAGTATTGTGAACCCAGATCGAGCAACTAATCAAACAAATAACATCCAACCCCTCTACGGGCAAAGAATCCTTGTCACTAGAGCTGTTGGACAATCGAGTAAATTCACGGAAATGCTTACAGCTCAGGGTGCGCAGGTAATCGAGATGCCGACCCTAGCGATTTTACCACCCTCTAGTTGGGAGGAGTTGGATAGTGCGATCGCCAATATCAACACCTATCATTGGCTAATTCTCACATCGGCCAACGCCGTTGAGAGTTTCTTTCAGAGGCTGCGCGATCGCGGTCAAGATGCACGGGCTTTAGCGCAACTCAAAATCGCTGTAGTGGGGCGCAAGACGGCTGAAGTATTAGCAAAATTTAGTATTACACCAGATTTTATTCCACCAGATTTTATTGCAGATTCTCTCGTAGAGAAATTCCCCACATCTGTAGAAGGATTAAGAATTCTATTCCCGCGTGTGCAATCAGGCGGACGTGAGGTTTTAACTGAGCAGTTCACTCAGCGCGGAGCAACAGTTGAGGCTGTGCCAGCTTATGAGTCAGGCTGTCCAAGCCAAATCGATCCGATCGCACTACAAGCAATTCAAACCCAACAAATTGATGTGATTACCTTAGCTAGTTCTAAGACAGTCAAGCATTTCCATCAGTTACTTTCAGGGGTGGCAGCACCGGAGTTATGGCAAGCTTGGATTGCAGGCATGAAGATTGCTTCGATTGGGCCCCAGACTTCTGCTACATGTCATGAGCTTTTGGGGAGAGTGGATATTGAGGCAGTAGAATTTACGTTGGAAGGTTTGACGAAGGCGATCGCGACTCGGGTTTTGTAGCGATGGCAATTAAGTTAGAATTACTAAGGCGATCGCAGCTCTTGAGTTAGCAAAAGAAATGCTGACAGCCTATAAGATTATCGACAAGACACCAAGCTATTTTGAGCGTAAGTCTTCGGTCTGCAATCTTCAAGCTATACTTAAGGTCGAAGGTTAGGGGTTTAACTTACCTTTTGAGATCTGTTTCGTACAGCCAGCGATCGTGATATTTACAAGAAGGCTTGATGCAATGGTTCAAAAAATTGCCTTATTCAACCATAAAGGCGGAGTCAGCAAGACTACAACTACATTCAACTTGGGCTGGATGCTTGCCTCCAAGGGAAAAAGAGTAATACTTGTGGACAGCGACCCGCAATGTAATCTCACGGGCATGGCTTTGGGAGAAGAAACTGAGGATGACGAAGCGAGAATTCAAGAAATCTACAATACAACCTCAAATATAAAGACTGGATTAGCTCCCGCGTTTGAGTCACAACCAAAAGCGATTGAAGCTGTCGATTGTATTCAAGTACAAGGTCAGGATCGTTTATTTCTATTGCCTGGCCATGTTGGTTTCGCTGAGTATGAAGTACAACTAGGTATTGCACAAGAGCTAAGTGGCTCAATTCAAGCGCTTAAGAACTTGCCAGGTGCTATACATGACTTACTTGAAAAAACAGCAGCAAAGCTTAATGCAGACTATATTCTGATTGATATGAGTCCCAGCTTAGGCTCAATTAACCAGAATTTGCTAATGATCAGTGATTTCTTCCTAGTGCCGACTACGGCTGACTTTTTCTCTGTAATGGCAATTGATTCGTTGGCTAAAGTGCTTCCCAGATGGCGTGCCTGGGCTAGGTCGGCAAGTTCACTTCAAATCCTAAAAGAAGCTAATTATCCTTTTCCTGAGATTGATGTACGTTTTTTGGGAACGATAGTTCAAAATTATCGGATTATCCGAGGCAAAGAGACTGCTGCGTTTCAAACTTGGATTGAGAAAATTGAACAAGCCGTCTCAAGCAAGTTGATTCCAATTCTAAGCAAGAGTAATATGATGCTTCCAAATCAGATATACAAAGATCAGGGAATTCCAAATAGCCTTTCTCTAGCAAAAATTTCAAACTTTAATAGTTTGATTGCTCTATCTCAGGAACACAGAACCCCAGTTTATGAGTTAACCCCTCAACAGTTGCGGCAAACAGGAATTGTCTTGGAAAACAACCAGCAGAAACAGGTAGAGTTTAGACAAACTTTTTCCGATTTGGCAGACAAAATCATTGCACTAAGTTCCGAAAGCCACGCTTATGCAGTCAGCGCTTGACCAATTTCGCATTAGCATTGGTCGCGTTCGAGACCTAATTGTACTTCATAATTCTGTCACAGCCCAAGCCACTGGCGCACTTGATATGTCAGATATGTTACGTGCTGCGTTGGTTCTGGCTGTGAGCGCATTGGATTATTATGTGCATGAAGTTGTGACTTTAGGAATGCTAGAAATTCATAAAGGACAACGTTC
>JANMRU010000374.1:0-1925 GCA_031388585.1 Pseudanabaena sp. SOY_30_concoct_251 | reverse complement strand
TCTACGGAGCTTTTCCCTGATAACTGGCTTTATATTAATGAACCCACTGTGCAGATGGGACGGGTGACTAATTTCGCGAACTGGTCGCCCAGTATGCTAGCCAATCAAAACCAAACACCACTTTGCTGTGAATATTGGTGCGATTTTGATGATTCGACATGGCTACAGTCTGAAGAAGAACTACTGAGACAAGCTGAACAGGAACTCAAGAAAATTAGCTTATTACATGGTGAGAAAGTTACAGGGGGATTTGTGGTCAAGCTGCCGCGCACTTACCCTGTCTATGCGGGAAACTATGCCGAAGCATTAGCTGATATTCAGGCATATCTTCAGCAATTCCAAAATCTGCAACTGGTGGGTCGTTACGGTTCCTTCAAATACAACAATCAAGATCACAGTTTGTTGATGGGAATTATGGCGGCAGAGAATGTTGTAACACCCAATAAGCACGACCTTTGGGCAACTAATTCTGATAGTGAATATGTTGAGGAGGCAGAAGCAACCTCAGCCACAACTTCGGCGAAATTACCTAGGCGATCGCGACGGCGGGAAATTGGTTTGCTCGTGCAGCAGTTTGGCGGCTACTTATTTACTGGAGGCTTTGCCACTGTTGTTGATTTTCTAGTATTCACAACCTTGACTAAGTTTGGGATGTGGTACGTGACTGCTTTGTATATCAGCTACTTGTTGGGACTGACTACAAATTTCTGGCTAACTAGCCGCTTAGTGTTTAGGGTCTATTGGCAGAATAAGTTCTTGCAATACTTAGTTTTTGCTGTGGTTGCCTCTATTGGCTTAGTTGCTAACTTAAACTTGTTACAATTTTTTATTAATAATCTCGGATGGAATGCTCCAGTGGCTCGTTTGGTTAGTGCTGCTTGCGTGGCGATTCTCAGTTTTGCTGGGCACAAATTATATTCTTTTGCCAAGCATATGGGGAATCAAATAGATAATGCTTAGAAGGTTTCTAGTGAATAGTATCTCTACCTTTGTAGAGTTAGAATCATGATGTGTGTTACTTAAAATACTCATGACACTAACCCTTAACCTACCTTCAGAATTAGAGCAATATCTCTTGCAGGAAGCTAACCAGCAAGGGCTTTCGATTGAGGCTATAACATTGCAACTTTTGACAAGCTCTATTCTGCTAAGGCAAAAGCAAACTGAAGCAGTTAATCTGCTCCAGTCCTGGATTGACAATGAGGATGGTGGAGAGCAGCAAGAAACGGGTCAGTACTTGATCCATGCTTTGGACGAAGATCGGTTCTCCGATCGCAAATTGTTCCCAGTTGAAATGAAGGGTGTAACTTGGTGAGCCGAGTCATAATATTGGATGCAGGGCCACTTGGTCTAATCACCAATCCAAAGCTGTCTCCTGAAAGTGTGACTTGTGCCCAGTGGCTTCAAACTCATATCACATCAGGGAGTCGCACAATCATTCCAGAGATTGCTGACTACGAAGTTCGTCGTGAGTTATTGCGAGCAAACAAGACAAAAGGCATTGCTCGTCTAGATGCTTTAGCCAAGTTGGTTGAGTATTTGCCGATGAGAACGGTTGCGATGCGTCAAGCTGCACAACTTTGGGCACAAGCTCGCCAGCAAGGGCAACCGACAGCGGGTGACAAAACAATTGACGGTGATATGATTTTGGTAGCTCAAGCCATGACTCTTGGAGTCCCAGATGTTGTAATTGCAACAACGAATGTGGGGCATCTGTCGAGATTTATCGCTGCGGAGTTGTGGCAAAATATCGCTCCAAGCTGACGGACAGTTTTAAAAGACGTTTAGAGAATTAGCCATAATTATTTGTCGAGGAGGCTCAGAGCTATAATTTGAGGCATATAGATTAGATCTCAAAGTTGGAAAAAATGACTACCGTATCAATCTTGCCAATCTCTAGTGTCAGTGGTGAAAAATCCTATCGC
>JANMRU010000324.1:0-1542 GCA_031388585.1 Pseudanabaena sp. SOY_30_concoct_251 | reverse complement strand
TGCCTAAGCTTCTTGTTTAGCAATACTTTATTTCATCAGCGTAGGCTTTGAGCTAAATAATCAGTTTGTCTGAATGCTTTTCTAACTTGCACTCCTCTTTAATCTTAGGGGCTTGCGAAAAGATAAAATACCGATGATTATAGAAAAAGGAAAGTAAATTTTTTGCTTTCTATGTCTGTAACAAGGGGATCAGCTTCTAAAAAAGATTTTGAACGAGCCAATAAAAGCGACAATCAAAGATGCTGCCCAAAAACTGACGGGCTATCGCAAACGAGATTTCATGGGCAAAGTTACAGAAGATTACTTTGCAGGGTCAGCCCGTAAAGCAGAAACGGTTTTGGGCTGGAATCGTAAGAGCGTTCAACTGGGTTTGCATGAACGGCGCACAGGGCTGATATGTATGGATAATTATGGAGCAAGAGGACGACACAAGAGCGAAACAGTGATACCGAACTTAGAAGCGGATATTCGCTCTATGGTAGATGTGGAATCGCAGGCAGACCCAAAGTTTCACTCAACATTTTTGTATACGCAGATCAGTGCCAGAGAGGTCCGCGAGAGGTTAGTGAAAGAAAAGGGTTACGACGAGGCGCAATTGCCATACCGAGAGACGATTGGGGCGATTCTAAATCGCATGGGGTATCGCCTAAAAAAACACAAAAGACAAACCCCTTAAAGAAGATTCCTGAAACCGACGCAATTTTCGAGAATGTGTTTGAGCAAAACCAAGCATCAGAGGAAAATTCAAGATCCTTGCGGATTTCGATTGATAGCAAAGCCAAAGTCAAAATTGGCAACCTTTCACGGGGCGGCAAAGCCCGCACTTTAGACCCCAAAAAAGCCGATGACCACGACACCGAGTGGTCATCGGTCTTAGTCCCATTTGGCATTCTTAATACCAGCAATGACCAATTATCAATCTATATGGGGCAGTCCGCTGAAACCAGCGATTTTATCGTCGATAGCCTGAGCGATTGGTGGGAAAAGAATCTGTTAGACAGTTTAAACTTTGACGAATGGGTAATTAACCTTGATAGCGGGTCAGCGACGAAAAGTAATCGAACTCAATTTATCAAGCGCATGGTCGAATTGTCGCAGAAGATTGAATTAAAGATCCGCCTGATTTACTATCCGCCTTACCACAGCAAATATAATCCAATTGAACGTTGTTGGGCAGTACTTGAAAACTATTGGAATGGTGCTATTTTAGATTCAGTTGAAGCTGCGGTAAAATGGGCTGCAAATATGACTTGGAAAGGAATTGCACCGATCGTCAATTTAGTTGAAACGACCTATGAAAAAGGCATAAAAGTTTTACCAGAAGAGTTAAAACAGTATTTCCCATCTTGGCAACGCTCTGAAACATTACCCAAATGGGATATTACCATTGTCCCAATCTAATTGGTATGTTATTCTTTCGCAAACCCCTAAAAGCGCCGTAGCTTCCTTGCCACTTGAAAAAGTCACCAGAGTTAGTAACATTGTTAATCAGGTGAGAAGAACTCCCTTTGATATGTTTGACTAGGTCAGATATGGTTAAAG
>JANMRU010000296.1:0-15332 GCA_031388585.1 Pseudanabaena sp. SOY_30_concoct_251 | reverse complement strand
AAAACCTGGTCTGAGCCTTGGGAATGGCTATGGATTATTACTTGGACATTCCTAGGAGCTACCCCAGTCTGGATTTGGCGGCACGGCAGCAGCACTAACAAAAAGCAGGGAATACTCTTTTTCATAAATTTTCTACGTCCCATTAGCTTATTCCTGCTTGGCATCATACTGGTGGGTAGTTGCTACATAGCATTCTTAAGCGGATGGTGGTTGCCAATCGTACCGGCGTTATTGGGGTTTGGTGGCGGTATGGCGATCTCGCTGGCCTATGTAGCTCGCACCGCCGCAGAAATCCGCGCCCAATTTGGACGTTACCTCACAGATACGGTAGTGGCAAGTTTACTAGAAAATCCTGAAGGCTTAAAGTTTGGTGGTGAGCGCCGCGAAGTCAGCATTCTGATGTGCGACCTGAGAGGTTTCTCATCGACTTCTGAGCGACTACCACCAGAGGAAGTTGTCAAGATTTTGAATATTTTTCTGGGTCGCATGACAGATATCATCAATCAGTATCAGGGCACAATTGATGAATTTATCGGTGATGCCATTCTGGCAATTTTTGGTGCGCCAATTCAGCAGCCCGATGATGCCGCTAGAGCAGTTGCCTGCGCTGTTGCCATGCAAAGCGCGATGGAGGAGGTGAACGCGGCGATTACGCAACTGGATTTACCCGCGATCGCCATGGGAATTGGCATTAATACAGGTGAGGTGGTTGTCGGTAATATTGGTTCGCAAACTCGCGCTAAATATGCGATCGTGGGTAGCCATGTCAATCTCACATCTCGCATCGAATCATACACCGTTGGTGGCCAAATCCTGATTTCAGAATCCACCTACCTCAAGTCGGGTGATATCGTTCAAACCTACGGCAATATGCGCGTCGAACCCAAAGGAGTGAAGCAGCCAATTACGATTTATGATGTCAGCGGGGTAGCAGGTGTATATAACTTGTTTTTGCGATCGCGCGATCACAAATTGACTCTTTTAGAACATCCTATCTTAGTGCAATATAGGGTGTTGGAAGACAAGCATATTGATGATTCTATGTTTGTTGGCAAGCTGATTAAACTCTCAGACATTGCAGCAGAATTAGAAGTAGAATATGCTTTGCAACCGCTAAGTAATATTAGAATCCATATTGCCGATCTAGCAAATTCGACAATTCCTACTAATACAAAAGTGCACTCTGCCAGCGATTATGAAATCTATGCCAAAGTTATGGATAAGAAAGTTGATTCTCCAAACTGTTCCTATATCCATTTCACCAATATGCCACCCGAAGCTTCGGTATGGATGAAAAAAATACTAGAGCTTAACCTGGGGCTATACTAAGTGACGAACATTGCGTCAACACCTGATGGGATAGAGCAAGATCAACACTTATAGGGAGAGAGCAAGGATGCGCGATTCTGTTGGTCACCACTAGTAGCACTGACTGTTGGTTAATTTGTGATGTTGTACTCGTAACAAACGCGATCGCTAGTTTTTTCAACAAATACTATCATCATCAACTATTTTTCTAACCGTATAGCGCGGCCGCTACTATCAGTGCGATACGTCCAAGTCCGATTATTTTGAATCATCATAACTTGCCAGCCTTCCACCAGTGCCATTGAGCAAAATTCATTTGGTGCTGCTAACCCCAGACATCCATCTGGCCAAGTTTTTGGACTAGATTTCTTTACCGTAAACTTCCCAGCCGCAATATTTGTGATTTTTGCTAAGTCATGTCGTACTGCTTTCACTACCTGGGCAGGGATTTGCGTTTGAGGACGCTTGCTAGGGGGGATCGCTGGATTTTGGGCGATGCGGTCTGCTGATGCAATTCCCGATACCACCAGGAAACTGGCACATAGCAAGAATGGGATCAGCCTGGAGAATTTATGTAGCATTGGATAACTGTCGTTGATTAACTATCCGTACTTTGAATTAGATAGCCGCAACGGTGTTCCCCATCAACCATCCAGTGCGTGCGCTCTACCTTACAATCCTGTAATGCCACTGCAAACATTTCTAACTCATAGCCACATACATTTGGGAATGTTTCGGCAATCTGCAAAATCGCGCAGTTATATTCAGTCAGGATAAATCCTGGTCGATCGCTATGGGAACTATCGTCTATGGCAGACCACTCGGCGACATACCCCTCTAATTTACGAATGTCAGCGAGATTTGCTACGCGCTCCTGCAAAGAGCCTTTACCTAGGCGATCGCGATACTCGATCGCCTTACGCTGCCATTGCAAGTGTAAGACCTCTGCTACTTGATCTCGCCCCATTGACTCGCTCATCGTGCTCAAAAGGTTGACAGCAAAATCATCGTAGTTAGCAGGAAAGCGATCGCGCCCCTCAGGACTAAGTTGATAAATGTGCTGCGGTCGTCCCATTCCAGGATTATCGATCTCAACTTCATGCTCAATCAAACCCTCAGCCTCTAAATCCTTGAGATGGCGGCGGATAGCTTGCGGGCTAATGGTAAAGCGATCGGCTAAATCCTGTGCTGTAGCATACTCATGCTTGAGCAGGTATTGCAGAATATCTTGCTTGGTTGAAGCCTGCTCAGTACTCTTCATGGGATCAAAAAAATAGTAGCAAAATTTATTTTTGATAAGTTTGACAACTTACGTGTTGCTAATGTAACCTAAAATGGTATTAAGAAACAAGTAGGTTGTTTTAGTAAGAACCATAGAATTATTTCAATGGTACAGCATATAATAAACGATCGCACAGTAGGTCAAATCATCAAGCCTTGATTTTATAGAGAGAACAGGAGCCTAGTAATACATGACTGCAACAGTTCAGGCGCTAGTCAACCAGCCATATAAGTATGGTTTTGTGACTCAAATTGAGTCAGAAACAATTCCCAAAGGGCTAAGCGAAGATGTAGTCAGGACGATCTCTGCCAAGAAGAACGAGCCTGAGTTTATGCTTGAGTTTCGGCTCAGAGCTTATCACCAATGGCTGAAGATGACAGAACCTGAATGGGCACATGTTTCCTATCCACCCATCGACTATCAGGCTGTCAGCTATTATTCCGCGCCCAAGCAAGCGAAGAAAAAGCTGGACAGTATTGATGATGTCGATCCTGAACTGCTCGCGACATTTGAGAAGCTAGGAATTCCGCTCTCGGAGCAAAAGCGATTATCCAATGTGGCGGTAGATGCCGTATTTGATAGCGTTTCGATCGCTACTACATTTAAAAAAGATTTGGCCAAGGTAGGCGTAATTTTCTGCTCGATCTCCGAAGCTTTGCAGGAATATCCCGAACTAATTAAGAAGTACTTGGGTAGCGTAGTTCCCATTGCCGATAATTACTTTGCCGCGCTCAACGCTGCGGTATTTAGCGACGGCTCTTTCTGCTACATCCCCAAGGGTGTGCATTGTCCGATGGAGCTTTCCACCTACTTCCGCATCAACAATGGCGATTCAGGACAATTCGAGCGCACGCTAATTGTTGCTGAAGAAGGCAGCTACGTCAGCTACCTGGAAGGCTGCACAGCACCTATGTTCGATACGAATCAGCTACACGCCGCCGTTGTAGAGTTAGTAGCTCTAGACAATGCCGAAATTAAATATTCCACCGTACAAAACTGGTATGCCGGCGACAAGAATGGTAAAGGCGGCATCTATAACTTTGTCACCAAGCGCGGTCTTTGCCAGGGAGTCAATTCCAAGATTTCCTGGACGCAGGTAGAGACTGGCTCGGCGATTACTTGGAAATATCCAAGCTGTGTATTGGTAGGCGATAATTCCGTTGGTGAGTTCTATTCTGTAGCCCTGACCAATAACAAGCAACAGGCTGATACTGGCAGCAAGATGGTGCATATCGGCAAAAATACGCGCAGTAAGATTGTTTCTAAAGGTATCTCGGCAGGAAATTCCCAAAATAGCTATCGGGGCTTAGTCAAAATTGGCCCCAATGCCACAGGTGCTAGGAATTATTCCCAATGCGACTCTATGCTGATTGGTAGCGACTCGCAGGCCAATACTTTCCCCTATATCCAGGTGCAAAACAACACTGCAAAAGTCGAGCACGAAGCCTCTACCTCCAAGATTGGTGAGGAACAGCTTTTTTACTTCCAGCAACGCGGCATCTCACCGGAAGATGCGATTTCGATGATGATCAGCGGCTTCTGTCGAGATGTATTTAATGCCTTGCCAATGGAGTTTGCAGTGGAAGCAGATAAATTGTTGGCTCTGAAGCTGGAAGGTAGTGTTGGCTGAGGTATTATGACAGTCAGAATAAGTCTATGACTAACATCAGTTCACTTACTCAACAAACGATCTCAACTTCTGACTTTCAAAGGGCAATAGAGGCTTTACCTTTAGAAGATCAGGCATTGCTTATTGACATTATAGTTAAGAGATTAAGTCAAAGTAGGCGAGAGTAGCTATTATGAGAAGTATCTGAAGTTGAACAAGAGTGCGTTCAGGGTAATGTACAGTATGGTTCAGTTTCAGATTTCCTATCGGAGTTAGATAATTGCGAAGTTTAGGTTGGACTGCAAAGTCACTCAGAAATTTCAAGCGTCTAGTTCGACAAAACCCTCAACTACGGACTTTAGTCGAGAAGGCATTGCAACAACTGGTGGAAAATCCATTTCATCCTAGCTTAGATACCCACAAACTTAAAGGAGCTCTTTCCAATACATGGGCTCAGTGGACTATGATAATCGCATTTTGTTTGAATTTGAGCAAAATAGTACTGTAGAGGTTATCCTACTGATTAATATCAGCTCTCACGATGATGTCTACTAATTGTTTAATATGAATTCACTTGAAATGAGAGGTTGATCGCCTGATGAACCATAATTAAACTAAAGTTTTATATTTTTAGATGAGGAATAAATCGATTTAACATGATTGTTGAAAATAGCGAAGTAATATTGTCCGTGCGCGATCTCACTGCTGATGTGGATGGCATCGAAATTCTGAAGGGCGTTAACCTCGAAGTCAAAGCGGGGGAAATCCATGCGATTATGGGGCCGAATGGTTCTGGTAAAAGTACTTTTTCTAAGGTACTCGCAGGTCACCCTGCCTACACAGTCACAAGTGGAGAAGTGATTTTTCAGGGCACCAACCTGTTGGGAATGGAGCCAGAAGACAGAGCCAGAGCAGGCGTATTTCTCGCTTTCCAGTATCCATTAGAAATTCCTGGCGTTACTAATGCTGATTTCTTGCGTTTGGCCTGTAACACGTTGCGCAAGCAAAAAGAACTGCCAGAACTAGATTTGATCGATTTTGATGACTTCATTCAAGAAAAGCTGAAAGTTGTAGAGATGGATGCCTCTTTCCTCAGCCGTAGTGTGAATGAGGGCTTCTCTGGTGGTGAAAAGAAGCGCAATGAAATTTTGCAAATGGCGATGCTCGAACCAAAGCTAGCAATTCTGGATGAAACCGACTCCGGTTTGGATATCGACGCACTCAGAATTGTCGCAGGTGGAGTGAATCAGTTATCTAATCCTGATAATTGTACACTCGTAATTACCCACTACCAGCGCCTGCTGAACTATATTGTGCCTGACTTTATTCACGTGATGGAAGGCGGTCGCATTATTATGACTGGTGATAAAGACCTTGCCTTGGAACTAGAAGCGAGAGGCTACGATTGGCTCGTGGAAGATGCGGTACAGGAGGTAGCACGATGACAATTCAGGTATCCGATCCCCAATTTCCTAATCAGTTTACCGATCGCCATGTGGCTACCAACGGCAACGATCGCTTTCTATCTGGCATTTTACAAGAGAGAGCTGAGATTGATTCTCAGGCTCTAGGAACTGAACTAACCAACAAAATTACGCAACTGCGCCATAGCGCTAGCGATCGCCTGAATATCCTTAAAGTTCCAACTACCAAAGATGAAGATTGGAAATATACCGATCTTAGCGATCTAGTTAAGCTGGATTTCCGTTCATCCAGAGTAAAGGATGATGCTGATGAGATAAGGAAACGAATCGCTGAACATGCTCTACCAGAAGCTGCAAATAGCTTACTCGTGTTTGCCAACGGAGTTTTTGTACCCGCACTTTCTAATACTTCAGCGCTATCTAATGGTGTAGTTTTTAGTAGTCTTGGGACTCTTAGCGACATTGTGGGAGTGGATGTTATCTTCCCTTATCTGGATAAATATTTGGGTAGGCATACTGACGCTCAGGATACATTTGCGACACTGAATACAGCTTGTATGACTGATGCCGCGATCGTTTTTGTCCCTAAAGGCGTTAGTATCGAAGCCACGATCCAGATCGTATCTATCTCAACCAAACAGGATACGGCTGCTATTACTCATCCTCGCTGCTTGATAATTGCTGAGAGTAATAGCAAAGTCACGCTAGTTGAGACATATATCGGTGATGATGCGGCAACGTACTGTACCAATGCGGTCACCGAAATCTGGCTGGGAGAACATGCCCAACTCAACCACACCAAGTTGCAATGGGAAAGCAAAGCCGCTTATCATATTGCCACCACCGCGATCGCCCAGATGCGAGGCAGTTGCTATGTCAATAATGCGATCGCGCTAGGAGCAAACCTATCGCGGCATAATCTCAACATCCGACAGGTTGAGGAACAAACGGAAACTCATATCAATGGGTTGGCTATGATATGCGATCGCCAGCTAGCAGATACCCACTCCTCTATGGCTCACGATCGCGCCCATGGCGCTAGCCGCCAGTTGCATAAGTGTATTATTGGCGATCGCGCCCATGCTATTTTCAACGGTAAGATTAAGGTGGCAAAGGCAGCGCAGCTTACTGATTCGGCGCAGTTAAATCGCAATTTACTGCTGTCATCGAAGGCTAAAATCGATACCAAGCCGGAATTAGAGATATTGGCGGATAACGTCAAGTGTGCTCACGGGGCAACAGTCAGCCAACTTGATGCTGAGGAGATCTTCTATTTGCAAAGCCGCTGTATTGATGCCGCCAGTGCCGCCAACCTGCTGACCTATGCCTTTGCAGCAGAAGTTATCGAGCGCATTCCCGTCGCTTCACTGCGCGAGCAGTTGAACTCATTTGTCCTAGCACAAACGCAAGCTAAAATGTAGATGCTAAACGTCGCATCACTGGGAGGCGATCTGAAGAATGTCAAATACTCTATACGATCTAGATTTGCAGCGTTGGATCGAGCGAACGATTCACCAATTAAGCGATCGCGAATTTGGATCGCTGGATATTGAGCATTTGATTGATGAGCTAGTCGATTTGGGTAAGTCGGAGAAAAATGCTCTCAAGAGCAATCTGACAATTTTGTTAGCGCATTTACTCAAGTTGGCAGTTCAGCATGATTTACCAGATATGATGAAAGGTAGTTGGTATAGCTCGGTACTGGAACATCGACAACGAGTTCTCAATAATTTGGCAGATACTCCTTCGCTCAAAAGTTTTCTAGTAGAGGCAATGGAAAAAGCCTATCCAGATGCTCGGAAATTAGCAATCAAAGAGGGTAAGTTGGCTAAATTTGGAGTTCATGTACCAGAGGAAAGTGAATATCCCATAGTTTGTCCTTTTTCGTTAGAACAAATTCTCGATGAAGATTTCTATGGGATTTAGGGAGTGGCGATCGCTTGTTTTTCCTGCCAATATTTTTCACCCTAAGCCTTTCAGCAAGAAATGTCTAAACATTCATGTGTATGGCACAATACATAAGTAAAGATTTTAATTCTCAGATTCAGAGATCTGCGCGCTGTTCTACTTCTCCACGTCTATGGCAACTTGGCAATGTATTAAAAATTGTGGCGCATGTTGCCATCTTGCACCTGAGGAGCGCCCCGATCTAGCGGACTACCTCACACCGAATGAGCTAGCCTTATATTTGAGTATGGTCGGAGATGAAGGTTGGTGCATTAACTTCGATCGCACAACGCGCCAGTGCCGCATCTACGAATCGCGTCCCCGCTTCTGCCGCGTTGAATCCGAGGTATTTGGAGATCTGTATGGTATTCAGCCAGAAGAGTTAAATGATTTTGCAATCGAATGTTGCCAGGAGCAAATCGAGGCGGTTTATGGCGATCGCTCCCTAGAGCAAATTCGTTTTAATCAGGCAATAGGTTTCTAGCGAAGCCCAGTATTTCAGCAAAAAAGAGGCTAGCCATTCGGGCTAGCCTGTAAGCAAAAAGACAATCTTTTAAAGCTCCTTACTGCATGACGAGTTTAACGTTGGCATTACTGAGGCCTGGACGTCTAACTTCATTGAGGGTTCTATTGACTGCGTATTTCTGATTAATAGAGTTAATTAGCTCAGTTTGGTTATGTTTTTTGGCAACACCCCAAAGATCAGCAATTAGGTCAAAGCTACCATCGGCATTGCGCGACCAGCCAAGATCGTAGTCACCATCAAGTGTGGCAACAATGTCAGCCCGCAAGCGTTGGCCATTATAGCCACGGACATCGGCTTCTGTTTTGATGTTGATACCTAGATCTCGCAAAGATGTCTTGAGGATTTCGGCATCGGTAATTTTTGTGCGGAGAGTGCTGAAGTGAGACATGGGTATAATTACTCCTAATAAAGAATAAAAATAAACTGAAAACAACTGATAACATCTAAGTTAATTGAGAAGTGCGCGATCGATAGCGATCTTCCACACAACTTAACCTAGCTATTGCTGAGAGCTACTGGACAACGAGCTTGACGTTGGCATTACTAAGTCCAGGCCGTCTGACCTCATTGAGGGTTTTGTTGACTGCGTACTTCTGATTGATTGAATTAATCAACTCAGTTTGGTTGTGCTTTTTGGCAACGCCCCAGAGGTCAGCAATTAAGTCAAAGCTGCCGTCAGCATTGCGTGACCAGCCAAGATCGTAGTCTCCTTCGAGTGAGGCAACAATGTCAGCCCGAATCTGCTGGTTGTTATAGCCGCGAACATCGGCTTCGATTCTGACATTAATACCTAGATCGCGCAGAGACGTTTTGAGGATTTCGGCATCGGTAATTTTCGTGCGAAGAGTGCTGAAGTGCGACATAATATATGTACTCCTGTAAACTTTAAGTGTGAACTGAGGGAGAATACATACCTACTAGGATATGTATTATACGCTGCTAGCCTTTAAGTATGACGACTTACGAGCTAGCCTTTACCCGGTTGTCGCCGGGAAAGCTTTTAAAACTCCATCCGCTGATACTCAGCGACTGTAGTTGCTGCTGGTCGGGCCCGCATTCTTGCCCAATCACGTAGTGCTGCTACTTGCTCTGTCATCGTGCGCGAGAGCGGGGTTGTAGATTTGACTGCGGATATAATGTCCAGCTGGGTAAATTCTCGATCCTGAGCAAAAGCCTCATACATGGCGGCAATAATTCCTTGCTCGATTTCGGCACCAGAGAAGCCTTCGCTTACGCTTGATAACTGCGCCAGATCAAATCGGGTAACTTCTGAGCGACGTTTGCTCAGATGGATTTGGAAAATTTGACTGCGCTCCTCAAAATTAGGCAGATCGACGAAGAATAACTCATCAAATCGTCCCTTGCGTAAGAATTCACCAGGTAAGCGATCGACGCGGTTTGCTGTTGCCATTACAAATACTGGGGACTTCTTCTCTTGCATCCAGGTGAGAAACGTGCCGAAGATGCGAGATGAGGTGCCGCCATCGGAATCCGCCGAGCCAGCGCTGCCCGCAAATGCTTTATCTAACTCATCTATAAACAGAATCATTGGAGATATAGACTCAGCAGCTTTGAGGGCATTACGGAGGTTTGCTTCCGAACGTCCAACAGTAGAACCATCGTAGACTCTGCCCATGTCTAATCGGACTAGTGGGAGAGACCATAGTTTAGAGGCTGTTTTGGCAATCAATGATTTACCACAACCTGGTACACCGAGAATCAACATACCTTTGGGTTGAGGTAATCCATATTCTCTGGCTCTCTGTGTAAACGCATTAGATCTTTGCATTAGCCAGTGCTTTAATTCTTCTAACCCGCCGACTGCACCTATCCCTTCGTCATGTTCGATGTACTCAAGGATGCCATTCCGCCTGATCAATTGTTGTTTCTCAGACAGAACGATCGCTACCTCATCTTCAGTCAGTCGGCCGGCTGTAACCTGGGCTTTGCGATAGACTTTTTCGGCTTCATCTTTGGTTAGACCCAATGCAGCTTGTAAAAGCTTCTCCTTTGTTTCTGTATCGAGCTTTTTAATGCGCGCGATTCCAAGCTGTTGCAGTAATACCTCTTCTAGTTCTTCTATATTTGGAAGTGGGAAATCGAGCACAACCACTTCTTTCTCTAGCTCAATTGGCACGATCTGCACTGGAGACATCAGAATGATCGTTTTTTGGGTGCCCTTAAAGTTTGCGATGGCATCACGCAACCAGCGAGTAACGGCAGGACTCTCGATGAAAGGATGCAGATCTTTGAATACATAGATACCTGGTTCTTTTTGCCGAGTTACCCACTCTAGCGCGGCTTCAGGCGAAACTGTATTGTGTTGGGTGATAGCTCCACCTTGCTGTCCGTACTCGACGATGCCATGAGTTACAGTCCAAACAAATACGTTTCGGGATGGCTTAATTTGCGCAACCGTGGCGATCGCCTTTTCCGATCTTTCTTCCTCAGAAGTTATGAGGTAGACCAAGGGATATTGGGATTGAATCAGGATACTAAGTTCTTCTTGCATAGTGCTTCTTAGGGCAAAGCCCACCAATATAACCTTGACTACATAAACAAACTTGTAATTGAGTACTATTCTCGGCTAGATCCATTGATTAATCTGGCTTAGCAAGGAACTAGTTGCTCATCTTGTGAAATCCGATCTCGATCAACTTGGGTCTCGCTTTCTCTGCGACCATCTTCAACAAGTGAAGAGTGCCCACCAATTGCGAGTAAATCGCCGTCTTTAAATACCACTGCTTGAGAACATTCGGGACAGTTGAATACCTGGTGGACATGTCCGATACCAGCAGTCTCTACTACCTCAGCATGGGATAGATAGAAGGAAATAGCCTTCTCAGCTAAATCTGACATCGAATCTAGATCGATCGCTGACCGAATTTTGAGCTGTCGATGTAGGTCCATCGAGAGGTATAGCGTTACCTTTTGCTTTTCCTGCATATGTCCTTTCAATTTGAGATACCCGGGTATCAGGTAACTATATAAGCGCTCTAGATTACTGTCAAGATAGTAAGACGCTTTGACGGCAAAATATTTACATTGCTTAACAATTTCGTTGAACTGCAACTGCTTAATTCAAATTTGCGTCATTAGTTTTATCCAGCATATGTTTATGCAAGCGGCCAATAAGGGGCACACTATAATTCGCTGGGTGTGTAGTGGGAGGAGAAGATGTTAGATATTAATTTGGGTGTTGGAAGGTTCAATACTGATATGGGTGCAATAACGAAAAGGGCTTTTGGTTTGGGGTTAAGTTTGGCGACGATCGCTGGAGCTACTTTGTTTACGTTTAGTTCAGCGATCGCTCAGCCTGCGGCGATCTCTTTAGCGAGAAACTTCAGACCGGATCCGATCAAGCTACAGGGTAATGCTGGTGGATCGGTTAATATGATCGGTCTGGCTGGACAGTCAAACTGTCGGGGGTTTGCGAGCGAGCAACCTAATCACACGCTCAAACTGACCGCGAACTTTCCGTTAATCGATCTTTTGGTATACACAGGCAATGTCAATGATGACACTACAATGTTGATTAGAAGTTCTAATGGTTCAGTCATGTGTGCTGATGATGAGTACCAGGGACGCAACCCTCAACTTTCTCGAAGGCTACCAGAGGGAATTTACCAAATTTGGGTTGGTTCTAGGAATGCCAACCAATCGATAAATTACACATTATCTCTAAGTGAAATCAAGCAAAAATGATTGTTTCTAGTCGTCAGTTAGGGCTTTTTGCGGCGACATGTTTATCTGTAGCTGTGATGTTTGGCTTACCTCTCGCCAGTCAAACTTCCAATCAAAACTCTAGTCAAACTTCTCTCAGTCCAAGATTTAGTCCAGATCCTCAAACCTACAATGGCATGACGAGTGTTTCTACTCCTCTAAAAGTTAATTGTCATAGTTTTAATACAGACAAACCCAATCACAAATTTAGGCTGAAAGAGTCATTTGGTTTTCTCAGCTTGAAAGTATTTTCTGGTGGAAATATCGCTCTATTGGTGAAGGGGCCTGATGGTTTTTATTGCAGACATGAAGCTAATCCTGAAATATCAGGTGCTTGGCCAGCGGGGGAATATCAAGTTTGGGTCGGAGCTAAAAGCAGCGATCGCAATCAATATCGGCTTTCAATCAGCGAGACACGTCAGTAAACTACCCCACGGC
This sequence comes from Pseudanabaena sp. SOY_30_concoct_251, assembly GCA_031388585.1. Classification (GTDB taxonomy): domain Bacteria; phylum Cyanobacteriota; class Cyanobacteriia; order Pseudanabaenales; family Pseudanabaenaceae; genus PCC-6802. The sequence continues at coordinate 3,075 of JANMRU010000296.1, read as the reverse complement.
TAGAAGCGGCTAAGCGCGATCGCGCCGAATGCTAGCAGCAATCCCACAAGGTAGAAAACTCCGACTACCTGGACTTCTGGCCATCCACTTAACTCTAAGTGGTTATGGTAGGGAGCCATTTTAAACAGTCGTTTGCCAACGCCATTGGGATCTTTGGTGGCTTTGTAGTAGCTTACCTGTGCCATGACGGTAATTGTTTCCCAGATGAAGATCGCACCGATCGCAGCTAAACCCCAGAGCATATTGCCTAGCAATGCTACCGCCGCTAATGCGCCACCCAGGGCGAGAGAACCCGTATCTCCCATAAACACCTTAGCCGGATTGCAGTTGTGCCACAAAAATCCTAGATAGCTGCCAGCCATACAAGCACAAAATAAACTCAAGTTAGGGTGGTCAGCCATCACCAAGAGGGCTAGTCCTGTGAGCGCGATCGATCCAGTGCCAGCAGCTAGACCATCCATGCCATCGGTTAAATTTGTGGCGTTGCTGCTGCCTAGTAACACAAACATGGCCAAAGGCCAGAATAGTAAACCTAAAGGTAATACGATGTGAAGCGGTAGAGAGATATCGGTAATAGACAAAGAGTGGGTTAGCCCCATCCATATACAAAAAGCTGTAGCCGCGATCGCCAGCAATAAAAGCTTAGTGCGAGGTGCAATGCCTTTATTTGACTTCTGCACCAGAATTTGCCAGTCATCTAACCAACCAACTGCACCAAAAGCTATTGTTAGCAGTCCGGCCGCCAATACATCAGCATGAAACCCCGACCAGATCGCAGCCAGAATTACGCCCACAGGCACAATAAAAATACCCCCCATAGTAGGAGTACCGGTTTTGCTGAGGTGACTTTGGGGGCCATCCTCGCGAATAATTTGCCCAATTTTGAGTTGCTTTAATATCGGCAGAATGACATAACCAAGCCCAATAACTCCCACAAAACCAGTAAACATCGGTATGAGTATAGTTTGCTTGGAATTGATTCCTAGGAGTGCATCGATGCTAAGAAATAGGCCAATAATGCTAATGACTAATGCCACGGATATGCTAATTCCAGACATCCGAGGCAACCGTTTTAAAAGCATATCTGTATCAATCATGATCAAACTTTAATCTTCGTCATCATCAGTTGAAGCATCGTCATCGTCATCTTCATAACTGTTATCATCGCCAACCATTAGCTCCTGCAACTCTTCAGTATTGTCCTCATACTCAAAAGGGTCAGTTTCGCGAGGGATCAGTCTGCCAGTTGAAGCAAGCCAGTCAAGTATAGACACCTGCTGTCTAGTGGAAACGATTGATGCAGGTTTATTTCTTGGTTCTTCGCGTAGGGAGGGATTGTACATACCTTTAATTTTTCTTGGCCTTTAAATTTTATTCGCAGAACTCACGTTTAACAACCTAGCATAAATATATTCTTGCCTTGTAAGATTTGTCTGCAATCGATGCGTAATCTTACGCTAGTAATTTCTGGGGATGGGTATGCTTAGCGAAATAAGATGCTAGACCGGGGGCAAAATGAAATCTATCTCACTTGGACTAATTCTTTTCAGCTTGGGAGCGATCGCTTATCCCAATATTATTAACGCTCAAACTGCTCAAACTATTGAGACAGCTACGGTGGTTAGCGTTGGTGATGGGGATACGATTAGAGTCATGCAGCGAGATCGCCCAATTACGATCCGACTAGCCTGTATTGATGCACCAGAGACTTCACAGCCTTGGGGTAAAGCCGCAACGGAACGATTACGAAAACTTTTGCCACCAGGTAAGCAAGTTCAGGTTAGACAAATCGAACGCGATCGCTATGGCAGAACTGTTGCCGAAGTATTTGTGGAAAATTCCGCTTCTGTCAATCTGCAAATGGTTCGTGAAGGTGTAGCCGTTACCTACAAAAAATATCTGCATAATTGCGCCAATACTCAAGATCGGTATTTACAGGCAGAGGCGATCGCACTTCAACAACATTTAGGCTTATGGAGTCAGTCTAACCCCGAGATGCCGTGGAATTTTAGACAAGCGCAGCGAGCGGAGCGATCCTCGACAACCACTAATCCCCGCGTCATCTCCAATACTCAATTCAGCGGTTCAAGGCCAAGCAAGCACGATTATGATTGCAAGGACTTTAGAACTCAACGGGAAGCCCAAGCAGTTTTAGATGCTAATCCTGGCGATCCATACAGGCTCGATCGCGATAAAGATGGTAAAGCTTGCGAATCCTTGCCTAGATAGAAAAGTCAGCTCAAATTTCACTCAGCCTATAGGCACATTTAGTCAAAGATTCGAGCTAGCTGCAACATAAATCCAGGCAGCACATCCTCACCAGATAAACTAGTTGGCGACTCTAGTATCTCTACTGCTTGGTGGGGACGATAAATTTCAACTCTACGATTTCTAGGATCGATCAGCCAACCTAGCCTTGTACCATTGTTGATATATTCTTGCATCTTATTTTGTAAGACTAACAGGCTATCGGTTTCAGACCTTAACTCAATCACAAAGTCAGGGCAAAGGGGAGGATATTTGCGACGTTGCTCAGGTGTAAGGCTTTCCCATCGTTCTAACTGAACCCATGCGGCATCAGGAGAGCGATCGGCACCATTGGGTAACTTGAAACCTGTAGAAGAACTCAGCACTACTCCTAAATTTGTATGACGGTTCCAGATGTTCAGATCGGTAATCAGATCTGCCTCATGTCTACCACTTTCACCTCCAATTGGAGCCATAATGATTAGTTCTCCATTAGCATTGCGTTCAAACTTCAAGTCACGGTTATTCTGGCAAATCTCGTAGAATTGCTGATCGGTTAGTTCAACAGTAGGACTCAAGTTTAAAGTAAGTGCTGTCATAATTTCATCCAGCCATATAAGAACTAATTTTATGTTAGCGTCACAAATCTTTCACGATCGACCGCAGATAGCAAGTCATGCGGAGGTTTACCCAGATGAAAGAGGTAGTTTATATTATAAGCTTGTGAACAACTCCCCAGGCAAGATTCGAACTTGCTATCTGCGGTCGATCGTGAAAGATTTGTGACGCTAACATAAAATTAGTTCTTATATGGCTGGATGAAATTAT
>JANMRU010000272.1:0-1931 GCA_031388585.1 Pseudanabaena sp. SOY_30_concoct_251 | reverse complement strand
TGTTGAGTTACGCCGCAGAGTCTTGCTAAACCTGACTCTGACATGCCCGACTCACCTGTGGCATTGATCGTAAAAAACTCAACGCCATCGCGCTCTACTCGTGTGATATTCATTTATAGCTGTCCTTTGCTTGGTTCAAGGGATTGGTTAGGCTTTTGTCGCTGTTAGTAGCAGTGGCAAAAGCCGTATTAAAGATATTGAACCATTAAACGTGGTTTCCCTGTAACCAAATAGCGTCATAACTCTTTGAACATAATGTCACCTGCACGCCCACACCAAGTACAAGTTTCAAACATACTCCAGCCAAGATTTCCATACCATAGCTGTTTATCGAGCGTGAACAAGTAGAGCTTTGAAATACTGAGAAGTTCTTTGGCTTGTTGTTCTACTGCTGAGCAAAGCGCCGCACCAATACCACGGCTCCGAAATTCAGGAACTACGTATACGCCACCCAGCCATGGTGTGAGATTGTCGCGATCGGGTAGATCGTGCGCACGAAGAGCTGCTGTACCAAAAACTTGCGCTCCCGAATGCGCCACCCAGGCGATAGGAAGGGTGTCGTAATTTAAATGAGTTCGAAACTTGGCTGCGCGGGATTCTATTGTTTCTTGCATAAGAATTGGTCGCCAGTGCTCAGCTACCAACGGTGCAAGTGTTTCGATGAATTCTGGATGGTCTGCAAGAAAACTGATATTCAAGACATTGGTTTCTGTCGATGAACGTTCCCACTCATCGGGGTTTATGTCACTGCCAGGTGATTGATTAATGATGAGCTTCCATATACGCGCGCAACAAACTATTAATCTGGGTTTGATAACCTCGTCCTTGAGCTTTGAACCACTCCAGAACCTCACTGTCAATCCGCAAAGTCACTTGAGCTTTGTTTTTCTCTACGGGTAAACCTTGGCGAACTACTGCCTTGGCAAACTGCTCTGGTGTAATTTCAGGACAGTCAGATAGGTCGATCTCTTCATCAGTCATAGTATCGAGTCGTTGCCAATCTGTTTCAGATTTGCTCAAAATAGGTTTTTTGCTCATATTTGGTTGCCTTCCTTGCAGAAATAATGCGGATGGAATCTTCATTTTCTGTATGAACAACAGCAATAACCTGACCTTGAAGCAATCCGAAAGTCACGAACCGCTCTTCTCCATAGTCAAAGCGATCGTCCTCAACGGTCACAATCGATCCGCCAAAAATTGCCGAAACATCTGAGAAATCGATGCCATGCTTACGAAGATTAGAAATTCGTTTTGACTCATCCCATTCAAATTCCATATCCTAATTGTAACTACAAATTGTAGTTACAATTAGCTCTTTAACTTTTTGGATTGCGATATTAGTGTGTGGGTTCGCTCTGAATTGACAAGGTAGTTGAAATTTGACTATGCGCAAATTCTATCGGGGGGGTATCCACTTTGCTGTTATTCAACTACATATTTAACTAAATTCCAGATAATGTTTACTTATCTGTAACAAGAGCCGTAATACATTTTGGATATTCCGCGTAAATTGAATATACAGTTTCAGCTAATCGCGGGAGCCCCGCGCTGTACTCGCAGAGTCCGCCTCGGGATGGATAGTTTGTCTATCAAGGGGGCATTGAACCCCCTTGATAGACAAACTCCTTATATATTGCCTTAAAACATCGCTGGGGTTAGCGACGAATCGCCAAAAGTGTATAATAGTAAGGAATCCAAAATCTCATGCAATACTGCCGAGCAGGAATCTAGTTTGAGGAGTGGGGCTGGGCATCTCCCTCACTATAAAACGCGAAGGTCGAAAGACTGGAGAAGCCCGCGCTCTATCTGTACTCAGATGAGCGTTGGGAGTATGTCACAACTTGAGCAAAACTGGCTAAAAGCCAGTTTTGAAGGTCTTAGCGGTTCTTAAACATATACAATTAAAGCAATACTGAGCGTAATTGTGAGTG
>JANMRU010000243.1:0-8764 GCA_031388585.1 Pseudanabaena sp. SOY_30_concoct_251 | reverse complement strand
GCCTGACTTAGCAGCTCGAGCATCCATTCCCCAGGCTTTGGTTTGCAGAGTTAATATCTTCCGATTAGTGGCGTTATCATCTACGATTAGCAGTTTAATTCCGATCAGTTGAGACTGGGCGTAGCTGATGGGATATGAAGTAGCATTACTGGAAGCCGCCATAATAGTTATAGAGAAATAGAAGTTAGAACCTCCTACCTGAGTCCCTTCCTCTGGTTTTTCTACTTCCCAATTAGGGGGTGGATCTCCCCCGATCTGTCCTGCGCTCTCTACCCACATGGTTCCGTCCATCATTTCGCTCAGTCGTCTGCTAATTACTAGCCCTAAACCTGTTCCCCCATACTGACGAGTCGTCGATGCATCAATTTGACTAAAAGGTTTAAATAGTCGTCCCATTTTATCTGAGACAATACCAATACCAGTATCTTTGACTGAAAACTGAATTTGAAATTTTTGCCCTGCATCCTCAATTTCTTGTCGATCCGTTGACAGCAGTGTTGATTTTACTGAGACGATAACTTCACCACTGTCTGTAAACTTGACACTATTACTGAGCAGATTAACCAGGATCTGGCGTAGGCGTGTGATGTCACCTTTAAGCATTAATGGCGTATCAGATGAGATTAAATACCCTAGCTCCAAACTTTTCTCTGCGGCTTTAGGAGCTAACAAATCCATAGCACCTTCAATGCAGGAACGTAAATCGAAGGGCTGTTCTTCAAGATCCATACGACCGGATTCAATTTTAGAGAAGTCGAGAATATCGTTGATAATAGTTAACAGTGCGTCACTACTACTGCGAACTGTCTCTGCATACTCTTTTTGATGGTCTGACAACTCTGTGTCAAGCAGTAAGCCAGTCATTCCGATCACGCCATTCATAGGAGTGCGAATTTCATGACTCATCATTGCCAAAAATTCACTCTTAGAACGGTTAGCAGATTCTGCTTCGAGCTTAGCTTGCTCAAGTGCGAGATTCTTAACTGTGAGCTCTTGGCGTTGCTTACGTTCTTGTTCAAGCAATTTAGCTTGGGAAATTGCAATACCCACTTGGTCAGCAACGGCTTCAAGTAGCTCAATTTCATCCCCAGTCCACTCTCGGAAGCGATCGCACTGATGCAGATAGATTACGCCATTTGGCTCACTTTGATAGGAAGTGCGCACGGCAACAATTGATTTTAATCCCACTTGTTGGTAGATCGACTCAACATCACGTAATAGCGGATCGGTATAAACATTAAGCGAGGTGAGGGCAGAATCCTGTGATAGTACTTTCTGAGCAAAAAGATTGCCATAAATCGCAATATCAAAATCTCTTAAAGATTCGTAATCTCCCTCTAGGTATTCCGCCATTAGAAGTAGTTTTGGTTCTGGTTCGTGGATATAGGTAGAAATTAAGCAGCGATTAGAGTTAAATGTGCGACCAATCTGACTAGCAGCGGTCTCTAAAATTTGTTTGGAATCTAGACTCTGGCGAATCTCTGTGGTAATTTGTTTGAGCAGAAGCGCCCGATCGATCTGACGTTGTAGCGCTTCTTGGGCAAGCCTACGATCGCTGATATCTTCTACTATTTTGACAAAATACTTGGGTTCTCCCGCTAGCCCTCGCACCAATGACACGGTTAGGGTTGCCCAGATTATCGATCCGTCGCGCTTGACATAGCGTTTCTCCATCTTGAATGTAGAGATCTCGCCAGCCAGTACGCTTCGACATCCCTTAAGATCCTCAACTAAGTCTTCAGAATATGTCACGTCCATGAATGTTAGATTTAAGATCTGGTCGTGGGTATAACCTAAAATCTCACAATGTTTTTGGTTGGAACGCAAGAACCTTCCATCTAGGGAAACATGACAAATCCCGACAGTAGCCTGTTCAAAAGTGCTCCGAAAGCGCTCTTCGCTTTCACGTAGTGCGGCTTCGGCTTCTTTGTATACTGTGACATCTCGCCCTACCAAAATCACAGTTTCTGCTGAAAGTGGGGAGATATTAGCCGCAAACCAAATTTGTTGCTCACCAATGGTAAGGCTATAATCGCAGTCCACGGTTTGCTGCGTATCTAGGGCTTCTTGAATATAACCAAGAACCCGATCTGCCTGAGATTTTGGCATCTCATCGTGGAGCGTTTTGCCAATCATCTGCAAATGTGGTTTATAGAGATTTTTAGGGTTGGTTGGGGCGATTTTGAGGCAACGTCCTTGCCGATCTCGCACAATTACCACGTCGGTCATACCAGCGAAAATAGTCCGTAGCTCGGCTTCAGAATCTCGTAATGCTTTCTCGACGAGCTTGCGATCGCTAATATCACGACAAACACAAATAAACTCATTCCCCTCGATCATTGTGACCGATAGTTCCGCTGGGAACTTACTGCCATCACTACGTTTAGCAACTACCTCTCCCTGCCAGCGCCGTTGACTTTGCAATCTCGGTAAAACCAGGGTTTCTAATTGCTTGTATTCGTGCACCTCTTCCCAGGTTTTCCCAATTAGCTCGTTAGCCCCTTGATAACCAAATTGTCTAACATAAGCACCATTAAGGTAGGTAAATACTCCGCTATAGTTAAGTATGGCAATACCATCTGTGGCAGCTTCGATCGCCATTAACTGTTGCCTTAGTTTTTTCTCCTCTAGCTTCCGTTCGGTAATATCGCTTACCCGACCTAGGGTACCCATGTATTGACCTTCACGGTCAAATAGGGGCGTAGTCACGACAATCACATGTAGTTCTTCGCCATCCTTACGTCTGAGTTGAAAGCTATATCTGTCTGGCCTCGATAACTGCTGACTTTCGTCTGAGTCAACATTGTCCTCAATATCCATAAAAATAGATAGAGGTTGTCCCAGCATTTCATCAGCAGAACGTGAGAGCAGATCTTGTAGTTTTTGGTTGACAAAGGTGATGTTGAGATCTTCGTCAATTACCCAGATACCTTCAGAAATTGTATCTAAGATGTATTCGTAGGATCGCTGTGAAGGATCTTCGGGATAGGAGATGGCGACATTGCCAGATCCTGCTGTTTTTGCTTGACTTACTAGCGCAAGATCGGCGATCGCACTTAGTAGACCGCTGTGATGGATTTCTCCAATTAGATGTCCGAGTTTATTAACAATAGGCAGACTCGATAGTTGGTGTTCTAAAAATAGCTGTAATACGGCATGAAGATCGCTCACCTCGGTGTCGATTAGAGTAATTACGTCTTTTTGCATTACCGAAGCAATCGCGCTCTGCTTGCTATTATCTCCTGATGCGAGCAACTGAAGCGCAACATGTTCAGTAAAAACACCTACTAATTTTTGGGCTTCGACCACGAGCACATGGTTAACACCTACCTGACTCATGTATGCAATCACATCTTTCACTAGCCTATCTGGAGTGACAGTAACTAGCGAGAAATCAATTACTCGATCTAGGTTTGATGTATAGGAGGGCGCCATGCTGTTGTCTATGTCTAAATGCCATTATATGGGCTTTCTCATTAACTTAATTATGATTTAATGTCAGATAGCCATCCCTTATGCCAGAAATAGATTAGCAGCCCAGTCGCGATCGCGATCATCAAAGTGACGATCGCTGGGTAGCCATAGTACCAACCTAGCTCTGGCATATTCAAGGGCGATTTGTCGCGATCGAAGTTCATGCCATAAATGCCTACGATAAAAGTTAGTGGAATAAATATGGTGGAAATCACGGTTAAGGTTTGCATGACTTCGTTCATACGATTACTGATCGAGGACAGGTATATGTCCATCAGATTAGACGCTAGTTCGCGGTAGGTTTCTACCATATCAATTACCTGAACGGTGTGGTCATAGCAGTCACGCAGATAAATTCTCACTGGTGGGCTAATTAGCTGACAGTCATCGCGGATAAGGGAATTTATGGCATCCCGCTGTGGCCAGATCGCACGGCGGAGGAGGAGTAACTCGCGCTTAACTTTGTGAATTTTATTGAGGGTTTGCTTTGTGGGCTTGGCAACCACTTCATCTTGCAGGTCTTCTAAACGCTCGCCATAATCCTCTAGTACAGGAAAAAACCCGTCAATTACAGCGTCAATAAGGGCATAAGCAAGATAATCCGTTCCCTGTTGCCGAATTATGCCTTTATTATGATGAATTCTTCCTCTCACGGGTTCGAAAGCATCATATTCTGGCTCTTCTTGGATTGAGAGCAGATAATTTCGACTAACGACTAAGCTTACTTGTTCAAACAAAAATCCCCCACTATCTGGACGCCTTGTGACCATGTGTGCCACGATCAAGAGCTGATCTTGATATTCCTCAACTTTAGGACGTTGGGGAATATTGACCGCATCTTCAAGCACAAGCGGATGTAGATTAAAAACTTTGCCTAGACTTTGTAAAACATCTTCTGAGCCTAAACCTTGTACATCAACCCAGGATACCGACTCGGTATCTAGATAGGGAATACATTCTTCAGGAGTTTTAAGGGTAACTCCTACAGACTCTGCCGAATTGTAGTCAATTAAGAAGATATTGGGGATTTGCGAGTCAGCATCAATGATCAAAGTTCCTGGTGGGCTACCAGGCTCGGTATAGGCATATGACTCAAAGTTATCTTCGCTGTTTTCTTTCAGGGCAATCGTTTGATTTGGTTTGAATCTAGAAAAGTTTAGCAGCATATTTTTGCAACATGATAACAGGCATCAATTTCAACCACAGTTACAAATTGTCGCAAATCACGAACAACAAAAAATCAGACTGGCAATATTCACACGCCAGCTTGACATATTTTTTACTTTTCAACAAACAAGGCAGACATTTATGCCTGCCCGTAATCTCTAAATATTCCTTTGCAAATATAATGCTAACCCGACAGATCCGATAGTTGGGTTTTAACTAGCCTCCTGCGATCGCGGGAATAATGCTGACCTCATCTCCATCTTTGAGTTCTGTCCCCGCTCCTTCTAAAAAGCGAATATCTTCGCTATTAACATAAAAGTTAACAAATCGACGTAGGTTTCCTTGATCGTCGCAAATCCTTGCCTTAATACCCGGACAATTAGACTCTAGTGAGTCAATCATTTCCGTAACATTACTTCCTTCGCACTCCACGGTAGCCTGATTATGGGTCAGTTGTTGTAGTGGAGTTGGAATTAAAACTTTAACAGCCATAGTTTTTAACTTGATCGAATTCTTTCCTGATTCTGCCATAGTTATTAGGCAATTGGGCAAGAAGCTCTATCCCTGTAGTTTATGAGGGATAAAAAGACCATATCTAAAGTCAACACAAAAATAACCTAAAAGCAGCTACGACTAGCTTCTTTTAGTGCATTACACATCAAGTTGCCAGACATAACTACCTTTAAGAGTGGAATTCGCTTTTGTTAGACGCGATGTAGAACTAGACGGAGGAACTAAGACATCGTGTAGTAGCCTTGCTGTCCAGACACTTTATCCCACATACCGTTAACTTTGCCCTTAGACAAACCTTTGGTGACCCGATCCTTTGCCACTTTGTAGAGGCTGGGTTTTAGATCGCCATAGAGAGATTGGACGACATCTTCAATGCTGACAGATGCACCACGTTGCTCAAGCAGCACCTGGCCGATCGCATCAAGCATAGTTTTGCTCTGATAGGCTTTCAAGAAACGAGGAGCAGAGCCTCTTCTGGCAGGGGCTTCACGCTTGCTAGGAGCAGCAGACACTCTGGCAGGAGCGGCTACAGCAACGCTAGCCTTGCTCTCACGAGCAACTGGAGTTGGTGCCTTTGCAGTTAAGAGCGCCGCTGGAGCTACAACGGTAGCTTGAGGCTTAAAGGAGGCCTGAACTGAACGATTAGAAGCCCGCAGAAGTGCTTCTACATGATCGAGTTGTGCCCGTGCCTGTTTAGCATTGTTCTCGTAGTCTGTCGCAATGGTTTGATAGTAAAACTGCAAAGATTCTAGTGACGGTTGATCTGAATTCATGGGTTACAAATTATGGGTAGAAATCGCCCTTTATCGGGCTATTGAGTATAGCCAAATGAGGGATGAAGAATTGGCAGTGAGACAGAGACAATGGGACAGATGGTAGCGATTGCTTAATTAACTATCTTAAAAACAGGAGTTGATGGCCTGCTTTATCTCCTTGTCGCTAGTCTTACACTATTAGAGAATGATATCAACTAAATTGAATTTATGCGATAGTTTTCCAAAAAATTTCTCAATTTAATACTTTCTACCCTTCACAAATACAATCTAACTAGAGTCTCGGTCAAATAGCGAAGCTGGTTTTAGTAACTCACCTTACGAGGAACTAAAAGAAGATCTATGATTTAAAGGGGTTTGGGGCTATGCCCCCGTACGGAACGTTGCGTAGCAATATTGAGGGCTGTGCCTCAAACTCCCGACATAATTCTTTCTTGAAATCATTCTACGTAGCAACAGTTAGCAATGTAATTTCTGCCTTTTGGCATACCTGTGGTGAATGAGTAGTGATTGGATAGAACTCAAATCACCTTTTAATTGCTGGTTTCTGTCAAAAATTGACGATCTTATTCTATCCAGACTCTTTAATCTAAACTTCTCTCAAGCTCTATAGCTGTTTTGGCACAATTTTGCTCGACCGAGATCGCATCTACGACAATTGGCTGAGGTCGAGAGAGTGGAGCGCGCTTCGCTTCTACTTTGGGGTGACAACCTAGGTTTACAAGAGCGTTTGGGTATAATATCGCAGGTTAAAAAGACTACGCGTTAGATTCGGCTAGGACTTGGGCATGGATAAGAGCTCGATCCACTAGGGAATTAATTTGTGTGGGACTAAGTGGATCGCCATTGGCAAACTGTTCTAACCAGGCACTTGAGATCGTATAGGGATCGTTAGGTAGTTCTGCCAACTCCCACCCTGGGATATCTAGATCTGCCATCAAACGGGAAACTTTGGGGTCATAGCTAATCGCACTACATCGACATCCCTCAGCTGCTGCCATAATTAAGCCGTGAAATCGCATGGCGATCGCCATTTCTACACCATGAAAAATTCCCTTTAAAATGCGTGGGTTGCTCTCCACGATTACTTCACTCTTTTTACCCAAAGCCGTATGAATTTGATGGGCGATCGCTCCATCTTTAGTTGGTTGAAAAGGTATGAGTAAAATATGGGTATCTGTAGCCTTTTGCAAATCGCTCAAAGCTTGGATCAAGCAGGTAAGCTTTGTATTGGTGAGTAAGGGATGCGATCGCAGCATGACGGCGATTCTGGGTGCATGGCTCGACCATAGATTTGGCATTGGTTCTGATTTAAGCGCCCATACTGGATCGGGAGCTACAATACAAGGAATTTCCCAATCAGCTAGCAGTTGGGCAGAGCCATGATCGCGCACGGTAATTCGATCGCATACACTAAACGCCCGTTTGGTAACCCATCGGCTGAGGGGGCGATGCAAAGGGCCAATGCCCTGTGCCCAGGCGATCGTTTTAAGGTTCATGCCACGGGCTAAACCCATTAGCCCGCCATAGTAGATAGGATTACGGGCACTTGTGGCATCCTGCATGAGGCTACCGCCACCCCAGATAAATACATCAGAACCTTTGAGAGCTTTGAGTAGAGACCAAATCATATAGCGATCGCAGCTCTCTACCTGATGCATAGTCTCTGTAGCTTTAGGGTTAGCCGATAACACTAATGGTTGAATATGGGAGGGTAGCATCTGTAACAAAGATGCAAGTAGTGCTTCATCACCACCATTGCCCATACCATAATATCCACATAAAACCGCTCGATGCATTGAATATCGCAACTAAATCTATCTGTACAATTATCAGTTGCTAGGTACTAGATATCATTTTTCTGTTTACACTACTTAATCATTTAAATCACTTACAGCCCATTGCAATCAAAACCGCCACGGATAAAATGACTAAAACCCATGCGGGGGCTACGCCCCTGCGACCTATTTTTTGTGGTGGACTCGATCGGAAACTGCTGTATATGCAATCCTATATGAATTGCAAGTTGGGTGGGAGGGAGGTGTGTTCCCACGAAGGGTTTCCCCCTTCACCCTTAAACAAATAAAAACTGATTGCTATAGTAGCGCAAAGAATTCTGAATCGATTTCGTAACCTAGTGACTGTGCCATGTGCTGGAGCTTATCTGTACTTGTGATACCAAGATGTTTCAGCCATTGCGAAATTAGAAAGACCTTGTGCATTACAAAAATTTGTAATGCTTCCGGATTAAATTCGATTCCCTCAGTACGACTAAACTGATGTGGCACCAGCATCGCGGCGTAGCGAGTCAACTCACCTTCGCGCCAGTTGAGCATGTAAGGTAGCCAGGGATAGTTAGCATCAAGTCGAATAAACCACAAGCGAACTTCGGGAACTTCTGACAACTCGCGTGGATCGCCAGGTTCGCGAGGGAACAGGATCTCAAACTGGATTTGCAGATCGCTCGCCATAGAATCTTGTGGTAATCGCTCCAGTAGTTTATCTAATACTAGTTTGGCAGGCGTAATATCGATCTTTTCTATACAAGCCTGATTTAAATTAATTACGGTCGCCATAAATTAATAACTGATGTTACGTGGAATGATTTCAAGAAAGAATTGTATGGGGAGTTCGAGGGCTGCGCCCTAAATTGGGGCATAGCCCCAACCCCCTTAAAATCATAGATCTTATTTTAGTTACTCACCTTACGCGGATGAAATGATAGAGTAAAAAAGGCAGAAAGGGGATAAGAGATCATGGACAAAGCCATACTAGATCTATACAGTGATTATCTCGTTAGTTCTTTTGGGGCAACCACAGCCACAGGGTTGTCGGAG
>JANMRU010000207.1:0-14488 GCA_031388585.1 Pseudanabaena sp. SOY_30_concoct_251 | reverse complement strand
GTGTGATGTGGTCGGAACACTGCTGCTACAAAAATTCTCGCCCCTTACTTAAGCAATTTCCGACTACAGGCGATCGCATCCTGGTCGGCCCGGGTGAAAACGCTGGTGTTGTCAAAATTAGCGACGATATTGCGATCTGTTTCAAAATCGAGAGCCACAACCGTCCCTCGGCAGTGGAGCCATTTCAGGGCGCAGCCACCGGTGTGGGCGGAATTTTACGCGATATTTTTACGATGGGAGCGCGTCCGATCGCTACGTTGAATTCCTTGCGGTTTGGAGATCTTAGCGATCCTTGGGTACGCAGCCGCGTTCATGGCATCGTCGCAGGTATCGCCGGATACGGTAATTGCGTAGGCGTGCCCACAATTGGCGGCGAAGTCTATTTCGATTCTGCTTACAATCGCAATCCTTTAGTCAATGCCATGGCGATCGGCATTCTTGAAACTGCCACAATTGTGAAATCGGGCGCGGCGGGAACAGGTAATCCCGTGATTTATGTTGGCTCTACCACTGGTCGCGATGGCATGAAAGGGGCTAGCTTCGCTAGTGCCGAGTTGACCGAAGAATCGCAAAAAGATCGTCCTGCCGTCCAGGTGGGCGATCCGTTCTTAGAGAAATCTCTGATTGAAGCCTGCTTAGAAGCATTTAAAACTGGTGCGGTCGTGGCAGCACAGGACATGGGCGCAGCGGGGTTGACCTGTTCCACTTCCGAAATGGCAGCTAAGGGTGGCGTTGGCATTGAGCTAGATCTTGATAAAATTCCAGCGCGGGAAACGGGCATGACTCCTTACGAATACCTGCTGTCGGAATCGCAGGAACGCATGTTATTCGTAGCTCATAAAGGTAGAGAACAGGAATTAATCGATATCTTTCATCGTTGGGGTTTACATGCCGTGGTTGCTGGTCAGGTGCTGGCGGAGCCAATTGTGCGTATTCTTTGGCATGGTGAGGTGGCGGCAGAAATTCCCGCTACAGCTCTAGCGGATAATACACCCATCTACCATCGTCAATTCGATCGCGTTCCAGAATACGCGCTCAAAGCATGGGCATGGCAGGAGTCGGAGATTGCAGACAAATTAACCACAGAACCCAATCGCGCTTTATTGCAGTTGTTGGATAGTCCCGCGATCGCTTCTAAAGCCTGGATCTATCGCCAATACGATCAGCAGGTACAAAATAATACGGTGATGTTACCTGGCAGTGGCGATGCCGCTGTAATTCGCCTTAGAAATCAAGATTTTGGTGTTGGTGATGTCAGTCTATCGCCGCTGCATGAATCAACTATCGGTGTTGCGGCGAGCGTAGATTGCAATGCTCGCTATGTCTATCTCGACCCCTATGAAGGTGCAAAGTTAGCTGTAGTTGAGTCTTCTCGCAATCTCTCCTGCGTGGGAGCCGAACCTTTAGCGATTACCGATAATCTCAACTTTGGTAGCCCAGAGCATAACACGGGCTATTGGCAGCTAGCCGAGGCCTGTCGAGGTATTGCGGAAGCCTGTGCGGAGATGAATACACCTGTTACTGGGGGTAATGTCTCTCTCTACAACGAAACGATTGATGCTGATGGCAATGCCCAGCCCATCTATCCCACTCCTGTGATTGGCACGATCGGACTGGTGCCCGATGTGACTAAAGTTTGTGGTCAAGCATGGCAAGCACCCGGCGATCTTATTTATCTATTGGGTAGCGATCGCACTAGCCTCGCAGCATCAGAGTATTTAGCAGTGGTTTTAGGACAAGTAACAGGCCGACCCGTAAGTGTAGATTTTGATTTGGAACGACGGGTGCAGGCAGCTTGTCGTTATGGAATTGCCCAAGGTTGGGTAAGATCTGCCCATGATTGTGCTGAGGGGGGTATTGCCGTAGCGATCGCGGAATCATGCATTACTAGTAGCTTAGGGGCGCAAATTGATTTGCACGGGCAGGGACATGCTCACAATATCTTATTTGGCGAAGGTCCAAGTCGGATTGTGGTATCGGTCAGCCCAGCACAGCAATCTCAATGGGAGGTATATTTACGTTCGCAATTAGGCGATTTAGGTACTCAGTGGCAAGCGATCGGGAGCGTTACAGAGAGTACTGCCAACCTGGTGATTTCAGTTGCAGGCGGGGACTCGGGAGTAAATTTATCATTGGAACAACTCGAAGATGTTTATACTACGGCAATTCCCAAACGGATGAAATCTAACTAATCAAAGTAGAAAAGATGAATTTTCAAGGTCAAATCCCCAATCAAGCTAAGCCGTTTTATACAGCTTTGCTTTTGCCAATTGTTCTGCTGAAACGATCGGTGCAATCAGTTAGAAGGTTCATCGATAAGACGATATGGGCTGAACTCGTTCAAGGTGAAAAGGTAGACAATGAGATTTTTAATTTGATTCTGTTTGCAATCTTCTGCCTACTTTCAATAATTACTTTTCGCCTGGAGAAATACCAAACTACCGTAATTATTGTATTTGCCATCCTCTGGCGCTTGGATCGCTTCCTGGCTAAACAGCAATATTTTACAAGTAAGCGGCGAACGCTCTTATCTTTGAGCATCAGTAAGGATAATATGGTGCTGTGGAAAATGGTAGCGGCCAATGGCGAAACCAGACAGCAAAGATTTCATAGCAACAACATTGGACATATTGCGATTAAGTCGGTTCGGGTTAATGGTGGGGCATTTGACGAATCTATTGCGAAAGCATGGCAAGTCGCAATCGTATTAAAAGATGGGACACAGTTATTAATGCATGAAGAATTGCGCGCGATCGCAGCTCTCAAGCACGCCAAAGAAATCGCCACTTGCCTGGATACCCCCGTTTTATTTGCGAATAGTGAAGGCCAGACTAGCTATGCCGATCCTGCTGCAATCGCTGCGAACAGTTCGTCGAATTTCGACAAAAGAATGAGCCGAAAGTCTATTAAGAATAATAATGCAATTAGAATAGCCCAGACCGGACAACGCTGGCATATATTCTCCCATTGGACGCCAAATCATTCCTGGAAGTTTTTTGGCAAAGTATTCCATGAATCTGGTTTTTTGCTATTTGTTCTACTCCTGACTCGATTTATGTCGCGCTTTGGCGAAATGCTCGATACTTTGATTACCTATTATCGGGCGAATGAGATAATTTATTTGGATTTCAGCGGCATTATCAACTTCTTCCTCAAACCTAATCTATCTGCGATCGATTTAGGCGGAATTGCGATCGCCACGATTGTGATGATCTTTAGAGGTGCTGAAATCAGCCAGGTTAAGCATTTTTACATCGACAAACAAAAACTTAAATTTGCGATTAACGCTAAGGAAATTCGCACCTTTAACCTACCAGAGATCGAAGTAGTAGTTCTAATTACGAAACCAGACCCAGTGCTATTAATTTGCGATCGCGATCGCGCCTTAGAAGTGAAGGATTTGCTCTTGGAAGACGATTACAGAGCCATGCTTGTCAATATCGAGAATGGCTTAGATCTTTTTCAAGGGACTTTAACAAATTGACCAATTGTGCCTCCAAGTTTATCTCCCAAGATTAGTATTGATGCGATTAACTGAGCGGTTAATCCATCTAGTTCTTGCCCCGCAGTTTTGCCAACCCACTGCTTATCCCCTGCGATCGCGCAATAAGATTATTCGCCGTTGTTACTAGAGATTGCGAAGATTAACGTATAGATATTCAGGTAATACGAAGCGAGTTTGAGATCTTGGAAGAATACTGTAGCGAATTAGGACAAAGCAAGACAGCCGTTATCAGTCGTCATCAGTGAACCCCTTAGAAGTCTTAGAAAGAAGACTGCGGCTAAAGCAGCGCAATCGTCTCAAGGCTGCTAAGGCCGAGACAGTCTTGCGCCACGCTTTTTGGTCATCTAGAATGGATATGTTGCTTGCCTATTGTGTTAACTATTTCCACTGAATTACAACTGAGAACTATGACCAATAACTCCCCAAAACTAGATCTTCATCTTGAAACCAAACTGGCGCAATTACACCAAATTTTTACGGAAGCTCAAAGAGTGTTGATAGCTTATTCAGGTGGAATAGACAGCACGTTAGTCGCAAAAATTGCGTTTGATCGGCTACAGGATAATGCCTTGGCCGTTACCGCTAATTCTCCTTCACTGTTACCTGACGATCTCGAAGCTGCCAAAAACCAGGCAAAAATAATCGGGATCGCGCATCAAATCGTTTCTACAAATGAAATGGACAATCCTAATTACACCTCTAATCCAGTAAACCGCTGTTATTTTTGCAAAAGCGAACTACACGATACGCTCAAGCCACTGGCAAGATCGCTTGGCTATGAATATGTCGTAGATGGCTTGAATGCCGACGATCTGAACGACTATCGTCCTGGAATTATGGCTGCTAAAGAACGTGGAGCGCGATCGCCGCTCGCTGAAGTTGGAATGACAAAACTAGAGATCCGTCAACTATCTCGCTATCTAGGTTTAGCTTGGTGGAATAAACCCGCTCAACCATGCCTAAGTTCAAGATTCCCCTATGGCGAGAATATCACACCTGACAAATTGCAACGGGTGGGCAAGGCTGAGCAACATCTCAGGGTTTTGATGCAAGATATGGGATGGCAGTGGGACATCAGGGTGCGCTCAATGGGAGACATCGCGAAGATAGAAATACCACGCGAACAGATTCCTAACTTCATTCTTAACTCTGATATGCAAAAGCTCACTACTGCGTTTAGAAAGTTTGGTTTCAGTACAATCACTCTAGATTTAGAAGGATTTCGCAGTGGTAAGTTAAATGACTTTGTATCCCTCCCAGAGATATCTTCTGTTGCTTCAAATGTTTCAATCTAGCGACAATTTGAGTCCCTAATCAAAGGAACCTCGATCTCTGCCGATCGCCCTTATTACTCTTTGCAGATTGATTTATCTACACGTTCAAATTCTGACTTATAGGGATATATCGATTGTGAAAAAATTCTATAGATTTGTAGGAACCAGATATTTATGTGACTATGATTTAGAGTATGAACCTTTAATCTTTCTAGAGGACGGCACACATGAGTGAAGATAATAAGAACGTTGCGCAAGAATTTTTGGGCAAAGCTGGCGACATGTTAGGTGGCCTCAAAGATAGGGCTGGAGATGCTGTTGAAGGCTTGGTTGATAAGGTTGAAGACATTGTTGGAGAAGAAAATGTAAAGAAAGTCACTGATGTCCTCAATACCGATGTTATGGATATTGCAGAGGATGCTAAAGACAAAGCAGGTGATGTTTTAGGCGATCTAAAAGACAAAGCGGGTGATGTAATGGAAGGTACTATGTCTGGTGCTGGAGTTGCTAAAGATAAAGCTGGTGATGTTTTAGGCGATCTAAAAGATAAAGCTGGTGATGTTTTTGGTGATTTGAAGGAAAAGGCTGGTGATGTCGCTGAAGGTCTAGAGGAGAAGATTGATGGTGTAGTTGGCGAAGAGAACGTCGATAAGGTGAAAAACATTCTTAACAAAGATGTTAAGGACATTTTTAATGATTTGTTTAAAAAGCCAGGTAGCTAATCTGAGAGTAGTAAATGACTTAATGACGAAGCTTATTTACTTTTAACTAACCGCTCTTAAAGAAGCTTGTACTAGAGTGCAAGCTTCTTTGTCTTGAAATTTTTATCGCCTAGATCCATATTTTTAAAAATGTTCGGCTTATAGCTATCGCAAATTAGGTTAGGACGGGGTGGAGGGGTTCTACCCCTCCGTGGGGGCAATGAAACCCCCAATTAAAATCTGTCCTAACAATCTAGGCGCTAGCTATACTATTGAAATATTGCTTAGTATAGCCAACATCCAAACCGTTAGGATGAGTTTTAATTGGGGGAGTTTGTTCGTATTCCAGGCTAGGACATCCATTGACCAATTTACCATTGCAAAGGGATTCCTTGAGAGACAAGATGCTGTTGTAACCTAGGCAACATCCCCCTAGAGATTAGCTCTTGAGGAGTGAGGCTCGGATCGCCTTGCTGTAAAATCCAAGCGGCAGTAGCACCAGCTGCAGAACCAGCCGCCCATTCACCCACATGTATTCTGGTGGAAGCACCAACAATGTGGGTAACCGCAATTCCCTTACTTCCAATTAACAAGTTGTCGATCTTCTGAGGGATGAGACTTTCTAAAGGTATGAAAATAGGGCGAATAGATTCTTCGCTGATAGGAGCTGAACTGGAGGATCTTGACGGCTCCCAGTTGCGGTAGCGGCAACCATGCATATCAATTGCATAGTGGGTGATACCAATTGCCGACCTGCGAAAATCTCGCGAATCTGGTATATCTTTGCGAATATCCTGCTCCTTGATAAAAAACTGCTCCTGGCCGTAGGCTGATCTGCCCAAAATTCTCCGTCCTTCACGAATATAAGGATATATACTTAATCCTGATATTGTGGGTATTGGCATTCCTTTCCCAGACAAATGTGTTAGGGGGAAATTGGGAGTGGAATATTTCTCAATTAGCCATTCGGAAAAAAGTAGGGCATGATTCTCCCCTCCTTTGAGCGCTTCAATGTTGACCCCTCCTAACCAGTCCTGTCGCTGTCCTGATGACTGAATCTCCTGCTCGTTCATGATTAGTGATGGGTTCATCACACCCCAATCATTCCCTCTATTCCAGTTTACGAGTGTCATATCGCCCGAAGAGGGATAGGATTTAAATGGATCGTTACGAACCAAGCTGATAATGCGCCGATAATTAAATAGACTACTAGGGCCGAACATCGGATATCTCCCCAGGCTATAGTCCTCTCGATGCTCTGCTCTGGGCAAAATAGACTGAACTTGTTTTAAAGTTTTTAGCGATTGACCCTTGTCATCTCTAATTGCTAGCACAAATGGAAATGTGAATGCCTGCGTACAATCTGAGTTATTGGCAACAGCGTGCAATTCACCTGTGGTAGCGAAGCCCTCAGTACCAAGACGATGTGGAATATTAGCCCAACCTACCAATTCGCCTGTGTCCGAGGCATCGATTACAATCATATCCTTTCCAGGGGGTGCTTGTAATTTGATTGGAGTTTTGGAAAACATTGGATCGCTGTCCCAGTTATACCAGGATGCGATCTCTCGCGAGAGATGTCCTAGGGGGATGTAGTTTGGGTCGCGAGCCTTACGTCTGACGGCGTGAATGGCAATGATGCGATCGCCTTTGCGATTAAAGTCTGCTCCTTTAAAAGCAATTTCAGTACCCCAACGACTACCTGGGGCAAAAATCGCAGCTTCTTTGAGGATAAAGTCTGCTGCAAAAGCGCCTACCGTAGGAGAAAAACAAAGCGTGCCAACCCAGCAGCTATTGGTGTGAGCGACTAATGCGCCTGGTTTTATACTGGAGAGGGCAGGAGGAAGCGCGATCTGCCCAGCAACCGTATTTTTGAAATGAGTCCAACTAGTGGAGAAGACCTGGTGGTTGCGCATCAAGAGGGACTCATCGATCGCACTAACACCTTGGGAGCTGACCTGTCCGCCCAACATAGGAGTAAGCTCGATTAAGCAGGTGCGTACACCCGTTTGCATTGAATGATAGGCTGCAGCAACTCCACCCAGCGATCCACCCACGATTACAACTTCACATTCCCAAACCTCTGGATTTGATGTTCTTGCTTGAACTAGAGGCCAGCCATTCTCATCCTGGTTGCGATTTGTCTCGCTAGGTATGGCTTTAGCTCTATCAGTAGAGTCAGCTAAACGCGCCCAAATAGCAGAAACACTACCACTGATTACTAGGCCGACGAATACCATTAAAAAAAATGTAGAATAGCGTAGTTTCGGACTGGACTTGTTCATAAAGTCGGTATGGTCGAAATAGTCGATGTAGTTGGTGGCAATTTGAGATTAATGTTTTAAATATAACGATTGATTACATTGACACTACTATGCCCAAATAATCAGTCTAAATAATCAAAGGCTATCAGATTTTCACCGTTTGTACATATTGTATAAAAAAGCTATTTTTAGTTACGTTTTGTAGTCCAAATTGCTCTATGTAGCTCATTAGCTCAAGAGCGATCGCGTCATATTGGTCAATTCCAGTCATGGTTAAACAGATTCTCGTAGTAGACGATCAAGAAACAGTGTTGGGTGGAACTGTCGGGCCACTCCAGCAACAATACTCAGATGCAGAAATTTTGACAGCCCAGAATGCGCGTCATGCCCTAGAACAAGTTGACAAGTACCAGCCAGAGCTAGTGGTTATGGACTTGTCGATGCCCCAGGAAGCTGGTGGAGAGGCACTTAGTGATGTGGGCCTTCAATTGCTGCGTAATCTAATGACCAAGTATAAGCAGCTCAACATTGTCGTACACAGCATCGATCCGATGCCCTTAGTCCGCCTGCGTCCGATGATTGATTCCCACGAAGGGGGGTTTACTGTAGTGAGTAAGTCCATGTCAATTTCAGAAATGCTGACCAGGGTTGACTGGGCAGTGCAGGGTCTCAACTATACTCCCCGTGAGATCCGCACGGGTGTAGAGGTGCGGCCGGAGTGGCTAGAAGTTTTGCATTTAGCATTTAAAGAAGCACTAACCGATAAAGCGATCGCGGATTACATGAATGTTTCAGAGCGCACCGTTCGCAATTACTGGAGCAAAATGCAGGATGCTTTGGCCGTTTACCCCGAACCTGGCAAGAATATCCGCGTGCAAACCGGTAAGAGAGCTAGAGAAGAAGGCTTAATTGACTAAAATTAGAATGTTAGTTGTTGCTAGAGGTAACATTTATGGCCGAAACAGCATTACTTGGGCTAGATGATACGCCAGAGCTTAAGCTTCCGCCTACACAAGATCAGTTGCCCAGCGACGATGGTATACCAATGGAAACTGCACGACATAAATGGCAAATGGAGTTGTTGGTTAATCCTTTAACAACCTGGTTAGCCAACCGAGATGCCTATGTTGGTGGAAATATGTTTGTTTACTTCAGCCCCAATCAAGTAAAAAACCATGACTTTCGCGGCCCTGATGTCTTTGTAGTGCTGGATGTCCCCAAAGGAGAGCGGAAAAGTTGGGTAGTTTGGGAGGAAGGTAAAGGCCCCGATGTGGTGATTGAACTGCTATCCACAAGTACAGGACTGTTTGATAAGCAGCAAAAAAAGGAGATTTATCAGCAGCGCTTACGAGTACCAGAATATTTTTGGTTTGATCCATTCAATCCTGATGATTTTGCAGGTTTTTCAATTCGGGATAATGGTTACGAACAAATTTTGCCTGACTCTGAGGACAAGTTATTGAGTCAGCAATTGGGGTTAGTGTTGGTACGTTGGGCAGGACAGTATGGTGAGGCCAACACCGTATGGTTGCGATGGGCAACATTGGACGGAGAGTTACTGCCTACAGACCAGGAAATCGCCGAGCAAGAGCGGAAAAAGGCTGAAAAAGAGCGGAAAAAGGCTGAACAAGAGCGGAAAAGGGCTGAGCTAGCCGAGTTACTTCTGGAACAAGAGTGTCAGCGATCGCAAAGATTAGCAGAAAAGTTAAAAGCACTCGGCGCAAACCTAGAAGATGAATAGTGAAGGCTTAAGTTGTAATAGACCTGACCTAATCTGACAGAAAGTTTACATGACCAATCTCAATCAAGCTAATGACGATTTTGACACCCCTTGGAAAGATGCGCTAACTCGATACCTACCAGAGTTCATGGCTTTTTACTTTCCGTTAGCCTATGCTGCAATTGACTGGAATAAACCACATACCTTTCTCGATCAGGAACTAGCCCAGGTTGTTCGAGATGCAAAGCTAGGTAAACGCATGGTAGATCGATTGGTAGAAGTTGCCTCCCTAACATCAGGTATGCAGTGGGTTTACATTCACATTGAAGTCCAAGGACAACAGGATAAAGACTTTGCGGAGCGCCTATTCACCTATAATTACCGTCTTTATGACTGTTACAGAAGACCTATTGCTACCCTAGCGGTACTGGCCGACGAAAGTTTATACTGGAGGCCAGAGCAGTTTGGTTATGAATTGTTTGGGTGTCAGATGAGCATTCAGTTTCCGACAGTTAAGCTATTAGACTACGCTCCAAGGTTAGAGGAGTTATTTAGTAATCCCAACCCCTTTGCTCTTGTAACGGCGGCGCATTTGTTGACACAACAGACACGCCATGATGTTCAAGCACGTTATGCAGCGAAGTGGCGACTAGCGAAGTTGTTGTACGAGCGAGACTGGGACAAGCAGCGCATCATTGATCTATTTGCCGTGATTGACTGGCTGCTACACTTACCTAAGGACTTGGAACATCAGTTGTGGACATCAATTAATGAACTAGAGAGGAATATGAGTATGCCGTACGTGACTTCTGTGGAGAGAATAGGACGCGAAGAAGGAATTCAGCAAGGAATTCAGCAAGGAATTGAGAAAGAGGTTGATTTAGCACTTCGGCTGCTTGCTCGTAGGTGTGGAGTGCTCTCGATCGCTCAACAGAACCAAGTGCGATCGCTGCCGATCGCAGAGCTGGAGAACCTCTGTGAAGCACTACTAGACTTCAGTGGCATGGAGGATCTAGATGGGTGGTTAAAGAAGAATGGTGGGTAAAATCAAAATCCTGACCACCCTGTAAAACTTATTAAAACATTAATTAAACTTAAAGTTGAGCAATTTGAAGAGAATGGGCAAGAATATTTTGTCGCAACTAGCAATGAGTTACAGGGATTGGTTGCCCAAGGAGACATTGTAGAGGAAACGATTGAGATTGCTGAAGATATTGCACGCATCCTACTAGATTTAAACAAAAAAAGGGACGTTGAGAAATATTTTAAACAAGCTCAAATCAAGATTGATGATTTTTTGAATGCTTAGTAAAAATTCAAGAATGAAGACATTCTGCCAAATTCAGTAGTCTGAAATCGGCGATCGCATGTTGCACTCAGGTGGGTAAGCTAGGGGCTACTAGCCAAAATATTAGTATGCGTTTGTCATTTAGCTAAGGTTTGATATAGAGTATATATGCTTAATGGTTCCACAATTTTAATCACCGGCGGGACTGGCTCATTTGGCAAACAATGTGTCAGAACCTTACTACGAGATCATCAACTCAAAAAAGTCATTGTTTACTCCCGCGATGAACTCAAGCAATACGAAATGTCCCAGGAGTTTGACTCGCCAATTATGCGTTACTTTATTGGCGATGTGCGCGATCGCGATCGCATTCAGTTAGCAATGCGTGGAGTTGATTATGTGATCCATGCGGCAGCTCTTAAGCATATCCCAATTGCGGAATATAACCCAATGGAATGCATTAAAACCAATATCGACGGGTCGAATAATGTCATTAGTGCCTCCCTCGAATGTGGCGTAAAGAAAGTAATTGCGCTTTCGACCGATAAGGCAGTGAATCCAATTAATCTCTATGGGGCGACTAAACTTGCGGCTGACAAGCTTTTTGTGGCGGCGAATAATATCGCAGGTGACTTAATTACAAGGTTCGCTGTTGTTCGTTATGGGAATGTCGTTGGCTCTAGAGGTTCCGTAGTTCCATTCTTTCAGAAATTAGTCAGGGAAGGAGCGCCAGAAATTCCCATTACAGATCCCCGTATGACTCGTTTTTGGATTACGCTTCAACAAGGCGTAGATTTAGTCCTGAATAGCTTCCAAAGAATGCAAGGAGGCGAAATCTTTGTCCCCAAAATCCCTTCGATGAAGATGATCGACTTAGCCACAGCCTTAGCACCTAACATCCCACTCAAAATTATTGGAATTCGACCAGGAGAAAAGCTCCATGAAGCCATGTGTCCCGTCGAAGTTGCCCATATCACACTGGAATTTGCTGATCACTATGTGATTACGCCCACAATTGAGTATCCCTACAGTACAGACTATAAGTGTAATGCCCTCGGGGAGAAAGGTTTACCTGTTGCAGGCGATTTTCAGTATAGCTCTGAGACTAACACTAAATGGATGACTGGAGAAGATCTTTTAGATATACTTAAGGTATGAGTAGCAGCTATATCCCCTACGGACGACAAGATATCAGCTCAGCCGATATTGATGCCGTAGTTGAGATTTTGCGTTCTGAATGGATTACCCAAGGGCCAGCAATTGAAAGATTCGAGCAAGCTGTTGCGGATTATTGTGGTGCGAAATATGCAATTGCTGTTTCAAGTGCTACGGCCGCTTTGCATATTGCTTGTTTGGCTTCTGGCTTGGGCACGGGCGATATGCTCTGGACTTCTCCTAATACATTTGTTGCCTCTGCAAATTGTGGTTTATATTGTGGTGCTGAAGTAGATTTTGTGGATATTAATCCCAAAACCTATAACCTATGTGTAGACGAACTCGAACAAAAGTTAATTCTTGCAAAACAGCAGGAACGCCTACCTAAAATCTTGATTCCGGTACATTTTGCGGGACAGTCCTGTGAAATGAGACAGATCTCTGCTTTGGCAAAAGAATACGGGTTTCAGATCGTTGAAGATGCGTCCCATGCGATCGGCGCACAATATCAGGGCAAGCCAGTTGGATCTTGCCAGTTTTCTGATATGACTGTGTTCAGCTTTCATCCCGTCAAAATAATTACTACTGGTGAGGGTGGCATGGTGTTGACCAATCGTCAGGATTTATATGAGAAGTTGATTCGTTTACGATCGCATGGCATCACCCGCAATCCAGACTTAATGCAGGGGGAGCCACACGGTGCTTGGTATTACCAGCAACTAGAATTGGGTTTTAATTACAGGATGACTGATATCCAAGCGGCGCTGGGAACAAGCCAAATGCAACGCTTGGATGAATTTGTGGCACGGCGACGATTTTTGGCACTACGATACAATCGCTTGCTCCAGGATTTACCCCTCACCTTACCTTGGCAACACCCAGAGACAAATTCGAGTTGGCATTTGTACGTGATTCGTTTAAATCTGGGTAAAATCAACAAAACCCATCGGCAAGTATTTGATCAACTCCGTCAAGCAGGAATTGGCGTAAATTTGCACTATATTCCAGTTCACACACAGCCTTATTATCAAAATCTTGGTTTTGAGTGGGGTGATTTTCCTGAAGCAGAAAGGTATTATCAAGATGCTATCAGTATTCCTCTATATTATGGATTGCTTGACAAAGAGCAAGATCGGGTTGTTGCGACTGTGCAAGCAGTTTTAAGCTGATTATGAAAACTGACAAACTTTTCTATCGTCTTTTTATTTCTCAACCGAGATTAATTGCTGAGCTAATCCCAGAAATTCCCATAGACTGCGAATTTACCTACAGTGCGCCAGTAATCAAAGAAAAGGGATTTGCGATCGATGGTTTACTAACTCCCATTGGCGATAACCTGAGTTTGCCAATGGTGTTTCTTGAAGCTCAAATGCAAAAAGATGCAAGGTTTTATGCCCGTTATTTTGCTGAAGTATTTCTGTATTTACATCAATATGAAGTTGTCAGACCTTGGTATGGGCTGTTAATTTTACCCAATCGTAATGTGGATATTGGTTCAGATATTCCCTATCAGGTGCTGCTGAGCAGTCAGATCAAGCAGATTTACCTTGAAGATCTATTAGAGTTGCCAAACTTAAGTCCTAACCTAGCTTTGTTAAAGCTGTTGGTGGTTAATAAAACTGAGGCTGTAGTTCTTGCTCAATCAATTCTGCAAACTGCGGCAACCCAAGCAGAATTTCGGCAACGTCTAGATCTGGTAGAAGCTATACTAGTTAACAAGTTCCCGCAATTTAGTACCAAGGAGATTTTAACAATGCTAGATCTGAAAACCGCAGATATCAAAGAAACTCGTTTTTATCAAGAGATCCTCCAAGTTGGACTCTCAGAAGGCAGGCTTGCTGGCACACTAGAAGGCAAGATTGAGGGCAAGATTGAGGGCAAGATTGAGGGGCGACAAGAAGAGGCGATCGCAATAGTAATGCGGTTGTTAAATCGTCGTTGTGGGGCATTGTCATCATCTTTAGAAAATCAGGTGCGATCGCTATCGGTCAATCAACTAGAAGTGCTAGGCGAAGCGTTATTAGATTTTCAAGGGATCAGAGATTTGGAAACATGGTTAGCAGGATAGTTTGATGAAAGTGGTGATTATCAGCCAAGCAAGAATGACTTCTACCCGACTTCCTGCAAAGGTAATGAAGCAAGTATTAGGAAAATCACTATTAGAGTACCAAATTGAAAGATTACGGCGAGTTAAGTTAGCTAATCAAATTGTCGTAGCAACAACTATTAATGATGCTGACCAACCAATTATTGATTTATGCGATCGCCTCTCTATTCCTTACTATCGTGGTTCGGAAGATGATGTTTTAGCTCGTTATTATGGCGCGGCGATCGTTTATCAAGCCGATGTCGTAGTCAGAGTTACTTCCGATTGTCCAGTGATTGCTCCGCAAGTAATTGATCAAGCAATTCAGTTTTATCTGGATGAATACCCAAAATATGACTATGTTTCTAACTGTCTAGAAAGAACGTATCCTCGTGGTATGGACACAGAAGTCTTCTCTTTTAAGGCTTTACATCAAGCATTTGATCAAGCAAATGCTCAGCCAGATCGCGAACATGTAACTCCTTTTATTCATCG
>JANMRU010000125.1:0-4920 GCA_031388585.1 Pseudanabaena sp. SOY_30_concoct_251 | reverse complement strand
TCTTCATTGCCGCGCTTTCATCCCGTCACTCATCCTTGTAAACGGATGGAGTGCGGGGCTTTCGCTTGTGAGCTAAACTGACATATAAGTTTAAACATATGGATTTAGGTATGTACCGCGATCGCCTTTACGGCTGTTTGCTGCGATCTCAATACCGATCTCATTTGGGTAGCAACCGCTCTGTTCTACTGAGCTTCTACCTTAAGGAAATTGCCTCAAATTGTCCGTTAATTTCTGTCAAAATCTGATTTGCCTTCTTACTTGGCAAAAGGGCAATCCAGCGGCGGCGTGCATTCGTGGCGATATCGCTAAAAATTAGCCCGCCATTGCGATCGAAGACAATGACCATGGGATAATGGCGATCGCCGACATCAATCTGTTGACGTGTTAACTCTAATAATAAATCGCTTTGTCCGTTGTCAGTGACATTAACGGACTGAAACGACCAACTTCTGAGCTGTTGCTTAAAATCTTCCTTTTCTAACGAAACATTACCTAATCCTTGAAGTTCTCCATAGATTACTCGCACAATCCGATCTTCGATCTCTGGATCTAGATTGCTTAGAGTAGCTTCCGAACCATTAGCATTCGCCAATATACCGCTACCACTCGTCACTCGCGATGGAATAGATGATTGACTTAGAACCGTACTTAGTTCTTCAGAGCCGCTGGCGAGCAGGCGTAATTCTCCACTACTTCCCACCGACAAAGAGTGGGTGGTGAGATAGACAGTTTGATTCTGTCCGCTGGGATCTGACAGAGCTAAAGATAGACTAGTATTTCGTTCTAAGCCTAGGGCTTCCCACAAAAATAGTGGCGATCGCCCTACTAAACTTGGGAATGGCCCATTTAGCCACGATCCGCGATCTTGAATGACGGAAATATTCACTTCATACCAGCTCTCTCCTGCTGGTAGTGCGGGTGGTGGGAGTGCCCAAGCAGATTTAGAGACTTCTTTCCCCAAGACCGTAACGTTACCGATCAACTGCTCTGGCTGTATGGCAAGTGGTGAAAGATCGAACTTTTGGAGAATAGCGATCGCACTATTAATATCGACCTTTTGTTTTTGCAGCCAACTTTGGGCCCCAGCCAGCCCATCCTTTTGCAGTACTACTAGGGCTCCCCACATAATCGCTTCTTGAGCCGAATCTACCTTGAGTGCCACCTTGACTCGCTGCGAAATGTGCAGTCCATAAAGCTTCAGCATTTCTCCTACGCTATTAGCTGTGATTTGCGAAGCGGAGGCCACATCTAAGGCTTGCTTCCAGCGACCATCCAATGCCAGAACAAGGGCTTGTTGTCCAGGCTCGGCGATCGGCTTATCGGCTTGTTCTGAGATCAGCTTGGCGTGCCAGGCAATGAGCTGGTACTGCTCTTGCACAAAAGGCGGCCATGATTTCCCCTGTGCTTGCAATTCTGATTTCCATGTTTCCAACTTTTTCAATGCCTGCGACCACAAGCCCCCACTACCTAGCAAGAGAGCTTCACTATAAAGACGCGGCATCCCTAGACCTTCATTCAGGTTGATTTCTCGCAACTGAAGCGGATTCAAGGAATTGCGAGATAATTCCAGGCTAAATACCGCAATACTAGGCTCAAAAGCTAGCGATCGCTCTAAAACCAACTCTGGCTCATTGGGCATGAGAGAAATTTGCTCGGCGATTTGCTTTTCCTTTCGATCTAGCTCGGCCTCGGATGTCGCAGTATCTCCAGTATTGGTTTTGGCATTACTAACATCCGTGAAATCCTGCCATTGAGGGCGGCTGGATGCGGGAGTAGTCCAGTCAACGATCCAGTTCAAGCTAGGTTGCGGCTGCGATAAATAGCAGAATACTTGACCATAGGTGATATCTCCAGACTTGCCAGAGGCTATAAACCAGATCCCACGACTGGGAGGTGTGCCCTCAATTGGCTGCAATTGGGTGAGCGGCATCTGATTATTTTCAATGCCTGGTTTTAGCTTTTCAGTTTTGTATTTATAGGTAGGGGCTTTGACAAAATACTCATCGGGAGCCGTAATATTTATTTTCTTGATGAGGTTAAGCTTTTCCTGCCCATTAGCAGTAGTTATGGGTTGATAGACTCGAATCTCTTGAATTTCCTTAGTCTTAATATCAATGACGGGAAAAATACTATCGGTAATGTTAAGGGGTAGCTCCTCGCCCAGACGTTGATCGAAGTTAGCCAGTTCGGCTTTGATTTCATCAATAGTTTTGGGTGGGTTGAGACCAATAATGGGCAGCGATCGCCCTTCTCGATACTGAAGCCAGGGCATAAAGGCTGGATTAATTAACGCCTGACTACCAAGATAGATCGCCGCCCCTAATAAAGGTATAGACAGTATTAGAGCGATCTTACTCACGTTAATACCTGACCCTCTATCCTCCTCAAGTTTAGGAGTCGGATCGTTATGTTTGAAATCGTCTTTTAGCTGTGTTTTCATGCGATAAAGATCGAAGCGCTAAGCTAAAACAGAGCCAAAACTGTGGATGGCTTCGGGGCAATGTAAACCCTGGTATTTTAAGGCACAATTGCAATTATGGGTTGCTCTTAACTTTTAGCCCTTGCAACCTAAAACATCCGCCAATCTTCTGACAAATTACATACAATTGACTAATGTTCAGCAATTACTAGTAAAAATACCAGTAAACCTTATTCACAACTAACTGAGCCAACGGATATGTCTACTATGTCTACATCACCACAGTCAAATACCAGCAGCGATCGCGTAATTATTTTCGACACTACACTTCGGGATGGCGAACAATGCCCCGGTGCAACCCTGAACGTCGAAGAAAAACTGATCATCGCCCGACAACTGGCTCATCTGGGTGTAGATGTAATTGAAGCAGGGTTTGCGATCGCTTCTCCAGGAGATTTTGAAGCAGTTCACAAAATTGCCCAAACCGTAGGTACAGAGAATGGCCCAATTATTTGCAGTTTAGCCAGAGCAATTAAAGCCGACATTAAAGCGGCAGCAGATGCAATTAAACCAGCAGCGCATGGGCGTATTCACACATTTATTTCCACATCTGATATTCACCTCGAATTTCAACTCCGCAAGTCTCGCCCTGAAGTCCTGGCGATCGCCTCAGAAATGGTTGCCTATGCCAAATCTTTTTGTGATGATGTCGAGTTTTCGCCGATGGATGCCACCCGTACTGAGCCTGAGTATCTTTATGAGGTTTTAGAAGCCGCGATCGCCGCAGGTGCGACCACAGTGAATATTCCTGACACGGTGGGTTACACCACACCCGAAGAATTTGGCGCTTTGATTCGTGGCATTCGGCAAAATGTGCGCGGCATCGATCGCGCCGCGATCTCAGTTCATGGGCATAATGACTTGGGCTTAGCGACGGCAAATTTCCTCGAAGCGGTTAAGAACGGGGCAAGACAGCTAGAATGCGCGATTAACGGGATTGGCGAACGCGCTGGGAATACAGCGCTCGAAGAAATTGTGATGGCTTTGCATGTGCGTCGTCAGTATTTCAATCCGTTTTTAGGTCGCCCTGCCGAATCAACGGCCTCGCTGACCAAGATTGATACCACACAGATTCATAAAACTTCACGTTTGGTGTCTAAATTTACGGGAATGTTGGTGCAGGCAAATAAAGCGATCGTCGGTGCAAATGCGTTTGCGCATGAGTCAGGGATTCACCAAGATGGCATTCTCAAAAATAAGCTCACCTATGAGATTATGGATGCCCAGTCGATCGGCTTGACGGAAAATCAGCTCGTTTTAGGTAAGCACTCAGGCAGACACGCTTTTGGTGTCCGTTTAAAAGAGTTGGGTTTTGAGTTGACAGATTTGGAACTTAATAGTGCATTTGTCCGCTTTAAAGAAGTTGCCGACAAGAAAAAAGAGATTACCGATTGGGATTTGGAAGCATTGGTCAATGATGAAATCCGCCAGGCACCTCAAGCCTTTCAGTTGGAGCATGTGCAGGTAAGTTGCGGCGATCGCTCCACACCTACTGCCACAGTCACGATCGTCACCCCTGACGGCGAGGAACTAACGGATGCAGCGGTTGGGACTGGCCCAGTTGATGCAGTTTACAAAGCGATTAACCGCCTTGTGAATGTACCCAACCAACTGATCGAGTTTTCGGTGCAGTCGGTCACAGCAGGGATTGATGCCCTCGGTGAGGTGACAATTCGCCTCAAGCACGAGAGCGGTATCTTCTCTGGCCACGCGGCTAATACAGATATCATCGTGGCTTCGGCTAGAGCCTATATCAATGCGCTGAATAAGCTGCACTACTCGCTTGCTACCACCACCGCCAAAGTCGAGAAATAATTATTCTGGAAATTTAACCCAAAGATATTAAATCTAAATCCTGGGTAACCGTATCCAGGATTGCTATGGAGCTGTAATAGGAGCGAATAAGTTACGTTGCTTCGATAGAGGATTGCTGTCCTTGGTAGAGGCTCCAGTACACACCTCTTTGACTGAGTAACTCGTCGTGCTTGCCTTGTTCTACCAAAACACCCTTTTCTAAGACCAAAATTAGGTCGGCTTGCTTGAGCGGTGCGAAGCGATGGGCGATCGCAAATACAGTGCGATTTGGAAAGCGATCGTGGGAAAGCTTACTTTTTCAAATAGAGCGATCGCCACTATTTTGGGTTGGGAAGCGATCTCAGGGTAAAAACTTTCGGCATTGCATAAATAGGAGGATGAATTGAGGATAAATCAGAATGGAATGCCCAGAGTGGCAATCCACGCATATACGCAAGAATGGTCACAAACGTGGCAAACAGAATCAGATTTGCGTTGAGTGGTTGCGTCAGTTTGTTTCAGACCCAAAACCTCATAGGGGATACAGTGACGACATCAGGAGATCGTGTTTGAAAATGTATGTCAATGGCATGGGCTTTCGAGGGATAGAGCGTGTCACTGCTGTCCATCACACCACTGTGATT
>JANMRU010000344.1:0-11423 GCA_031388585.1 Pseudanabaena sp. SOY_30_concoct_251 | reverse complement strand
TGCAAGTAGTTCTGCGTGTTGGAGCGCTACCCCCAGATGGTTAGCAATCTGGCTGACAAACTCAATCTCGATGGGCTGCCACTGACGCGGGGCAAGGCATTGATGAATGCATAGCAATCCCCAGAGTTTTTGCCCCTGTAGCAGCGGTACCGCCAGGTTAGCCCGTACTTGAAATTGGGACAGTACCTTGATGTGACAGTCGCTCAAGCCCGCTTCGTAGATATCGGCAACCACCTGCATTCGACCTTGCTGATAATGCACCGCAAACTGATCGCCAAAGCAATGGTCGTGGACTTTCTCGGCGATCGCGGAGGAAAATGCTGGATCGACATCCTCAGACACAAATTCACCATCATTCCAACCCGAATCTGGATGAAAACGAAACATGCCAACGCGGTCTGCTGATAGAAGTTGACGCACTTCGATCGCCGTAGCTTGAAAAATGGTATCCAGTTCTATGGATTCTCTCAGGCACGCAATTACCCGAAAAAGTGCTTGCTGCTGCTCGACTTGCAATTGAGCCTGTGCAACTTCTTTTTGTAGAGGTTGAAATTCCTGAAACAGGGTTTGTTGAAGTTCTGTAAACGCAGCTTCATCTCGGCAGAAGCCACGCAATTTTGCCAATGTTTCTGGGTTCATGCTTTCGCGGTTTCGAACGAGTCATTCCATTATCCTTTATTCGGATGCATTCTGCTTTCAGGGGATAATTTCTACGACAGTCCCCACTTGAATCACGCTGGCTAGTTCGTTAACATCCTGTCGTTTGAGAGAAATGCAGCCTGCTGTCCAGTTCTGACGGTTATCGATGAAACTATCATTCCCCTGTGGCACTCCATGAATGCCTATTTCGCTGCCAACCGAGTCTAGGGGGCTAATCTGACCGGACTGTTTGGCGAGGCAATGCCTATGCCATGATTCTTTCGTGGGGTAGTCTAACCACAAAAACTGCGCCCAATCTGGATGAGGGTAACGATCGCGAATCCGAAAAATGCCCTCTGGTGTTTTATTGTCACCTTCTCGGCGCTTATCTCCCACTGGACTACCGCCAAGTACGATTGGATATGACTTGATTGGCTGCTTGTTGTAATAAACCGTCAGGCGATAGTTTGCTTTTTCAATCAGTAGCGAAATCTGGCTTTTCTGTAGGGGAGCGGTAATTAAAGATGCAAGCGATTGATTGGTTAGCTTGATTTGGGTAGCGATCGGAGGACGATGGACGGCTTGCT
The DNA here is from genome assembly GCA_031388585.1 of Pseudanabaena sp. SOY_30_concoct_251. Classification (GTDB taxonomy): domain Bacteria; phylum Cyanobacteriota; class Cyanobacteriia; order Pseudanabaenales; family Pseudanabaenaceae; genus PCC-6802. Next base: position 10,197 of record JANMRU010000344.1, on the reverse strand, counting down.
TAGGTTGAATTGGTTCCCGAATAATAGCTGAGCATTCTGGAGATTCCTGACGGGCAACAAGCGATCGCGGTGAAGTGACATAGCCTAGTTTCCAGAGCAGTAAATATAACCCTATAGAGCCAGCTCCTGCTGCTACCAATAAAATTACAAGCCGTCGGATAAAGCCCTTCATCTTGAGTGAAATTCCGTTATTTTACGAGTGTTTCAAGGCTTTAAATATACCAAGACTTAGCCATCACTGCCCAAGAACTCAAGTTCTTGGCTCAAAAGCGATCTGAGCCTACTCACCCAATCGGACTACCAGAATTTCATGCTTCCGATTGTGCGAAAAGGCGATGTGCCAAGGAGTTGGGGCAGCATAAACTGTGTTTACACACTTACGAATCCTCTTCAACGCCTCAAGATTTCTTGGGGCGTTTTCTGCGATATATAGGACTTGCCAGATCCGCTGTATGCTAGCTCTGTATGCATCACAATCCTGTTTTTATCGAGAACCTTAGCTACACCTATCCCGACGGCACACAGGCGCTGAAAGGGATTAACCTGTCAATTCGTGCCACGGAACGAGTGGCGCTGGTGGGGGCAAATGGTTCGGGTAAGTCAACTTTGCTCCTGCACCTCAACGGTGTACTGATGCCGCAACAGGGCGAGGTCATTGTGGGCGAAAATCTGGTTGCCAACAAAAATCTGCGGTCGATTCGTAACTTTGTGGGTTTGGTATTCCAAAACCCTGACGATCAGCTATTTATGCCTACGGTTTGGGAAGATGTGGCATTTGGCCCGATGAATCAGGATTTGAGAGGTGCAGAGTTACAGGAACGCGTTGCTCAGGCTATGCTCTCGGTGGGACTAGATCCGCACAGTTATGCCAAGCGTCAGGCCAGTAATTTATCGGGTGGGGAAAAGAAGCGCGTGGCGATCGCAGGGGTAATGGCGATGCAGCCGCAGGTACTGGCATTTGACGAACCGTCGGCACAACTCGATCCGCGATCGCGCCGCCAATTAATTCAGTTATTACAGAGTTTGCCTGAAACGCAGCTGATTGCCACCCACGATCTGGATTTGGCTTTAGAAATTTGCGATCGCACAATTGTATTGAGTAAGGGGCAGGTTACTTATGATGGTCAAACAGAAAGAGTGCTGAGCGATCGTGACTTCCTACTCAGCCACGCCCTAGAAATGCCGCTTAGTTACAGTCGTCCTTACTGTCAGATCGACCATGCACCCAATCTCGTTAACTAGAGGATGTCTCAGTTTCTTCTTCGGCTTTTTCTGATGAATCCTTGACAACCGAGATATAAAGCTTACCCAGTTTTGTTAGCTTAATCCACTGTTTCAAATCGTCACCTCGATCTGGTAGTTCCGCCATGTTCGTTTCATGCACGCTAATTAGATCTAGCTTGCTCAGATGTTCTAACTCACTTCTGAGGTTTCCTTTGGTCGCGTCATACTCGAATGGCTGTTCTCGAGCGGCTAGCTTGGCAAGATGTTCTTGCTCCCACTCTGGTAAAAGCTGCGCGATCGCAAACCCTAAGAGTTGCCTTATTTCGTCTAACTGCTTACTGAGTTTCTTAGTTTTTTTCATCGCTCTTTCCATGACTCAAGGGCTACATTCAAATGGACAAATAATTAGCCAGATACCTTCTAATACTAGCAAATAGCAAGCATTCTTTTGGATATTTGGCTCTTTTCGCAAATTAGCTATTAATTAATTACATAGCAACCCTATATGAATTGTAAATTGGGTGTGTGGGGGCTATGCCCCCACGAAGGGGTGGAACCCCTTCACCCCAAACAAATAAAAACTGATTGCAATCCTATATGAATTGAAGGTTTAGGATGTGGGGCTGTGCCCCCACGAAGGGGTTCCACCCCTTCACCTCAAACAAATAAAAACTGATTGCTAAAGCAATTGAATATTGGCAAAGTCGATTTCATAGGTTTTTTGCTGACCCTGCTCGTTGGAATGCACGACTTGTTTGGTCATGACATAGTAGTTGCCCACTTTTTCGTAGGTATCGTCAAACTTAGCCTGACGTGTAACCTCATTAGTTTGGGGATTGCGGAACACAGCGGTGTAGGCACTAGAGACATATCCTTCGCCTGTGTCGAGGTGGCCTAGGTGGTTAATCACAAAGCCAATCCGCCCCATAACGCGGCTAACCATAGAAATTTCGTTGTTGCGCACCTTATAGTTAGATCCCATCGTGTCGCCAGAAACCAGGATTTCTACAGCCCCAGTTTCGTCGGCTTCACCCACAGAAAATCCTGACTTCCCATGTGCGTCCTCAAAGGATTTGCGCTTGCGGTGCGTGACCACATCTCTTAATTGATTGGTCAGCCATTCCTGCCCTTCATCAACGGTGACGGTTTTCTCCTCTCCAGCAGGTGTACGTGTAGTGCGTTCCACTAGTTGGGGTTCATCCATAGTGACTGCCACAGACAGATCGGGGTTAATGCTGGCCTTGCCAGTGCGAGTTGCACCATCGATGGTAACAGTTACATTTGTCGTCATCCCAGGAAAGCGATCGTCCCAGGTATAGCGGTTTTCGTAGGCGGCGCGAAATAGTTCGCGGGCTTGATTTTCTGTTTTTTCTGTAGTCAGCATGGCAAATTATCTCGGTGTGATTGAGCTTTACAATTTTGTATCTTCTCCCAAATTGTAGTGCCTTGGCACGCCATACCCCAAGCCCCAATTCCTTAAAACTTGATGGTCAGCATCTCAAAACCCTCGAAAGATTGCGGTAGCATAGCAGGGCATTATTTCGATCTTGGATCTGCGATTAGTTGTTAAGATGCTTTACATTTTTAGTAGAGTTAGTTAATCTATATCGCGATCCGTGCTTATCTGTAGTGACGGGCGATCGCCTTACAGAGTAATTACGATATGCCAGAACTCAGACAAAATCCAATTACAAAGGACTGGGTGATCTTTGCAACTGAGAGGGCTAAAAGACCCCATGAGTTTATCAAACCCAGTCATAATAACGATAAGATTCCTGCCCATAAACCTGATTGCCCATTTTGTTTGGGTAATGAAGAAGATTTAAGTATAGAAACATTCGCGATCCGCTCTGACGATTCCCTGTCGAATGCGGATCGCCGCTGGTGCGTGCGTGTAGTCCCAAATAAATATCCTGCCCTCTCTGCAACTGGCGATCGCATCCGCAAGGTAGATGGCATCCACCGAATTGTCTCAGGTGTAGGCATCCATGAAGTGGTAGTCGAGCATCCGCAGCATAATCTCACGCTAGCGCTCATGACAATTGAGGATGTCGAAAATATCCTAATCGCCTATCGCCAGCGCTACATCGATATCAGGAAAGATCCTCGGATTGAAGCAATTATCATCTTTAAGAATCACGGGGAATCTGCTGGCACTTCCATAGAACACCCCCACTCACAAATCGCGGCTATCCCAGTCGTGCCTCATCAATTTCGTGTGCGTATTGATGAAGCGATCCGTTACTTTGATGATATGGGTGAGTGCGTATTTTGCCGAAATTTGCAGGATGAGTTAGATACCCAAGAGAGAATTGTGTTGGAGAGTAAACATTTCGTTGCGTTTATTCCCTACGCTGCCCTCTCACCGTTTCATCTATGGATTTATCCCCGTCGTCATGCTTCTTCTTTTGATAGCATCACAGATACTGAACTTGCCGATCTTGCCTATACGCTCAAAACGGTCTTAGCAAAGCTATATCACGGTTTAAATAATCCCGACTACAACTACACAATTCGCTCTATCCCAACCGATGAGACTTATACAGAGTATTTTCACTGGTATTTAGCGATCGTGCCACGGGTATCTAAATCTGCTGGCTTTGAGATTGGCAGTGGTATGTATATCAATACATCAATGCCAGAGGATAGTGCTAAATTTCTGCGCGATGTTAAGATTCCTGATTCGCCATTTGGTTATGATGGCTAAATGATGTTAAGTGAAATAATTTCACAAAAAGAATTATGTGGGGAATTTGAGGGCTACGCCCCCAATAGAGGGCGCAGCCCCAAACCCCTCTAAATATCAGTCTTCTTTGTAGTTCTACAGCAAACTGCAACCAAACCCACCACAGATAGATTGTTGAAACCCATGCGGAGGAAGCGCCCCTGCGACCAGCTTTTTGTGGTGGACTAGATCGAAAACTGCTGTAGTAGAGAGATAATATGATTAATCCTATATCTTTATTGTTCCGAAAATTGATGAAACTCGATATCCTGCGATCGCCTTCAAATCGCATACTAATAGCACTTGCGCTTATTTTCGGTTTGAGTTTGATTGGTTTGGCTATTGGTAGCGATCGCGATAATGCCGAAATCAGAGCATGTCAAGAGCGTGGTGGGGTTCCTGTCTACCGAACAAAGGTGGAGAAGATTCCTGCCGATTTGCAGGGCAATGAAAGTGTTGAGCGAAAATATCAGGTTTTCGATCGTTGCAGCATAGAGAAAGTATGATGCTTCAGATCGCTAATCAAGAACTCAAGTTCTGGGCTCAAAACTATAGTCAGCCGAAACAGAGCGAGAAATATCGTAACTACAAGGCTAGGTGGAATCTCAACCGCGATCGCTATGCTCAATCGCACCTAGAGCTGTTAATGTCATTTTTTGAGCTTCAGTTAATCCGATAATACCTGTGATGTTCATACCTTCATACGGGCGCTCAGATCTTAATGTCCTCAGACACTGATTTGTTTGGATATCCCAAATCTTGATCGTCTCATCTTCGCTGCCACTCGCCAAGGTTTGAGTGGCAGGATTATAGGTCACAGTTTGCACTGCGGCTTCATGTCCTTCTAGAACTGACTGCGATCGCCCCGTACTTGCATCCCAAATTCTTACCGTGCGATCGTCGCCACCAGTAGCCAGACTGATGCCATCTCTGCTAAATGCCACTGACCAAACATCTCTGGTATGCCCCTCCAGGGTTCGCAAACATTTACCTGTATTCACATCCCATAGCTTTACCGTTTGGTCGCGACTGCTACTGGCCAAGATTTGTCCGCTAGGATTAAATGCAACTGACCAGATTTGTGCGGAGTGCCCCTCAAAGGTTCTCAAAAGGTCACCTGTACTAGTATTCCACATTCCCATTATAGTTTCATCTAAACAGCCGACTAAGAACGTGCCACCGTTGTTAGCATTTTGTTGCGGCGCAAAAGCAACACCTCTAGTCCAGCTCGTATTTACTGATAAAACTCGATCGCACTGAAAGGTATCAAGGTTCCACAATTGCAGCGTGCGATCGTGGGAAGCACTCACAAGCATTGTCCCATCAGGACTAAAAGCAATGGAACGTATCCAACTTTTATGTCCTTGTAAAGTTCTAAGACATTCTCCAGTATGGGTATCCCAAAATTTTATAGTTTGATCGCCACTACTACTAGCAATGATTTTGCCATCGGGACTGAAGGCAACTGTGCGCACCCAACTACTATGTCCTTGCAGCATTCTAAGACATTCTCCTGAATTGGTATCCCATATTCTAATGTGACAATCGTAGGAACCACTAGCAAGCAGCGTCCCATCTGGATTGAATGCAATCTCCCAAATGCCATTGCTATAGCCATGCCAAGTTTTAAGACTTTGTCCAGTGTTGATATCCCAAAATCTGATGGTTTGATCGCCACCACCACTTGCAAGGATAGAACTATCAGCATTGAATGCAATCGATCGCACCTGACTGGTATGCCCCTGAAAAGTTTTGAGGCATTTTCCTGCGATCGCATCCCAAAGCTTAACTGAGCGATCGTGCGAACCACTGGCGAGGATCGTGCCATCTCGGCTAAAAGCAACTGCCCAGACCTGACTGCTATGTCCGAGTAGGGTGTTCAAACATTCTCCAGTAGTTACATCCCAAATTTTGATCGTGCGATCGCCGCTACCACTAGCAAGAATTTTGTCGTTAGGGCTAAAGACTACAGAGCTAACCTGTTCGTTGTGTCCCTCCAAAGTTTTGATACATTCACCAGTTTTTACATCCCAGAATTTTATAGTGCGATCGTTACTACTACTAGCAAGTATTTGCCCGTTGGAGTTGAAAGTAACTTTTTCTATCCAACTTGTATGCCCGTGTAGCGTTTTGGTACATTGTCCAGTTTTTACATTCCAAAGCTTTAGTGTCTGGTCAATACTGCTACTAGCAAGAAGATGTCCATCAGGGCTAAAGGTGACTGAATGTACGTAGTCCGTATGCCCTTGGAGCGGAATCGAACCTATGCCAGTAGAAATATCCCATAATCTAATCGTGCAATCCTCGCCACAGCTCGCGAGCAGATTCCCATCGGGACTGAAAGCAACCGACAAGACCCAATTTACATGTCCTTTCAATGTCTGTATTAGTTGACTATCAATAACTTGCCACAGATAGACATTACCATTAACACCTGCTGCCGCTACTAGCAGATCGTCGGGACTGAATGCCAAAGACAGAATACTGCCAAATGTCTGGGTGAAAGTTGATTTTACTAGTTCGGAATGGGCGAAATTAACGCGATGTAGATTTAGGTCTTGAAGATGGGCTTGTCTGATGCTCAAATGCGAGAAATCATAGCTCTTTAAGTTGATTTGCATCTGTCGTAATAGATTAATTATATTCCCCCCGGCATACCCAGCTGTAGAGGGGAACTCCGATTGCAGCTTGAACAAAATACCTAGAAGCTGATATTCAACTTCTTTCTTGGAGCGAAATCTACAGATTAGGCGTTCGATTAGGGGCACTAAGATAAGATGGGTTTGGGAAGTCCGAATGTAATCTTTCGCCTGCGCTTTCATTAGGGTATGACTGTTAAATAGATCTAGCTCTTGTGTCCTAAATTCTTGGCAAATCTGCTCTAATAAAAGATCGGTCACATATTCCATCACAACAGGTTGCAATGTGAAGCTGCCAGCACTTTTCTCTATTAGCGATCGCCGCACCAATGACAGCAATGCCTCTAAAAGATTATGCTGCGGTGGACTGGGAACTAAATCCTCACGCAACTCTGCAAGGGTTACCCACTCACGATTGATGGCTAGCCAGTACATCACGTGCTTTTCTAAGTCTGACAGGCGACGAAATTGTTCGTCAAGCAGCAAATTAATGTCCCCAAAGGCGATCGCTCCTTGTTCCAGAAAATCGTGGATACTGCCATCGAAGATCTCTCTCACTGTGGTTGAAACAATTTTGAGCGCTAGAGGATTACCCGCATAGTTTTCTTGTAAGCGTTGCCAATCAGTTTCTGACCTTGAGAAACATTCATCCATGCTAAAAATCTCTTGAATCTCCGTGACACTCAATCCCGCTAAAAGCAAAGTTCGGACCGGAAGGGTACTTCCTTCAAGCGGGATCAGTGTTTTTGGTTTCTCTCGACTGGTTAAGAGCACGCAGCTAGAATGTAGTTCGCTACCTACCCTTCTAAGCAATGTCTCATATCCTTCATATCCCTCTCTATATTGACCTGACTGCATCATTTGCGAAGATGCTGTCCCATCTGAACTGCTTAGAACTACATCAAAGTTGTCCAAAATTAGCAAACAGCGGTGCGAACGCAGATATTCGATTAGGTGAGAAATTAGTGCTTCACTCGAAGTTGGAAGCGCTGTCGCTTGTTGTCTAGAGAGAACCTGAATCGCATTTGTCAGTACTTCGGCGATCGAGGGAGCGTTGCGTAAGGATTGCCAAATCAGGAAGTCGAATTCATCCTGAATTTGCTCGGCGAGTTTCGCTACTAGTGTGGTTTTACCAATACCACCCATGCCTACTACGGCGATCAGCCGACAATGACCTGTAGTAATCCACCGTTGCAGAGTTGTGAATTCTTCACTACGACCATAGAAAGATGATACATCGATAATTTCTCCCCAAAATTTGCCGCTACTAACTTTGGTCAAACCTTTTTCCTCAAGGGATGTCCTATTAGCTTGCGTGAGACGATCGGGGGTATTTTCCCATTGTTCTAGAGAATTCTCTGTTAGAGTAGGTAATTCGCCAGTATCTTGCCTTAGGGGAACTTGCCTCCGCAGCACAGCTTGCACATTTTTTTTTGTAATCTGTTCGCCAAATTCTTGAGAAAGTTGCCGCCACAGTTCACTGCCCACATCACGAATGTAGCTGAGATCGTAATTAAGCTGCTGGGCAATTTGTGGGTAGGTCTGACCCTGCCAGGAATATGTAAAGACCAATTCCTGGATGTCTTTAAGCTTTGGCCCTTGCAGGAGGGTGTCAAGTAGAGTTAAGGCTTCTTCAGCAGTCATGATTAAATGCCATGGCACGCTTTGAACTTACATTTTACACCCGAACTGATTAACGACACCCGATCTTTTCCGATCTACTAGACCCGATCTTTCCTGAACTTTTCTGACTGACAACCACAGAAAAGTTGTCTATTCTATAAATGTGCTCTTGGGAAACCACATTTATAGCACCAAAGAACAAGCACTGGATGGGAGTTGTGCCGCTGTGTCCCATTGCTGGATCTCAAAGGAGAGCGACGTCAGAGTTTCAGACAGTGCAGATTGACCATGAACTAAGCGGTGTGGAGTTTCTGTCGCTTCCTCCACTTTGTTGCAATCAATGGAAGGTGAAACCCTTCTCCAGAGCGGCCAGAGATTGCGATCGCCCTATGTCATGGCAATAATGCGGTTCTCTTTAGATTTGAGGAGTCTTTACAAATAACAAACCACTTTGGAGAAATTTATTTATGATGTTACAGGAATCAGAAAATACGGTTCAAATTAGCCGTCCAGCGAACCTATTTACTTTCACGGATAGCACAGACGGCATGCAAGTTGTTTTCTATCCACAAGCATCAACATCGGGGTCGGTGTGGTCGCTTGGAGATGCTCGACTGGATTACGATGGGCCAGAAGGGAGTCTGACATTCTTTGGTAATGAAATCGACCGACAGCAAAGCCACCTCGGCTTGCTAATTACGGTCACGCTGAAACCAGATGCAGGCGCAGGTCAATTGGAATTCACATTAGTCTTACCACCGATCAAATTAGGGGAACGAGAGATACAGGATTTTGAAACGATCTCAATCAAGTCCCGCAGTCGAGGGCGTACCGTTAATCGTATAGGTGCAGAACTTACCTACAAAGTGCAGAACTTAGAAGCTGTAGCAGCATACGTCATTTTGCCCCTTTAGAGCAGAATATTCCCATCTTTTTAACAATTTAAACATAGCAACCGAGAGGGAAAAACGATGACATCCGATCAGACGAAACCTATTTTAGTCCAACCAAATCAATTTCTACTTGGGGGCTTTGACATCGAAATTAATTACGAAACTACCAGTATTGCAGGCGTTCCTCAACTAATTTATAAGGATCGGAGCCAAACTCAGAACTTCAGAGGCGAGCAGATTCGCATAGAACAAACTCAACTTGGTCAGATGGTAACCGTTACCTTGAAACGCGATCTGCCAGAAACTGGAGCAGATGAGACTCTAACTTTGCTTGTCCCAGCGATAACCCTACTTTCAACAACTAAAACTGCCTCGACTCGGACGATCGCTATATTTAGCTTGCGGCGCGATGCATCCAGTCAGGAATCTCCCGTGTTAAAAATTCCTGGTCAGTCTCAGAACTACATGACGCTTTGTCTCGCTGGGACAGCGAATCAGATTGATTTTTAAAGAAGCGATCGCCATTCCATGAATTCGCATATAAGATTGGCGATCGCTACATAAGCAGAGCAATCAATTTCTAAGTAAAGCGATCGCTTCAATGCGATTCCCCAAAGGGCGATCGCCTGAGAACAAGAATAATAGGCATTTCTTATGCTCTAAGAGATGCCTCACTACAAACACACTTAATCATCAAAACTATTGGCCACGTCCTATCGAACAATAGGAACGCAACCCATCAAGCTCCAGAGCAACTCAAAGGATTTACATGAAAAATCACTCATCCTCCATCGCATTCAAGCAAACATTAGTGCCCCATTTCCCGATTCCTCCTTATCCACCGACTTCCCCTAGAGCCCTTCGGGTACAAGCTGTCAGTGAGATATTATTTGCTCCCGCTGCCGTGAATGCAGTACGGCAAACTCAATCTTTAGAGAAAGCTTTAGCAGTAGCCCAGGCTCTTGAATTACCAATCGAAGTTGGCGCTACTGCAATTCCAAATCGAGCCACCTTTGAGCAACTTGCCAGCCGTGATGATGTCCCCGGTGCCTTGGGAGTGCGCGAAGTCAAGTTTTTGATCGCCCAAGTCAAC
>JANMRU010000047.1:0-2315 GCA_031388585.1 Pseudanabaena sp. SOY_30_concoct_251 | reverse complement strand
TGCCGAGGAAAAGATGATTCAGACAAGTTCGATGGAACTATTAGAACTGGTGGGTCTGGCGGATAAACGCGACCAGCGATCGCGCAATCTGGCTTATGGGGATCAACGACGCTTAGAAATTGCCCGCGCCCTCGCCTTGCGCCCCAAAGTGCTTTTATTAGATGAACCAGCCGCAGGCATGAATCCCAGTGAAAAAGCGCAGTTAAGTGAATTTATCCGTCAAGTGCGCACTCAGTTCCAGTTAACTATTTTGCTGATCGAACATAATGTGCCGCTGGTGATGGGTTTGTGCGATCGCATTGCCGTATTACATTTTGGCCAGCTACTAGCCTTGGGCAACCCAGAGAAAGTGAAAAACGATCCTGCTGTAATCGAAGCCTATCTCGGTTAGTTTGCGATCGAATCTCTACAAATCGCTTTAATGCGATCGCTTCCAATAAAAGATAGGGCACTATTGCTTAGTCGAGCACAAATACGCTAGAGTCGCTATTCTGGCGTGTGCACCACCAAACTTCCCTACCATCCCAATAGGATCCATTGATTCATATCTATGAATAGCCCGCCAACGATCTAGACATTCTCATGAACTTTTATGTCGAAATGTAGAGTTAATTTAACGAAAACTCTCTAGAATTGGTACTGGGCGAATAAGTATTTGTTACTACTCATGATTACTTCAGAATTTCCTTGGCTCACGGCAATTACACTAATGCCACTCATAGCCGCTCTGGCCATACCAGTAATCCCCGACAAAGATGGTAAAAGCGTTCGGTGGTATGCACTAGGTATTGGTTTTGCAGATTTTGTTTTGATGATTTACGGCTTCTGGCAGCACTACGACTTACAGAACCCCGGCCTTCAGCTAGTCGAAACCTACGCTTGGGTTCCTCAAATTGGTTTGAACTGGTCGCTGGCAGTGGATGGCCTCTCCATGCCCCTGATCGTCCTGACGGGATTGATTACGACACTATCAATCTTTGCGGGATGGAACGTCAAGCAAAAGCCAAAACTGTTCTACAGCCTTATGCTGGTGATGTATAGCGCCCAAATTGGGGTATTTGCGGCGCAAGACATGCTGATGTTCTTCTTGATGTGGGAACTGGAGCTAGTTCCCGTTTATTTGCTGATCTCGATTTGGGGTGGGCCAAAACGTCAATATGCGGCCACTAAGTTCATTCTCTACACCGCGATCGGTTCGATATTTATCCTGCTTGCAGGTTTGGCAATGGCTTTCTATGGTGGGAATGTCACATTCGACATGGCCGCACTAAGAGACAAGCATTATCCTCTCATTTTAGAAATGCTTGCCTACGCTGGTTTCTTGATTGCCTTTGGTGTCAAGTTGCCAATTTTCCCTCTGCATACCTGGTTGCCCGATGCCCACGGGGAGGCTTCGGCACCAGTATCGATGATTCTGGCAGGGGTTTTGCTGAAGATGGGAGGCTATGCGATTATTCGCATGAACATTGAGATGTTGCCCAATGCGCACATCTATTTTGCGCCAGTTCTGGCAATGCTAGGTGTGGTTAACATTGTGTATGGTGCGTTTACCGCCTTTGCGCAGACAAATATGAAGCGAAGGTTGGCCTATTCTTCTATTTCGCACATGGGATTTGTGCTGGTAGGTCTGGCTTCTTTTACGGATTTAGGGATCAGCGGTGCAGTGATGCAGATGCTATCCCACGGATTAATTGCGGCGAGTCTGTTCTTTCTCACTGGTGTGACATACGATCGCACCCACACCCTGAACATGGATGAGATGGGTGGTTTAGCGAAGGGAATGCCCAAAACATTCTCCCTATTTACGGCTGGAGCATTCGCATCTTTGGCTCTACCTGGGATGAGTGGTTTTGTGGGAGAGCTAACTGTATTTCTGGGTATTGCGACCAGCGATATCTACAGTTCGAGTTTCAAATTAGTGGTGGTGATGCTTTCAGCGGTTGGCTTGATCGTAACTCCGATTTATCTTTTGTCGATGCTTCGCCAGGTGTTTTATGGCAGCACAACTCCTGAATTAAAGATTGACAGCACATTTTGGTCAGATGCAAAGCCTCGCGAGATCATGATTGCTGCTTGTTTGATCGTGCCAATTATTGGGATTGGTTTGTATCCCAAGCTGGCGACTCAAACCTATGATGCGAAGACTGTGGCTGTGACGGCGGAGATGCGGAATGCGTTCTCAGTTGTTGCCCAAGAAAACCCACATTTATACTCCAATGGATTTAATGTGCCTCAGATATCTGCGGTTAAACCTCAAACCTTATTAGGAACAGTGAAGTAATCGACCTAGTTTACCTCAATAGAATATCTTGTAG
>JANMRU010000008.1:0-6708 GCA_031388585.1 Pseudanabaena sp. SOY_30_concoct_251 | reverse complement strand
CTGACAGTGCCGACGATCCAATTTGGAGGCTATTTCTTGCTCACGCAGATGGGCAGAGACAAAGTGATTCGGACTGAACTACAACGTTCTTATTACCGTGCAGGACACGCCCATGCTGGAGTTTTGGTCTTGCTTGCCCTGCTTGCCCAACTGATGGTTGAATCAACTAGGTTGAGTAATTCTCTGCAATTATTGGTTCGTGTGGGTTTTGCGATCGCCCCCATCCTCATATCAGCGGGCTTTTTTGGAGCCGCACCACGGGAAGGGACAAAGCCAACTCAATTGATTCTATTGATCTATCTCGGTGCGATCGCCCTAGCAGTGAGTTTACTTGTCCTCGGACTCGGTTTACTATTTCAGTAAATTATGATGAACCCAATAAGTATCATCTTCCCTCTCTTGGCAATGGTAGCGCTAACCTTCATGGTTTGGGTGCGACTCTATATTGATCGCATTGGTGAACTGCGAAATAATCGCATATCTGCTCAAGAAATATCAACATCTCGACAAATGGCAGAACGTCTGACAAACACAAATGCGGCTGACAATTTCAAAAATTTATTCGAGATGCCCGTTCTCTTTTATGTTTTCTGCCTCACAATTTTTGTCACCCAATCGGTAACATCAGTATTTGTTGGAGGTAGCTGGCTTTATGTCTTGCTACGAGGTGCCCATAGTGCGATCCACTGCACCTACAACAAAGTATTGCATCGGTTTACGGTTTATGCTGCCAGTTCCCTACTCCTCTTCATGATGTGGTTCATGTTTGGGGTTCGCATTCTATTTGCGTGATAATCCATTAATGAGAGGTTGCCATGTCCGAACATATTGCTACGGTTTGTTGGGAAAATCGCCAAGAGATATTCACAGACAATCAATATAGTCGCGAACACACTTGGTCATTTGATGGAGGAATCGAGGTTCCTGCCTCTGCTTCTACTCACGTTGTGCCGATACCGTACTCCAATCCAGCTTATGTCGATCCTGAAGAAGCTTTTGTGGCGGCATTGTCCAGTTGCCATATGCTGTTCTTTCTAGCGATCGCTGCGAAAAAGCAATTCATAGTGGAACGCTACAGGGATCGGGCGATCGGAATCATGGACAAAAATGAAGCGGGCAAATTAGCAATGATAACGATTCAACTCCATCCTGAGATCGCGTTTGGGGGCGATCTCATACCCACATCAGCCCAAATTGCCGTCATGCATGAGCAAGCCCATCATCAATGTTTCTTAGCCAATTCAGTCAAGGCAAACATCACGATCCACTCTGAGCAAACTTAGCGTTTACCGTCATGCATAAATCTTCCCATCCCCCCTCAAGCCGAGTCGGTGCGATCGCTGCTCTAGTCGGTGTCCTACTGTTATTCATTGGCACCTTTTTTCATCCTTCCAGTGCTGATCCGAATGATGCGATCGCCGCTTTCACAGAATATGCAGCCGATCGCCTGTGGGTATTTAGCCATCTGATGCAACTTTTGGGATGCCTGAGCATTGCGGCATCGTTGGTTCTCTTCTCCCAAACTCTTCTAATGGCAGATACTGCCGCAGTCTGGGCAAGACTGGGAATGGCGGGTGCAATTGCTAGCATGGCAATGTTTTCGGCACTACAAGCGGTTGATGGTGTTGCCCTCAAAGTCATGGTCGATCGCTGGATGACAGCCCCCGAACCTGAAAAAGCAATGGTGTTCCAGGTGGCATTTGGGGTGCGGCAAATCGAAATTGGGCTTGCTAGCATCAGCAGCTTACTATTTGGGCTGACGATGTTGATCTATGGCATTGCAATGCTTTGCGATCGCCAATTTCCCAAATGGCTGGGTGCGATCGCGATTTTAGGTAGCACGCTCAACATTGCGGGCGGTATCGTCTATGCCTATAGCGGATTCTCAAATTTGGGAATGTGGCTCACCATGCCAGGAAGCATTCTGTTCATGGTGTGGCTGATCGCCTTGGGCATCCGAGAATGGCAGCAATCAGTATCAATCAACTAGGGAAACTATCATGAACCAAGCACCGATTTCAGCCCAATCTGTTCCTGCCACAATGGGCAAAACAATTTATCCCGAACCCTATGCCTCCCAGGTCAAAGGACGGTTGAAGCGAAAGCTTGGCGAGTGTTTTGGACTAACTCAGTTTGGGGTCAATCTCACCCATCTTTCGCCTGGTGCAGTATCCGCCCTTGCCCATAGTCACTCCAAGCAAGATGAATTCATTTTTATTCTGGAGGGAACCCCAACTTTGGTACTGGGAGAACAGGAATTCTCGTTGAGTGTGGGGGATTGCTATGGATTCAAAGCAGGTACTGGGATTGCCCATCAACTGGTGAATCGATCGCAAGAAATTGTAACTTATCTTGAAATTGGTGATCGCACAGAGGGAGATGAAGTCGAATACCCCAATGATGATCTCAAAGCAACACAGGTAACAAATGGTGCGTGGATATTAACGCACAAAGATGGTCGTTAAAATGACCGAATTACTTAAACGAGCGATCGCTCGTTTAAAAACTCTGCCTCCTAGCGATCAAAATGCGATCACAACCCTGATTCTGGAAGAACTTGAAGATGATCGGCGATGGGACGAATCATTTGCGCGATCCCTGATTTGTTGGCAAAATTGGCGGTTGAGGCAATGACTGAATATCTAGCAGACAAAACTCAGGAACTAGATCCAGAAACAAGGTATGAAGCCCTGTTATCTTAAAGCTAGCGCATACAGTCTAATTCATGAATGAAGTATCGATTTTACAAGCAACTCAACTATCAAAATCCTTTGGGGGGATTAAAGCCGTCCAGGATGCCGAAATTAATGTGCCTGTCGGTAGCATTACAGGTTTGATTGGACCTAATGGTGCTGGCAAGACTACACTATTCAATCTACTATCTAACTTTCTGCAACCCGACAGCGGTAAGGTTTATCTGCAAGGTAGACCAATTCAGGGCAAGCCACCGCATAGTATTGCCCAGCTTGGTATGGTACGCACATTTCAGGTACCCCGCGTGCTATCGCGTCTATCTGTTTTAGAAAATATGTTGTTAGCAGCCCAGGGGCAAACGGGTGAGAAATTTTGGAATGCCTGGTTCTTGGCAGGCAAAATTGCTGAAGAGGAGCGCCAACTCAAGGAAAAAGCCAGACATATTCTCAATTCTGTTGGGCTATTGCCTAAGAGCGATCAATTTGCTGGCTCGCTATCTGGTGGTCAACGCAAACTGCTCGAAATTGCGAGAGCGCTGATGACCGACCCCAAACTGATTCTGCTAGATGAGCCCGCCGCAGGCGTTAACCCTGCCCTGATTGAGGAAATCTGCGGTTACATCCAACAATGGAACCGAGAGGGTATGAGCTTCCTAATTATCGAACACAACATGGATGTGATTATGTCTCTATGCGATCGCGTCTGGGTGCTAGCCGAAGGTCGTAATCTTGCTGATGGCGCACCGTCAGCAGTGCGCACCAATCCTAAAGTATTAGAGGCTTATCTCGGCAGTTAGCTTTGATTGCAGCTAAAAATCTTCTGGCAATTTCTCAATCTTCTTAACCTCATTCCAGGGAGCAAAAAATGGTAAGAACATCATCCCAGGTAATGCTAAAACTATTGTGAGCAAGAAAAATAATGCCCAGCCCTTGCCATCACTGCCCGCCAACCACACGATTTGATTGATTCCTGTCCAGGTAGGCATTTGTTTCTGGATTGACTGTGCCAGTTCTCCCGACAAAGGCGAAGCTAAAAGATCTCGCCCTACTGCAAACAAACTGGATAGCAAAGCAAACTGCGTTGCCGAAAAACTGGGGTTGCACAGCGTCATCAAATAACCTAAAAATCCTGCTGTGCCCAAACCACTGCAAAAATTCTCCACATTAATTGCCAGTACCAATGCGGTATAGTCTTTGCCCACTATTGCCAGCAGGTAATATCCCAAATTACTGAGGGTTTGCAGAATACCAAAAGTCCATAAAGATCGGTTTACCCCAATTTTGCTGAGGATTACTCCTCCAGTTAGCGTTCCCACAATTGTGGCGAATAAACCCAGCCCCTGGCGCACTGTACCGATATCCTGATCGCTAAAGCCTAGTCCTTTCCCTCCCAGAAATGACACTGCCATTTTGCCTACCATGGCATCACTAAAACGATAAAAAACTACAAACACCAGGATAAACAAAACATTGCGGAAGCCAATCCGCCTAAAAAACTCTTGGAACGGAATGATTACTGCCTCATCCAGAGACATAGGTACACGATCGGGTGCGACTTTTGGCTCTGGAGCCCAGAAAGTTGCGAATATACTCAAGCCCATGACTAGCGCCATTAAGCCATACACCCAAGACCAACCTAGCCAACCCGCTAGATTAAAACCAATAAAGCCTGTCAGCAGCAGCGCCAAGCGATATCCCATCACCCAAATGCCGATGCCTGCGCCTACTTCCTGGACTTCTAGGACATCAGTACGATAAGCATCGATCGCAATATCTTGAGTAGCGCTCAGAAAGGCAATACTTAAAGCCGTGATTGCCAGCAAAGGTAAAGCATCTGCACGCTCAGCTTCAGGTAAATTACCAATTGCGAACATCTGGAACGCGATCGCGACAATTGCCGCGACCAACAATCCCTGCATCATGACAATCCAGCCTCGCCGCCGTCCCAAAAATGGAGGCACAAACCGATCGATAAACGGAGCCCATAGGAACTTAAGAGAATAAGGTAAAGACACCAGTCCCAGCCAACCGATAGTGCTGAGATTGAAATTTGCCTTTGTCAGCCATGCCCGAAATGCATCATCAGTTAGTGCGTATGGCAGCCCTGACGCAAACCCTAACCACAACAAGGCAGCAATTTTATGACTCCCAAATACCCCCAGCAACGATTTAGTTGCTTTCACATAACACTCTCCCTGCTAGCTTGAACGATCGTATTTTGGTAAACTAGATTTAATCGACGATAAATCAGGAATATCAGTTGCCTAAACTGTGCCCGATGAAGGCCAAAGTCTTAAGAGATTTGGCTCGATCGCACACAAATATTAGTATTGGACTACAATAATACATAAGCGGAGACGCAAGTTTCCGTTCACTCCTCACACCACATTACGCCTAGGCTTCGGTCTAGGCGCTTTCTTTTGGTGAAGTTTTATCATTGATAGTCAGTAAATTCTAGTAGCTGTTATACTGTTGTGGAATATTATTTCAAGTGTAGATTCTCGTAGGGAGTTATCAGAGCATGTCATCAGCGGTTGCAGTAACAGATTCTAGCTTTGAGCAGGATGTACTTGGGAGTGAAGTGCCTGTTCTGGTGGACTTCTGGGCACCTTGGTGTGGACCCTGCCGAATGGTCGCTCCTGTAGTGGATGAGATTGCCGAGCAGTATGATGGCAAGATTAAGGTTGTGAAGCTTAATACTGATGAAAACCCTGGTGTGGCTAGCCAGTATGGCATTCGTAGCATTCCTACCCTGATGCTGTTCAAGGGTGGTCAACGTGTTGATGTTGTAGTAGGCGCTGTGCCCAAAGCTACTTTAGCTAATACCATTGAGAAGTATATCTAGGTGAATAACCAAGTGGTTGAAATTCTGTCCTCTGAGGAATTACGACGTACAGTCAACCGCTTGGCATCACAAATCGTGGAATGCAGTTCCGATCTGTCAAATTTGGTTTTGCTAGGATTACGTACTAGAGGAGTACCCCTAGCGGATTTAATTGGTAAGCAGATCCAAGTGCTTGAAGATGTTCAAATCCTGCATGGGGCAATAGACATCACCTTCTACAGAGATGATTTAGATAAAATTGGTTTACGTGCTCCTGGTAAGACAGATATTCCCTTCGATCTCAACAACAAGCTAGTAGTTTTGGTGGATGATGTCATTTATAGCGGTCGCACTGTTGGCGCCGCTCTTAGTGCTATCCATGACTATGGTCGTCCCCATGCTGTGAGACTAGCTGTGTTGGTAGACCGAGGACACCGCGAGTTACCGATCCAGGCCGACTTTGTGGGTAAAACTTTGCCCACTTCTAAAGACGAAGTAGTGAAAGTTTATTTGCATCAGGTAGATGGGCGTGATGGAGTAGAGCTTTTGAAACCAAGTATAGCGAGAGAAAGTGTTTAAACCGCACTTTTGGCTCTGTTGGTTTTAGCTCGATAATCCTTTCTACTGCTAAAATTGAGCGCAACTTGGATTACATCGACTATATTGGACTAGATTCGGTAACAATATGCGAATTTTGCCTAAGTTAGATATGTTTTGAGGTAATTTATGCAAGTTTTGCATCTGTGATTCCTCGCTTATACTAAAGTTAGTAGAGCTTTTACAATCTGCTTTGCAGATTGCGATCTTGAGTAAAGCTAGATAATGCTCGATGAACTGTAATCTTAACCGGAAGTTGCTATGCCAGAACATGCAGGTCAAAAGAAAGCAATCAAGCCCATAGAAGTAGATCCTGCTCTCTTAGCGGAGTTGTCTGAGGTAACTAACGATCCTAGTCAAGTTATTGATACGGCTATTCGTCAGTGGCTGCAGCGGCGTGCAATTAAAGAAGCAGATACCTCTCGTCCCTTAACGATGAATCCTGTCGTGCCACCTCGTGGTGAATGGAATGATTAGGGATGCTAGATGACACTTAAGCCAGTATATATAGTTGGTGCCGGCCCTGGAGACCCAGATCTGATCACGGTTAAAGGTAGAGATATCCTGGCGCAGGCAGATGTTGTAGTTTATGCT
>JANMRU010000003.1:0-8852 GCA_031388585.1 Pseudanabaena sp. SOY_30_concoct_251 | reverse complement strand
GCCAGACAGTGGATTGGACGATTCGGGCTGTTGGGCATGAATGTGTAGATGTGGTTCGTCGCTTGCACCAGAGTTCCCGACCTCAGCAATGCGATCGCCAACCTGAACCTTCATTCCAGTTTGAACCGAGAGACTCTGCGGACGAAAATGGGCAAGTAAGACATCAATATCGCCACAACGCAGAATGACGTGATTACCTGAGCGATTCACTGAATCGATCTGCGGGATCGCCATATCTGGCAGCCCATTGATCGGGAGACAGTCCCCATCGTGCGCTTGACTAGAAAGGGATTGCGAAACAATCGTTGCCAAAAGAATAGGTCTCGGAAAAATTGCGGCAGCATCGTAAAAATTTTCATCATCCAATCGGCGCGGGGCGACTCAATCTGCACAGTCCCCGAGCCAACGGGCAATTTTTGCGCGGCGCGAATTTCTGCATGAATATCAGCAACAGTTTTCTCGTTGGCTTTGCGAACGATGTAAGGCATTGGCAACTTCTCGCCTGCAACTGCGCGTTCGATCGCGATCGTCACATCCACATCATCAAAAATCACTAGCTCCCGACCTTTGCGGAGGGCATGGACGTATTTGTGTTCGCTGACTGCTTGAGCAAGACACTTGACAATCCAGCCTGTAAAACTAATCTTCTGGCCAGTCTTTACTTTTTGGTCGTAGATTGCTGCTCGTGCTACCGTTACGTCGATCTCCAACAAAATGGGTACATGATGTCGTTTGCGACCCCAAATCATCGTGTCAATCGTGGGGTTACGGAACCGAGGGAAATTGCGTTTTTCAAAGCTGCCAATGAGATCTATCTGTTGCATATCTATCTCCACCATCGGTGTAAGAAGATTACGGCGATCGCTATTCTCCGCTCATTTTCTCGACACAACCCTTAAAGATTGGATGAGGATGCTAAGTCGGGCTGCGATCGCTCAAAGCATCCCGAATTTTGGTCGCGATGAGCGGAGCTAAGACAAGGAGAACCAAACCGACCGACATTAATCTACCTTGGGACAAATCGTAGTCAGCCGCAATTTGGGCCCATGAATACCCAAGAACAAAGCGTCCCAATCCAATCTCAAACATAACCGTCAGCAGCATCCACAAGACTCCCACGCCGATCGCCTGAGAGAAATTTGAGATCTTGAGCCAGCGTACAAAGATCGTCGCGATCATCAAAATTAGTAATGATCCAGTAACAAACGAAACTTGATGGGCCAGCAGATCTCCCAGAGATGCCACTAGCCACAGCGTGCGAATCGTTCCATTCAGGCTTTCAATTATGATGAAAACGAGCCAGATCGCAATGCTTCTGAGATATATCATGTTTTAACTACCGTTAAGGAAGTTCTCCATACTCAACGATAAAGCTTAAACATAGAAAACTTGTGAGGAATTCTTCTCGATGTAACTCTGGTTTTTAGGGGATGGGGCAATCTCTTGTCGGTCTAACGTTCCGATGCAGCGGATGGTTGGGCAGCTGGGCCGACCTCCAAGTGAATAGCTACAGAGTCACGCCTCGGAACTTATTCCCGATGATCTGTATCCCATATGGGACAAACGCAACGGCCAGCAAAATGGCTGCAATCAGATTGACGATCTCAACACCATCAGGCGTGCCCACCAGTAGAACCCCAATTAAGAACAAGATGCTCTGCCAACGAGGAAGGGTCTGGGACTTGAGTAAGGCTATGGCCTGAATGCCAAAACCCAGTGGCAACATCAGAATGCCCCACAACAACACCAGCCAACCTTCTTTCGAGAACATGGCCAGCAAGCCCGGCATCATCTGGGCAAACTCACCTTCGGATAAGGTATCAAGACCACTCATGGTCAGGCACAACGCGCCCTTGTCAGCCGCTAGCATGAGTGCACCTAAAACAGCCAGCACTGCGCCAGCAAAGCCAGCCCAGGCGGCAGAACTCCGATCCAGCAGCTTCATGAAGTGTAGGGCGATCGCTACAAGGAGACCCGTATTCAGCGTGACTAAGGCATGGCCGAATTGCAGCAAACCGTCATTGTGGGCTCTGAGGATAAGTTCCTCTGGACCAAGAAAGTGAGGATTCAGCAAATCTGGATGAACCGCAAAAGCGAAGACAAACACCAACGGGAAGATGATGAAGGCCAGGCCGGTGCCGATTCGTTTAGCTGAATTCAGCGCGTGGTTCTCATTCATTTGATACCTCCCTTCTCAAAGGAGCGTATGGTTGTGGCCTTCCAGCAACTGGGGGTGTCGAGTGAAAGCGCCACAGTGGTTTTTGACTGCAGGCCAAGAGGTTTAGGTGCATATCGGTAGTGTAATGATTGCCCAACGGTTGAATTGGGCGGCAATTGATCGCCTCCAACTCAAAACCAAAATATCTCAATATTGTCAGCTCCAACAATGATTATGCACCGATCTCCTAACAATTATTTGTCTTTGCAATCGCCCTTCCACTTTCGGGACTTAAACAGAAAACAGACTCGCTATGCTTGCCTAATCTCGAACTGCTTATGTTTGCGATCGCCGATCCATTTTCGGGACTTACAAACTTAGCTGATTCGTCATGCTTTCCTATTTGAGATCACCACTCAGATAATCTCAACGGACTCAATCGACGTATCGGTTAAGTATAACTAACGATTGGTGACTAGAGACTAGCTTAACGGTTTCCTATTTTCAGCCATGCAAATACCTCGGCTGCGGTAAGGGTCAGGTTAACTCCTTCTATTACAGGAAGTTGAGAGTTGCCTCTACAGATTACAGGTTCCTGTTGTGGGGCAAAAACCAGTACAGAATAGTCATCGGGATCGATCAACCACCCTAGTTTAGTCCCATATTTCAGGCAATGTAGGAGGTTGTCAATCACACGGGTAACTTGTTGAGTGGGAGAGAGGATCTTGATCGCCCAATCAGGCGCTTCCATAAAGTTATCTTCTGGCTCGCCTAGCTTGTTAATTGGAATTCTGTCCCATGCTGCTACGGCAATGTCTGGGACTATGGAGCTACCAGCAAAAGTACAGCGCAGTTCCGGCAGTGCAGTGTAGTCTGTGCTGCGATCGTCAATCTTAGCTAATAAACGCTTCTGGAGAATGGAGTGTCGGGTTTTAGGCATAGGCTTTTGGCTGATATCCCCATCCATATATTCCCATGCCGGAGAATCCTCAATGTAAGGCTGTTTGAGGAATTCTTCAAGCGTTAGCACCTGGATTTGGGAAGCAGCCATCTTTTGTTACGGATCTTAGAGCGGGTCTTACGGGTCTTAGATATGTTCGGGGAGGATATGCAAAGGTAGTGCGATGCCAAGGCCAAGAGCTACCAGGATGCCGCCAGTTAACCACGATCGTATGCGTGAGAGGCTCATTTGATTCATAAACCAGTGGCTGGCTGAGCCGATGACTAAACCCATGATGATGTACCAGGTGGTGCATAGGATGCTGTAGGTACTCCCCAATACAAAGATTTGCCTTGCTAAAGGATGATTAGGATCGGCAAATTGGGGTAAAAACGCGATGAAGAAGAGCGCGATCTTGGGATTGAGTAAGCTGGTGAGGACGCTTTCGCCAAAAATGCCGATCGCATCGATCTTGTGCTCAGTGGCGAGTAACTGCGCACTTTTGCGATCCAAAACGGTGCGAATACCCAGGTAAATAAGGTAAGCAGCACCCAAATATTTGATCGCATCGTAAGCAATATCGGAAGACATTAGCAGGGCTGACAGACCAAACGCAGCCGCAGAGGTGTGCATCAGACAACCCACCCCCACACCAAAAGCAGCAATAATACCCGCCTTTTGACCTAATTCCATGCTACGCGTCGTGACGTATAGCGTATTGGGGCCTGGTGTAATAATTAGAGTAATTGCAGCGGTCAGAAAAATTAAAAAAGTGGTTGTGCTAGGCATATTTCTCTATCAGAGGCCGTAAACGCTATAAAAATTAGGTGGAGTGTCAAAACGCACTGGAGTCTATCTTAGCTGAGCGACCAAACCAAGTGAGCTACTTGTAAAATTCTGGGGATTAACAATTCACACTTAACAAATTCTCTCATGTTAAAGAACGTTATCATTAAGTTCAAACTATTCAACTGAATGTAGGTTCGAAATTGTCTGAAGAGGACATAAAAGCTGACAACCTTTAAAACAGCGTTTTCGGTCTGACTCGATTTGCTTCATCTACCAAACGAATTTTCTCATTGCCAGTTGTTAAATGTGCCATTGCTCTGAGCGCCTGTTCTAAACCCTGCCGCAAATGGATTTCCTCTAGAGGTTTCCCTAAAATGGTCAGACTAGACGTGGACGTGAGCGATCGCGAAGTGACTAGATTAAGTGCAGTTTCTAAAACTTGTTTAGTTAGGCGATAGCGCTCCATGCCTTCAAGTGCAATGGTTTCGATCGCTGTGCCTGCATCTATTAACTCTTTGCTAGTTGGAGTCGAAGGATTTGAATTAATTAAGGTTCTAGCGACCTCTACGCGCGATCTCTCAAACAGACTGGATGACTGGGGAACCAGTTCTAAAGCAGCAACTGCACCATTGCGATCGCCTGATGCTAAAAGACAACGTGCCAACCCAAAGGCAGCAGTCACATAGCTTGGGTCGGTGCGACAGAGTAGTTTGTACATTTCGATCGCAAAGGAATAGTGATGGGCGCGTTCTGCGGCAAGAGCGACAGCCAACTTAGGCGCTAGTTCACCTGGGAGATCGAAATACACCTGATCGAAAATAGTTTGAGGTTCTTTATGTTTGTCTTGTGCCATGAGCGATCGCCCTCGATACCAGAGAATACGCCAATCCCAAGCATCGAGTTCTTCAACTTTAGCTAAGACTAATTCTGCTCCTATGTAATCACTCGTATCAATCAGCGTATTGGCTAACCGCAACAGTGCTTCAGCCGATTTGGGTACCTGTTGGGCGACTTGCCTTAAGGCCTCTATTCGCTTTGAGGGGTTGGCGATCGCACCAGCATTGAGTACCGCATTGAAAGCCGGATCGCTAGAATTTATAGTAGGAATTGGGAGTTGATGATAGTCAGCTAAAATCGGTTCAAAATCATTGTTAACTGAGATCGCCAACATATCGCCACCAAATAGGCTGCTGGACGCAGGTCGAGGTGTTTTTGTCTCAACTGCCACGATTTCTCGCAGCA
Organism: Pseudanabaena sp. SOY_30_concoct_251; assembly: GCA_031388585.1. GTDB lineage: Bacteria > Cyanobacteriota > Cyanobacteriia > Pseudanabaenales > Pseudanabaenaceae > PCC-6802. The sequence continues at coordinate 3,723 of JANMRU010000003.1, read as the reverse complement.
CACCTAAAAGTTGATCTGCCATTTCATCAGCAGATTGGAAGCGATCATCTGGATTCTCTGCTGTAGATTTCAAGAGGAATCTGTACAAAGACTCCTTTTCTCTAAATAGAGGTTCCTCATCGGGGCTGGGTAACGTGTAGAGATGCTCCTTACTAAAGCCGCGAATGTCGATCAGCAACACAGCTAGCGTTCTGCCAATTGTGAATAGATCGGATGCAATGGTAGGACCTTCACCTGCTTCAGGAGCGCTGTAGCCGACTGTTCCGTAAATATCTCCTGTCAGATCGTCAATGCGTCTAACCCCTCCCATACCAACCAGTTTGACATCATTACCTTCAACCATGACATTATCTGGCTTGAAATCACAATAGACTAAGCCTAGTTGGTGCAGGTAAGAGAAAGCGGATAGAATGCGATGGATATAGGCGATCGCCTCCGCAATCGGTAAAGCTCCCCGACTTTTGCGAATTTCTTTGAGCGTTTTACCACCCACGTATTCCATCACAATGAAACCTTCTGTGCCATGCTTGACAAAGTTATAGATTCCGACAATATTTGAGTGTTTTACGGAGGCAAGAAATTGACGCTCGGCTACGGCTACGGCTGCACTGGCTGCATCTTCGGTATTCAGCAGTCCTTTGAGCACGACATAGCGAGATAGGGTTTTATCAAAGCCAAGATAAATCCAACCTAGTCCACCATAGGCGATCGCCCCTTTTACCTCATATTGGTCAAGAATGAGATCGTTCTGCTGAAGTGAAGAGATGAAAGAATACTTTTGTCCGCACTGACTGCAAAATCCCTTCTCACGCTTGAGCGCATTATTGCAATTTGCACAGTAGCGTTTATTTTCAGGCACTTTAGCTTCCACCATAATTGCCTTTTCTGGCTCGGTAGAAGGTAATTCAGGCACAGAAACTAACCCTGCCCCAAGCTGCTTGCGGCTACTACGCCCAGATGTTGGATTTGTGCGACGCGATCCTTTAGAGCGATTGGTAAGCGGTGATGAGCCAGTGCCTGTGGTAATCGGAGAACTTCTTCCAGTTCCTTTCGGTGAAGTTGCAGAATTCGTGCCAGTCATTCTGGCGGCGCTATATTGGTGAGCTTGATCGGTAGCCGAAGATTTCAAGGCAGCTAGTCCACAGACATTGCAATAGTCATCTTCAATCGTACCTGTGCATCCACTGCGATTACAAGATTCACCGTCCATTACCATAACTCCATTTCAAATTAAAAATTCGTTTGAGAATACGACTCAGATCAAGGCTTTCGATTTAGAATTTAGCATAGCCTCATATTGCTTGACAGTTTCTTCTGCTTGTTTTAAGTGTGTCGGGCGCGTATAGAGGAGTTGCTTCGCTTGTTCGGCAAGCACTGTTAACGGCATATCTTCGGCAAATCCCTTCGCTAGTGCTTTGGCTTTGAGCGCATCAAGTCGTCCACGTAGTTCTTGGCGAGTCTGAAGCGGAAGGCGATTGGCGGTGACTGTCTGAGTCTCGATCGCAATGAATTCGCTGATTTTGGTTGTGCAATTCTCTAAGCCTACGCGCACAGGGCTGGTAAGCCCTTCTTTGAGTTTGCTTTCTAATCTTTGCAGCCATTGATCTAAGGCTTCAATTTGCCCTGAAGCTAAAGGTGACAAAGAGCTAGCATTATCAGTAATTTTTTCTTCGCTTTTGGTAAAGGCAGCGATCGCTTGTTGGTTCAACGTAATTAATTGCTTTAGTAGCGCGTGGGCGTTGGTAAATCCTGCTTTAAGCTTTTCTTGAGCTTGGATATGTTGGCCGAGATCTGCCCGAATCTTGGAAATTACCTGCTTGATGTCATCGAAACTAGTCCTAGTCCCCAAAGGATCGTTCTCGATTTGATCGCGTAAAGAAGCGATCGCTTGATCAGCTGTATCTAATTTCTTGCAGCCGATCGCTCCTAAAGATTTGCCTTGTCTCTGCAAAGTTGCGATCTCAGCTTCAGCCCAATCCAGTTGTGGCTCCAAGTCAGACCAAATACGATCGACTGCTAAGACTGACTCTTTTACCACCTGAAAAGTTTTTGCCATGGCATCCAACAACAGCCTTGGCGTAATCACATTGGTTGTCTCTGCGGCTGAGAGCAGTTCTCTTTGGGCTAGAGGCGTTCTAACCACTGGCAACTGAATGAAATCGGTGGTTAAAATTTGGAGGATCTCTTGTGCTTTTTGCTCTGAGCCTAAAAAGCGGGGCATAGAAGCTCGGAGGCTGCTGGCTTTATCGATTGTCTGTGTAAGCAACTCAAAGTGTTGAAAGAGTTCGTTCAACGCTTCTAGTGCTGGCTCAACCTGTATTTTGGTGAGCCCTGTGAGATTGACAGGGGCAAACCCCGTGGCTCCTGTCAATCTTTGGTAAGTGAGGAGTCCGCATAAATCAATCAGATTTTGACTGATCAGTTCAAGTTTATTTTCCCAATCAGCTAGCAATCGATCAATTTCTTCTAATGCCATAGCGATCGCCCAAGACTATATGAATCATACTACACCAAAGCAAAGCGATATGAATCTAGAGAGGAGAGGCATTATGGAATCGCTATAGATTGTCCAATGAGACTAGCTAGAGTATTCCTTCGTGCGTGACATTAGTCCAAATAGGGTTAGCAGAGCGATTGTACCTAATGCGATCGGGGTAGTAACTTCAAACCCTTCCATTTGCCTGAAACCATCTTCAATAGATTGATTGAAAGCTTGTTGATTGATATCAAGAATTTTATCGACAGCCCGATCAAAGCGATTAAATGCCCAGTTGGATTGCCCTTGACTGTTACCAATACAGAGCGCAACAGCAGCTTCATGATTTCCACTTTGCTGAAGCTGACGAATTTGACGATCGATCTCAAAATAGCTGCTAAATGTATCAATTGTCGCGATCGCTGCCTCCCGTTCGCCAGTAAATGTGATGTTGTTAAGCGTGTCAGCAAACAAGCCTTTAAACCCAGCATCAGATTTATGCTCAGTTTTAGTACTTTTTAGTGCAGAAATAATCGTTTTAAATCCTTGCACATCACTGACTTGAGCCAGTTTTGCCACTTTTGCAGAAAAAGCTTGTTCGTGCTTGGTAGCCATTGCTGCATCTAAAAGATATCGGCTTTCATCACCATTGGCACTATAGGCTAAGGCCCGAATTTGCCAGAGGGCGTGAATCGATGCAAAAGCATCCTCTTTTGCAACTTTAAGCTGATAGGAAGCGGAAAACAAAGCTCGCGCCGTATAGCCCATAAACAGAATTGCGATCGCAGTGGCAGCCAAAAGCATAGGATTGAGAAGACGGCGCATCCGTACATTTAGGAAAATTTGTAAGGCAATTAGCACCCCAAGCAATATAAACGCGATCGAGTGCCTCTCGATTTGTCCGATCAAGTGCATCCGCAGCAGGTAAGAGTGTGCTATCAACAATATCTGCGCCAGCACGGTAGGAAGCTAAAACCGCTCCTTCGTTTTTTTGCTTTTGAAAGATGAGAGCGTCATCGATCTTACTGTGATAGTCGCCCAAGGCTATAAATAGCTTGCGAATGGGCATACGCTCCGCATCGCCAAAGGTGATGTTCTCAGCCGCAGCTAAAGACGCATCGATGACTTCTTGACGGCGGGCAGCGTAGTTTTTTTCTGCCTCTGGGTTTTTGCCTACCTCAACCAACAACCTATTGGCAGCGTTGGCATCGAGATCGGCAATGCCTGATTTTATATGTTGAGCAGCA
>JANMRU010000474.1:0-28129 GCA_031388585.1 Pseudanabaena sp. SOY_30_concoct_251 | reverse complement strand
CTACACAAGATGCGAGGATTAAATTAAAGCATCTCTACCCATCATTTCAAGAATGACAGGCTACTAGACACAGGATCTCAAGATGATCGGTATGGACGGATTTATGATGATAGTGTGGGGCAGCTGATCTCAACTACTGGTTATCATGAGGGAGTTGAGATCGAAATAAACGGGCAAAAGCTGGTGTTCGATAACCTTCAGCCTGATGGAATTATCAGATCGGCCTGGATAAGTAATTTGTACACTCCTATTGTTGACGAAGGTGGGCAGTTCCAGATCGCAGAAATTGACTTTTAGGCTAGAGGTGAGTGATGCAAGACTTTTACGATCTTCTGAAAAATATAAAAAAAAGACCGACTGTCTACTTAGGGAAATACTCAATCTTTAGCCTTCAGTCGTTCTGGGATGGGTATGACTTTGCTAGGCGCGAACTTAGTCTCCCATTAACAGAACAAGAGACCGAATTTAGAACGTTTCTAAAATGGCTTCGAGAAAAATTTAAGGTTGAGACAGGTCAAGCATGGTCTAGCATTATTCTTTTCCATTCTGCTGATGAGAGAGAGGCACTGGATCGTTTCTTCAAATTGTTTGACGAGTTCCTAAGTCAGAATGTAAATTCTCATAGCTCTGACTCGTTGAACCTGAATCAAAACCTGGAAGTTAGGAAATGAATATTGGTATTGCTGGCTTAGGTCTGATTGGTGGTTCTCTTGGTTTAGATCTTAGACCCCTAGGACATTACGTTTGGGGAATCAGTCGTAGTCCAGATACTTGCTTGCAGGCTGTGGCTATGGGTGCAGTTGATGTTGCCTGTCTAGACTCAGAGATGATTCCATATCTTGACAAAACAGATGTGGTGATTGTTTGCACTCCGATCGCATCGATTCTGCCAACGATCGCCACGATCGCTCCTCGCCTCCAGTCCTCAACAATTTTCACAGATGTTGGTTCGGTAAAGTCAGCAATTGTCGAGCCAGCAACTCAACTTTGCGATCGCTTTGTGGGTAGCCATCCGATGGCAGGCACTGCCTTTAGTGGCATTAATGCCGCCAAACGTAATTTATTCCACCAACGTCCCTGTGTAGTTACGCCTAGCCAAGATTTAGAAGCAATGGCAATGGTGCGATCGCTATGGGAATCAGTGGGAGCGATCGTCTACGAATGCAGTCCAGAAGCACATGACAGAGCCGTGGCCTGGATCAGTCACCTACCCGTCATGGTCAGCGCTGGATTGCTGCTCGCCTGCGAACAGGAAGTAGATGGAGAAGTGGCACAGTTAGCACAAAACCTAGCTAGCTCTGGCTTTCGTGATACTAGTCGCGTTGGTGGCGGCAATCCAGAGTTAGGGCGATTAATGGCAGAGTATAACCAACCAGCATTATTAAAAACGCTGCATACCTATCAAGATATTTTAGGCAGCTTAATTAGTGCGATCGAAAGTGGCAATTGGGATGCTGTACAAGCTTTATTAGCGAAAGCGCAAACAGCAAGACCTTTGTACGTCGAATAAAGGCAGGTCAAAACGTACGCAAAAGCCTTGCAATAAATTGCAGTCTCAAAGCTAAAAGAAGACTACGCATCTGTTGCTTTCCCAGAAATATGGCCATATGACAGAGATGTAGAGACCATTCTGAGCAATAACTTCTGGGACTAAGCATCGCGATCGCTGTTAGATTCAAACACGCCTATCTTGCCAAGTCGAATTGTGATGATTTCAGCATCAGTAATCGCTTTATGGGCCCCTTGCTGAGTTTGGGCAGGCGTAATCCAAAATGTACCCTGAGAACAAGTCTTCCCGCCAGTTTCTACAATTCCACTCAATACATAAACATATTCGTCACAGGGATGTGTGTGGATAGGAATCGTTGTCCCTGCTTCCATCTTCAGTAAGTGAATTGACCCCTGTGACACTGGCTCAGCCAAGGGTAAATATTGCGTGCCAGGAAACTGCTCCAGGTTTAGCCATTGCTCAGAGCTAGTTTGAATGAAGGTCTGTTCTAGCATCTTCTATACCCTAATATTAAAGTAATGGAAATGAGTGAATAATATTCACTCCCGCAGTGTATCATAAACATCTGGGTTATAAGAAAGCCTTTGGAAACTTCGCAGCCTCGTTACGATATTGAAGGCAGATATGGAGCACTGCTTGAAGCGGGTGAAGTCCTACTCTGCAAAGGTTACGATCGTGCTCAACCTCAAATGATTGCTAAAGCAGCAGGTGTGTCAGTTGGGCTATTTTATCGACATTTTAAGAATAAGCAAGAACTACTTACGGCGATCGTGGTTCGCCATTTGGGGATTTTGCATAACCAAATTTCTCAGGAGGTCGAGCAGTACTCTAATCCTGCGGAAGCGTTGTACATTGTTCTAGTGCTGACGCTACGCTATTTCCAGATACATCAAGGATCGATCAAACTGTTCTTTATGCAAATTGGTTATGGCGATACCATAGCAACTGAGCAATTGCGAGATGCTAGACAGACGTATCGAAATATTTTGGAATCTATTCTTAAATCAGGAATTGCTGAAGGCGCAATTCTTACTCCTGATGTTCTAGATGTTCAGATCGCCATTAATAGCATCATTGGCACGATTAACTGGTCGCTATATGACCTGCTGATCGTTAACAATGTAAGTATAGACCCAGACAAATTGGCAAAAAGACTGGCAGTGCATCTTCTTCGAGGGCTAGGCTATGGGAATTTAGCCGAGATAAGCTTTCCTCACACCCTCATCTTCCAATAGCGCCGATGCTTGCCCTGAAAGCGTAATTTGCCCCGCGTCTAATACATAACCGCGATTAGCGGTTTGCAGCGCCAGGTTAGCATTTTGCTCTACCAATAAAATCGTCACACCCTGCGCGTGTAGATCGCGAATCACACCAAAAATCTCGCGCACGACTTGTGGTGCCAACCCCAGGCTCGGCTCATCCAGTAGTAATAATTTTGGGCGGCTCATTAATGCGCGGGCGATCGCTAGCATTTGTTGTTCGCCACCGCTTAGCGTCCCCGCCAGTTGATGCTTACGTTCGCGAAGACGAGGGAATACTAGAAACTGTCGCTCGATATCAGCTTTAACACCTTGGACATCAGAGCGGATATAGGCTCCCAGCTCCAGGTTAGTCAGAACAGTCTGTCTCGCTAAGACAAGGCGACCCTCTGGGCTTTGAGCAATCCCCATCTTTACTACCTGATCGGGACGCGATCGCCGAATATTCTTACCCCTGTAGACCATTTGACCGCTACGGATATCTAATAAACGCGAAATTGCCCGTAGTGTTGTGGTTTTGCCAGCCCCATTTGCCCCAATTAGGGTGACGACTTCACCAGGGTAAACAACTAGGTCGATACCTCGCAAAGCCTGAATGCCTCCATAATTCACATTCAGTTCACTAATGGCCAGCAGAGGTTGCGGTTCGCTTTGGATATTACTCATGCTCAGAACTACAAGATCCTCAGCACGGTGGCAATGCTCTGGATCGAAGCCAGGTTCCTAATATCAGCGATCGCAGCTTGGAAGTTACGCTCGACTACCTGCTTAGTCACCACTACAATTTCGGCAAAATCCTCATGACCATTTTTTTGGACAATGCTTTCTAAGCTCACCAAATGCTTGCCAAAACACGTACCTAATTCACCAATTACACCAGGGCGATCGCGCGCAACTAAGCGCAAGTAAAACTGAGTTTCGTTACTTTCAATTTGGTGTAACTTGGCATAGTGCTGATGCGAGCAACCCATTAATTGATTGATTTTGCCTGTACCAGACTTAAGTGCCGCCACAACATTGATGATGTCAGCCACTACTGCACTAGCGGTAGCGCCAGAACCCGCTCCAGGCCCAGAAAATAGCACCTCACCAATTGGATCTCCCGCCACGGTAATGGCATTAGTTACACCATTCACATTGGCAAGGGGATGACCGATCGGGATTAGTGTGGGATGGACACGGATATCCAAGCCAGGATCGTTATCAACAACTGTACGCCTAGCAATTCCCAGAAGTTTGATCGCAAAGCCTAACTCCGATGCCCAGTAAATATCTGTACTGGTAATGGCACGAATACCTTCGCAGTAGATTTCTTCGAGCTTAATGCGATCGCCAAAAGCAAGGCTGGCCAAAATTGCGAGCTTATCCGCAGCATCATAGCCATCCACGTCAGCCGTGGGGTCAGCTTCGGCATAGCCCAAAGCTTGAGCATTCGCCAAAATATCCTCAAAAGCTCCACCCTCATTGTGCATACGACTGAGGATGTAATTTGTCGTACCGTTGATAATCCCCCTCACTGCCGTGATGCGATTAGCCCCTAAAGACTGCTTTAGCGCTTGGATAATCGGAATACCACCACACACCGAAGCTTCTAGCATTACATAAACGCCTTTGGCTTTAGCTGCGGTGAAAATTTCTGCCCCATAGCGGGCTAAGACAGCCTTATTAGCAGTGATGATGTGTTTGCCATTGGCGATCGCCAGCAAAATTAGGCTGCGGGCAGGCTCTAGACCACCCATTACTTCAACAATAATCTCGATGTCTGGATCGCTAACAATTGACTCCAGACGATCGGTATAACAATTTGCTGATAGGGTAACGTCTCGCTTGGTAGATAGCGATCTCACACCTACGCTTTTAATTTCTATTTCACCTAGAACAGGATGGCGACCCTCAGGATCGAGCAAAATCTTCGCCACACCCGTACCAACTGTTCCTAGCCCTAAAAGTCCAATCTTACAACTCACGATTTTAAAGCCATCAGCTATCAGCTATCAGCTCCCAGCATACACCGATTAGCGTTATTAGTACTCAGCTCTCAGCTCTTGGCAGGGCGATCGCCAATTTTGAAATGCGAAAAGGTGGCCGCAACGACCACCCTTTAAAAATCGGACTGAACCCAAAAACCTAATTAGTAGGTTTCAATGTGCCAACGACCGTCTTTTTTCATTTGTTTTTCATAGTCTTTCCAGCTCACGCCTGATTTGGCTGCTGTCTCGATCATGAATTCATCAATGCCGCTCTCCATACCCTTAAGACCGCAGATGTAGCCATGAGTATTTGGCTTTTGCAGTAAGGCCCACAGTTCATCGGCATAGTTCGCCATACGGTGCTGCACATACATCTTCTGGTCTTTGGCATTTTTCTGCTCGCGGCTGAGCGCATAGTCTAGACGGAAATTACGCGGTTTTTTATATTGCAGCCAGTCAAGCTCTGCCTTGTACAAAATCGAAGACTCTGTCGCCACACCAAAAAATAGCCAGGCTAAACCGTTAAACTTGTAGTCTTCGTGCTTCTCTTTAAACATGCGCCATAGGAAAGCGCGGAATGGAGCAATACCAGTACCTGTGGCGATCATGATAATATTGGCATCAGGATCGTCTGGCAACAACATTTCTTTACCAACAGGGCCAGTAATTTGAATATCATCACCGGGCTTGATATCGCAAATAAAATTTGAGCAAACCCCAAAGACGACTTCGCCTGTTTCGGGGTGCTTGTATTCAAGACGGCGTACGCTTAAAGATACGGTCTTATCGTCAATATCATCGCCATGACGGGTAGAAGCGATCGAGTAAAGCCGAATTTTGTGGGGCTTGCCATTCTTGTCCGTACCAGGTGGAATAATGCCAATACTTTGGCCTTCTAAATAACGCAAATCTCCACCTGAGATATCAAACTTGACATGGCGCGTATCTCCAGGTGCTCCGAGTCTTAATAGAGACTCGTTAGATACACATTTACCCACATACGGGCTATTAGGACGATAAATATTTACAGGAACGTCCTTCTTATGGGACTTTGTGGGAGCTCCTGTATCTTGGGTTGTTGTCTTGTCTGATTCCGTCTGAGCCATGAATTTCACTTGAGGTATTAGGGTTTGCTTTTTAACAACACCAAGAAAATTGCCTTGGAATTGCTGGGGTATGATGCCAAAGCCCTGATTTGAGGGGGGCCTCAAATGAATCAGGTTACTCTGTTTGCGATCGTTGAGTTACCCACTGTAAAGGTTGCTAATAGACAAATTGTGCACGTGCTTGCGGGCGAAGAAATATTAAAGTCTTGACTTACGGCGATCCGCATCTTCGTGATTTTTGCGGTATGTAGATCCGTAGATCTTAACAATTTTGCGACTTGGCAAGCACTACAACCGTTGCAACTAAGTCTACGTAGCTTGTAAAGCTAGCATTAAACCATGTTTAATATTACGCTGAAAAGGACTCAATAGCTCTCCACATTAAATCTATAAGTAATCTATAAATTGTCGTGAAACTGTTAACAAAGTTACCATCCCTATAATTTACAGTTTGGCCCTTCAATCTACCAAGTGACAACTCACATTACTCATACTCCACACACATTATAGGGCTTGCTGCCTGGAGACCAAATCATCGAATACAAGGCATTTCTACTTACTATTACAATTAGCTTAATCAACACAAACAAAAATCTGAGCTAATTAGACGTTGGAATGTCAAGATACTATTGCTACAATATGGAGAATCTCAGGGTAGATTTCTGCCATCTTCATATAGGGCATAGATTAGTATTTAGCAAAAACTGTTAAAGATGGGGCATAATTGCACGTTGTTAAAATAACTTGCGAAACAGGTGACCTTTCACAAAAGTTTTGGTTAATACCTAATATTTGTTTGGCAGTGGCATATTAATTTTCTAAACCAATCAAGATCGCACTTTATTAGGAGGCTGCTTTGCGTACATCTGGTGCCTTTGCGCTTATTGACAGTATCAGAAGACAGGGTGTAAAACACCTATTTGGTTATCCAGGTGGAGCGATCCTACCTGTCTATGATGAAATTTATAAGGCAGAAACTAGGGGTGAAATAACTCATATCCTAGTACGGCACGAGCAGGCAGCAGCCCATGCAGCCGATGCCTATGCCCGTGCTACAGGTCAGGTTGGTGTATGTATTGCCACTTCTGGCCCTGGTGCAACTAATCTGGTTACTGGTATTGCCACAGCCCAAATGGACTCGGTGCCTTTAGTCATAGTTACTGGTCAAGTGCCATCCTATGCAATTGGTACGGATGCTTTCCAAGAAACTGACATTTTTGGTATAACCCTACCGCTGGTTAAGCACTCCTACGTGATCCGCAAGCCTGAGGATATTGCTCGTGTGGTTGCAGAGGCTTTCTATATTGCTAGAACGGGAAGACCTGGCCCAGTTTTAGTCGATATTCCCAAGGATATTGGCCAAAAGGAGTTTGAGTACGAGCCTGAAGTACTAATGAATCTTCGCGGTTATCAACCCGAGATTGAGGTGGATCTAAAGCAAGTTGAAGCGGCGATCGCGCTGATTCGCTCGGCTAAGCGCCCATTACTATATGTTGGTGGTGGTGCGATCTCTTCTGATGCTCATGTTGAGATTAAACAACTGGCCGATCGCTTTCAACTTCCTGTGACTACAACGCTGATGGGTAAAGGTTCTTTTGATGAGAATCACCCTCTTGCTGTGGGTATGTTAGGGATGCACGGCACTGCCTATGCTAACTTTGCGGTGCAAGGGTGCGATCTGTTAATTGCTGTAGGAGCAAGGTTTGACGATCGCGTTACTGGTAAGCTAGAAAAATTTGCGCCGGACGCTAAGGTAATTCATATCGATATCGATCCTGCTGAGGTAGGTAAAAACCGCGAGCCGGAAGTGCCAATTGTTGGGGATGTGAAGAAAGTGCTGACTGCTATTCTCAGTGCTACCACTTACGAGGAAGAAATTCGTACCAAAGCATGGTTAGAGCAAATTACAGAGTGGAAAGAAGATTTCCCTCTAGAAGTGCCGCACTATCCGAATAGCCTCTCACCCCAAGAAGTAATTGCGGAATTCAGCAAGCAAGCACCTCATGCCTACTACACTACAGATGTGGGACAACATCAGATGTGGGCAGCCCAGTTTCTCAAAAGTGGCCCAAGACGTTGGATCTCAAGTGCGGGGCTGGGAACGATGGGTTATGGGATGCCAGCGGCAATGGGCGTAAAGGTGGCTTTGCCAGACGAACAAGTAATCTGCATTAGCGGTGATGCCAGCTTCCAGATGAATTTACAGGAATTGGCTACGCTTGCTCAGTATGGCATCAATGTTAAAACCGTCATTATCAATAATGGTTGGCAGGGCATGGTACGCCAGTGGCAAGAAAGCTTCTATAACGAGCGCTATTCCAACTCTAATATGGAAGTGGGGATGCCCAACTTTACCAAACTAGCTGAGGCATTTGGGATTAGAGGCTTACTGGTGACTCATGAAGACGATTTAGCAGCGGTTGTCGCCGAGATCTTGGCGTTCGATGGCCCAGTCCTAGCTGACTTTAGAGTTAAAAAAGATGAAAACTGTTATCCGATGGTTCCGCCCGGAGCCAGTAATTCGGAAATGGTTGGTCTGCCTGAGCCCAAGCGCTTGCGACAAAAGTTAGAGCGCACGAAGGAATTAGTTTAGTAGGGGACAACCCCTATGTGGTTAGGGAGTTATAAACGCAAGTGGGGTAGGCACTCAGTGCCTACCCCTGAGATCGAACATCAATTGGCGCGTTAACGGAAACTATTTGGTTTGAATAGGTTTCCTCTTACCCGCTCACCATTTCTGAGACCAGAACCAGTTCCACCATCAGATGGGTCGAGGAAGGGCTTGAGGTAAATGCCATTACCACTAAAATTAGGTCTACTTGTATTTGTAGGAGTGCTAGCTGGAGGTTGCTGTGGTCTACCACCTAGTAAGCCTGTTAAGTCAACGCCAAATAGACTTTGGAGATTACCGCCTTCTACAAATGTCGAAACAGGGGCAGTAGTTTGACCACTATCAGCCACTGCTAAATTGCTAAATACGCGATCGCGAGTGGTTGCAGGATCTTGCCCGACTGGCACGGTGAGAATAATCCGACAAGCATTATTTTTCTCGGTAGTAGCGCAAATAGTGTTGTAACCATTTTCAGTACCCGTTCGCATTTCGACTAAACCATCAGGGCGATAGGTCTCCAGGCGACGGCTAATCTCGTTACAACGGCGATCGCTCGACCATCCACCACCCATAACAGATGGCGTAGCCCAGGCAAAAACCTTGCCAGGCTGGCTCTTGGGCTGGTATACGACAGTATACTGACCGTTTTGTGACTGACAGGAAAAGCGCTGACCTGTAAGGACGGCATTATCGTTAGTTGGCGACTCGATGGGTATAGGGCCAGTATTTTGAGCGCTGGCAGGTAGCACAACGCCAAGAGGTAACGGTGCGATTACGCCAATAGCACCAGCAACTAGAGCTAGTTTTCGTAAGTGCTGATGGGTAAAACCAAATTTTGAGGTAAAGAGCTGCTGAAACATAGCCGCATATCCCCCTAAGGACAAAATAAATATTACGTTTAGTATGACGAAACAAAAAGAAAAATAGTGCTGCAGTTTTGTGCCAAATTTAATGCCAAATTTCTAAATCTGGATTAATCATTCTCTGCTACTGGTTCTAGCGGCAGCGGGGCGCGAAAAGACACACTATTATTTAGTTTGCCAATCCCCTCTATTTCAATGTAAACACTATCTCCAGCAGACAGGGGGCCTACACCTGAAGGTGTACCTGTGAGAATCACGTCGCCTGGGTAAAGTGTCATGATCTGACTGATATAGGCTACGAGAAACTCTGGCGTAAATACCATTTGGTCTATGGTTTGAGATTGTAGGGGTTTCTTATTACCCTGTAAAAATGTTTGCAATAGTGCCGTAGGGCTAATATCGCGGACAATCCAGGGGCCAAGCGGACAGAACGTATCAAAGCCTTTAGCTCTGGTCCATTGGCTCTCCTGTCGCTGCAAATCGCGCGCGGTAACATCGTTGGCAATGGTATAGCCCCAGATTGAACTCAATGCTTGCTTGGGCAGACAGTTAGAGCATGTTCTACCAATTACCAATGCGAGCTCACCCTCGTACTCTACTTGCTGTGACTGCGCTGGTAATAGAATGGTGCCGTCCGGTGGCAAGATCGCACTAGACGGTTTTAAAAACAGGAGCGGTTCTGCGGGAACAGATCCCCCCATCTCAGCTGCATGGGCGGCATAGTTTTTCCCTACAGCAACGATCTTGCTAGGCTCGCAGGGAGCTAGCAATTCATAGGTGTCAGGTGCCAGTAATTTGCTACTAGGAATACCACCAGACCAGGGAGCAGCAGTGTATAGCTGTACTGATTGGTTTAGTTCTAGTAATCCGTAGTGAACTTGACCTTGAGTAGTTTTTACCCGAACAAAGCGATCGGCCATAGCATCCTAAAAAGATGGTAGTTGAGGCTGTTTAGCATCGTACATTTTACCGTCATCTGAGTTAGATGCGATCGCATCAACTCAGACAGCGAATTGACTCTAGCATACCTCTAGCCTTGTTTAAGGTTTCCTGGTATTCCTTTTCAGGATCGGAGTCGGCGACGATGCCAGCTCCGGCCTGAACGCTGACAATGCCATCACGCGCAATCATCGTGCGAATTGTAATGGCGGTGTTAAGCTGCCCCTCAAAGTCATAGTAGCCATAGGCTCCAGCATAGGTACTACGGCGATCGCCTTCTAAGGCATGAATAATCTCCATCGCCCGAATTTTGGGCGCACCGCTGACTGTACCTGCAGGGAAAGAGGCTTGCAGTAAGTCCCAAGCGTTTTTATCGAGCCGTAGCTCACCCACAACATTGCTGACAATGTGCATGACATGGGAATAGCGCTCGATCGACATCAACTCATCGACATGAACTGTGCCACTGCGACAGACCCTACCCAAGTCGTTGCGACCGAGATCGACGAGCATGATATGCTCCGCTACCTCCTTGGGATCGGCAAGCAAATCTTGACCTAACTCAATATCTTCACGCTCAGTCTTACCGCGTATTCTCGTGCCAGCGATTGGTCTGACTACTGCCTGGGTTAGATCGCCAACTTTATCTGCCTTAACCATAATTTCAGGACTAGAGCCAATCATCTGCCAGCGATCGAAGTGTAGATATGCCATGTATGGCGAGGGATTGATCACACGTAGAGACCGATATAGGCTGAATGGGTTGCCACTAAAGGGAGTGGATAATCTTTGAGATAGCACTACCTGAAAAATATCACCAGCTTTGATGTGTTGCTTGCCAAGCTCAACTGCCTTGCAAAAGTCCTCGCGACTGACATTGCTGCTGTAGTTTAGCGGTGGCTGTTGGGATGGATTTACCCAATTAATGCCGGTTTTTTGGCGATCCAGAGGCGATCGCAGCTTATTCACCAACAATGCAACGCGATCGCAAGCTTGTTCGTAGGCTTGCTTTGGATCGGCACCATTACGCAGATCGGCGTAGGAGACTGCCCAAACCTTGCGTTTTACCTGATCGAAGATTAAAAGACTATCAATTTGCATCCAGAGTCCATCGGGCAGATCGCGATCGCCGCAAGCAAATACTGGCACCCTAGGCTCAATCCAGTGAATTAGCTCGTAGCCCCAAAAACCGATTAAGCCGCCGATATTGGGGGGGAGTTGAGGTAAATGGACGGGATGAATGGAGGCAAGGCAGGTTGCCAGATGCTCAAAGGGATTACCCACATATACTTTCTCTGTACCATCGCGAAAAGTCTGAGTAGTGCGATCGCCTCTTGCTTCTAGTCTCCACAGCGGATCGCAGCCCAGCAGGCTATAGCGACCGACGCGCTCGCCCCCTTCTACTGATTCGAGCAAAAAGCTAAACGGCTGGCCCTGGCATACTCGATACCAGGCCGATACAGGCGTATCGAGATCGGCGACCAGCTCTTGATAAACAGGAATAAAGTTACCCTGACTAGCTAACTGAATAAACTGAGAATAATCTGGCAAAATCATCATGCAGGATCGCAAAAATTAGAAACAGGAGTCAAGATCTCTCCTGACTCCTGACTGATGTTGTAAATACCACTTAGCCTAGAAATGCTCTTGCTCTGCTAACGATCGAGTTATTGAGTAACCCACGATAACTAGCAAAGCGATCACCATTTCTAGTTATCGTGGGTAGCTTTAGCCGTGAACTTAACCCTAATTGGGTCAGGATTATCGCCAATCTTACGGCTGACGCTGTTTACAGCCATCCGACCAGCATTTACCTTCTCAGGGAAAACACCATCATTGGGATGCAGGTAGACTTGATCGCCGTTCGGAAACTCACGCCAGATCTTGTAGTCAGTAATCTTAAATTTTCTGAGCTGAGTGCCGAGAGCCAATGCTTGCTCTTTTTTGGCAAGATAAAGCATATTAGCCCCACTGTTCATGGTGGCGGCACCACCAGTAGGCATTTCAAAAACCTGTTCCTTAGGACTAGTCCAGGTAATTGCATATTTTTCTTCAGTGTATGCAGATGATAGTAAACCACCTGTACTACCAGGCCACATGGGAACCTTACCTGATGGCTTACCAGGTGAAGATTTCTGTGGAGCTTCTTGTGTTGCTTGCTCTTCTGACATTTAGTATTCTCCAGGCTTGAATTACTTCAGAATAAATAGAATAAATGAGGGCGGAAGTGCCATTTCTTATATGAAGCAAGATTATCATTTCTGCATACACCTCAGCCAAGGAACTTAATGTTCCTTTACGCTTTAAATTTTACTCTTCATAATCGGTATCAATTTCTATCTCTAAAGTATCTGGATCGACTCTGATGTAGAGAATGTTGGGACGACAGCAAACCTGGCAATCTTCGACATAGGATTGCTCGCAACCCGCGCTAATATCAATAAAAGTCTGGCTAGGTTCGCCACAAAAAGCACAATAATATTCGGCCGTATCTTGCATTTCTTTGTGCTCTCTTTTCTCAACTTTGTAACGATATTGAAATATATCTTCTAATTACTTTGTGATTTGCGTTTAACAGCAAGCTACTTGAGGCTAAAACCTTGCCATGGCAGATCGCTATTCCCCTGAAGAATCAGATCGGTGACGATTTGGGCGGTAATAGGAGCCATGAGGATGCCATTACGATAATGTCCAGTCGCAACTAGCAAGTTTTGGTGACCTGGTACAAAGCCCAGGATTGGCGATCGCGACTGCCTGGGTCTCGGGCGATCGCCAGCCCAAGTCCTTAATACCTCTGCTTCCCGCAAGATCGGACAAAACTGCACGGCTTTTTCCAGCAAAGCCACAACATTAGCGTCCCTTGGCAGTTCGGTAGGGTCAAATTCTACCGTTGCCCCAATCCAATAGCGATCTTGACCAAGGGGGACGATATTAATATCGCCACCAGCGGCATCAACCGCATGAATAACTTGGGAGACATCCAAACCAGGCAGATAAACCTCGATCGCTTGACCACCCACAGGAATTAATAAAGGTGCAATCCCATTACCAAAGTTTAGTAGCGGATTAGAGCCTAAACCCGCTGTGATTACGGTCCAGTCTACCTTGGGCAAATCGGCTAGTTTTTCCACAGGTTGGTTGAAGACAAAATCAGCACCACGTTGTTTTGCCGCCTGCACCAATGCCTGCACAAATTTTGACGGATTGAGGGCGCGATCGCACTCACTATACATGCCGCTATGAGCATTAAGTTGGGGATATTGCGATCGCAGTGCTTCTGGATCAAGCCAATTCAACCTAAATCCCTGTGCTTGTCGGGACAGAATTGTTGGTAACCACTTAGCCTCAGCATCGAAGGCATCATAGAGCGATAAAATCCCAGTGCGATTATAGGGAATATCTAGGCCAGTCTCGGCAATCAGATCGGCAATCAGGCGATCGTAAAGACTCAAACTTGCTAGGCGAAGTTTAACAAGATCGCCCTTAGGCTTTTGACTGCAAACCGCCATTAGTACTCCTAGTGCAGCACCTGTTGCACCCATGCCTGGCTGCGATCGCGCCTCAATTACCTTTACCGATATGGATAAAAGACTTAACTGGTAGGCGATCGCCGCACCAATAACCCCACAGCCAACTATGACAACCTGTTTTTGCGGCATCATTTAAAGATTTGCAAATTAAGATGCTGTAAGGGCAGAACTATGTGTCTGCCTTCGTGACTGACTGAGTAGCAGCTAGGAGGCTGTAGAAGCCCGGCGACGACGACGAGATGCCTCAGGTGATTTATGCACAGGCTCTTCGATTTGCTCTGATTTGGGTTCTTCAAAATCATCGGGCAAATCTGGTATTGAAACTGCCTCAATTACTGACTCAATTATTGGTAGTTCTTCTGGTTCAAACTCGGGCAGATTGGATAGCTCGTGCAATTCGCGATCGATTTCAGCAGTGAACTCTTCAACTTCTGGTACAGAGATCTCTACAGGTAAATTTATTGGTGCTTCTCCTGGTAACACAACCGAGATCACTGTATTGCGCAGGTCTTTAATCTCCTTGCCAATAAAAATAAGTGGAGAAACACCCATATGGGCGTAAACTTCCTGCTCTTCGCCTGTCATCTCCACAGTCACAATCTCGGGTGGCTCGATCTTAGGACGGGGTACTTCGCGCTTACTAATACGTTCTACGATTGGTTCTGCCAAAGGTTGAGGTTCGACAACTTCAATTGCAGGAGTAACAACCAATTTAGGCGTTTTTGGGGATGGTACAACAGCCAGACGAGGAATAGATTCTCGTGGTTCGAGGCGTGATGAACGTGTCTCGATCGCTAGGTTTGCTGGTTTTTCGCGGTCTAGATCAGGTTTCTCGCGTTCTCTTCCCTCTCTTTCGCCCCTAGACTCTCGCCCAGGTGGGACACCACGCCGCCGTTTTCTAGAGCTACTGCGTTCTTGATAGTTGGGATGGTTGACTAAATTGGGCTCCATTCCACCACTTAGCCCCAAATTGCGATCGTCTATGACTATTTCATTTTTGGCAGCTAAACGATTTTCCCACTGACGAGGATTTGCCTCTGCTGTTTGCAGTTCGCTTTCTCCAGGCAAATGCACTAGATGACCGAGCCCGCCGCAGGTTGCACATGGACGGCCAAACAGTTCGTAAATGCTCTGTCCTTGGCGCTTGCGGGTCAATTCAACCAAACCCAACTCTGTAAGTTGAGCAATTTGGGGTCTCGACTTATCAGCACGCAGAGCCTTGTCAAAGTGATCGAGCAGTTGTAGCTGATCGCGCCGCGTGTCCATATCGATAAAGTCAACAACGATAACCCCCGCAACATTGCGCAGCCGCATTTGCCGAGCTACCTCTGTTGCGGCTTCGCAGTTCGTCCATAGTACGGTTTCGCGAGATGTCTGCGATCGCGTAAACGAGCCAGAGTTAACGTCAATTACGGTCAGAGCCTCAGTGGGCTGGATGACAATATAACCACCGCTGGGTAGATCGACACGGGGTCTGAGCGCCTCGCGGATGGCGGCGTTGACGCGGAAGTACTCTAAAATATGCGTGCGCTCGCGATGGTGATCGATGAAGACCCCAGTAGGGATTTTCCCTTCTCCCCAATTAAGTAGGTGTTGTTTCACCCGTCGCATACCATCGCTGGTATCCGTAACGATGCGGTTGACATCTCCCGTATAGACATCTCTCAATACACGTTGAATAAAGTCGCGATCGCGATCAAGCAGAGTTGGATAGCGGGTATTACCAGACTCTTGCTGCACAAATTCCCACTGCTTGAGAAGGTTATCAAGATCCTCAATGATCGAATCTTCGGACATGTCTTCGGCTTCAGTGCGCACCAGCAAGCCCATGCCAGAAGGCTTAATCAAGATTGCTAAAGCTCGCAGGCGACTGCGTTCGTCCTCACTTCTAATTCGTCGCGACAGATTAACACCGCGACCAAATGGCATCAGTACGACATAGCGACCAGGCATAGAAATATTGCCTGTGAGGCGAGGCCCCTTATTGCCCGTTGGCTCTTTCATTACCTGCACTAGTACCCTTTGCTGCGGTGCGAGTAAATCGCTAATCGTGCCGCCAGAACGACGCAACTTCAAAGGGCCTAGATCGGTGACATGGATAAACCCATTGCGTTCACCTTCACCGATATTCACAAAAGCGGCATCAATACTGGTCAGGATATTTTCTACTACACCCATGTAGACATCTCCAACCTGATGAGTGCCAGTGGCTACAATAATTTCTTCAATTTGATCTTCGCTAAATACAGCAGCAATTCTATGCTGCTCAGCAATAATAATTTGCTTGGGCATTCAATTTCCTCAAAAATTTTTGGGTCAGTCGGGTAAGTCTAAGAATTCTGCGCTGCTCATGACCAAATCGGTTATCTGATGAGCGTTACATACCCAAAGCTTGAGCATCAATACAATACTTCCAGCACGAATATTGGTGTCTGATAAGCCATGCTCAGGCCTGAGAAAATGACCTGACAGTGTGGCAAAAGAGTTTAAAAGAGGAACTATATCTTTATAGGGTGTCTATGGATACAGCCACTGAAAATAAAAATTAGACAAATCTAACTCTTAGACTGAACTGTTAACGCAGCGAGAGGCGCAAGTAAGCAACATCTTTAGCTTCTGCTTGGCTACAGGTAGCCTAACACAGTATTATAGCGCAACATGGAAATGTAAAATTTCTTTAAGCTGTCTTGAATAATAGAGGATATTGACCTGATTACCCGCATTGTCTTAGTGCGCCACGGCGAAAGCAACTTTAATTCGGCTGGATTGGTTCAAGGGCGTGGCAACCTCGACCAACCCGAGAAGCAGTCAGTCCTAACTGCGACTGGACGATCGCAAGCCGAGGCGGCAGGTATAGCTCTATCTGACCTATCGTTTGCCGCCGCCTATTGCAGTCCATTAGTCCGCGCCCAGCAGACAGCTACAATCGCTTTAGCTGTTGCAACTAACCCTCCTGCGCTGCTACCACACGAAGGTTTATACGAAATCAATCTGCCTGACTGGGAAAGTCTGACCTTTGAGCAGGTAAAGTCACAATTTCCTGATGCCTATGACAAGTGGCAAAATGCACCTCACGAGATGGCAATGGGCGATCGCTATCCCGTGCACGATCTGTTTGCGCAAGCAAAAGCTTTCTGGCATCAAATCTTACCGCAACATCAAGGAGAAACCATCCTGCTTGTGGGTCATAGTGGCATAAACCGTGCGTTGATAGCTACCGCGTTAGATTTACAACCATCGGAATATCACAGTTTACAGCAGTCGAATTGTGCGATTAGCGTTCTAAATTTTAGTGCTAGCAATGGGAATCTCAAAGATTCTCAAGCGCTTAAGTTTAACGCTCAGCTTGAATCTCTCAACCTGACCAGCCACCTCTCTGCCATAACTGGCAGTATTTTACCAGCAATGCGAAAAGGTCATTTAGGCCCACGTATCCTGCTCGTGCGCCACGGTGAGACTGAGTGGAATCGCCAAAAACGCTTTCAGGGGCAAATTGATGTGCCCCTGAACTCTAAGGGACACGATCAGGCTCGCTGTGCAGCGGAATTTTTGCAATCCGTGCCAATATCTCGGGCATTTAGCAGTCCGATGTTGCGGCCGAAGGAAACTGCAGAAAAGATCTTAAGCAAACACACTGAAATGGATCTTGAGTATATCGATGAACTCAAAGAAATTTCCCACGGTTTGTGGGAGGGTAAGTTTGAGCATGAAATCGAGGCAGAATTTCCTGGTGAACTGCTGAGATGGCAGCAAACTCCTGGAGCTGTGCAGATGCCGGAGGGCGAAAATCTGCAACAGGTTTGGGATCGGGTCGCGGCTGCTTGGCAGCAGATGGTCAGTAATATTGCCCCTGGTGACATTGCACTCGTAGTAGCTCATGACGCAGTAAACAAAGCCATTCTTTGCCAGGTTTTCAATCTAGATCCTGAAAGCTTCTGGATTTTTAAGCAAGGTAACGGCGGTGTGAGCGTGATTGACTATCACAAGGGAGGCGATCGCCCGCCCTGCTTACAGGCAATGAATATTACTACCCACCTTTCCGACTGCGTTTTAGATGTTACAGCAGCAGGCGCTTTGTAGCTCTTCTATACCAAAAATCAGCCTATATGGGTTGGGAAACTTGGGTTAACCCGCTCATATAGGCTGATTCGCAAATAGATAGTGTTTGTGGTTACTATGATTTAGCCAGCAACGGTAATCTTGCCAACCATGCCTGCACCACGATGAGGAGCGCAGTAATAGCTATACTCACCTGCTTCACTAAAAGTTGACTCTACTGAAGCTTGGGGCTTTTGAATTAGCTTTTTGTGCGATAGGGCTTCTTGGCCATCGACAATAACATTGTGAGGAAATGCTTTATTGTTGACCCACTTCACAGTGTCGCCAGCCTTAATTGTGAGGGTAGAAGGCTCAAATGCCAACTGACCACTCTTGGTACCCATCAAAACGGTATAGGTCTCAGCTGATGCTGGAGCAGCATTGAAGATAAGGCTGCTCAATGCGATCGCGAAGCCGATAAATAGTAGGCTTAAACGCCCCAAAAATGATTCTTTTTTCATGATCTGCTGCTTTTAATGTTGAATTTTCCCTAAACCAGTTTGATTTACATAAGTTAATCCTAACTTAATAATAAATCTTACCGCCGCCCCAGCCAATTCCTTTGACTTTGGGTTGGTAAAGAATATAGCCGGCAATTTGTTGGAGATCTTTATCGGTCAAACCACGCATGGTGGGGAAAAGATCGGTACTTCTCACACTAGGATGGGTTTCGTAAATTTCCTCGACTCCATCAAAGGTGGTTGGGTTTTTCATGAAAGCCACCAAACCCTCAATATTATTACGGATTGGTGTTGCCAGTGCTAGACTTTCAGGATCGAGGCCAACGTTGGGGTTGGTAAATGTTGCACCGCCGACATGACAGGTGGCACAAGCATTTTGAAACAGTTTCTTGCCAGCCGCGAGATCTTTGGTAGATAAAATGATTTTTTCTTTATCGTTGAGCTGCACGGTTCGCATTTCAGCAGTTGTCTCTGAGGCCAGGACACTTGTGGTCACAAACTGCCAGGCTAAGAAGACTGTTGCGATCGCTAGCAAAAGGAATTTGTAAGTTTTTCTGCTCATAGTAGGCAAAGTATTTTGAAAATAAACTTATGATGACTTCTTTTCTTTTGTTTGGGCTGCTGTTTGGGCTGCAAGAATTACGGCTTTAGCATCTTCTAATGCAAGTTTTGTATGAATATCTTGGTAATGAATGCCAAGTCGATCGCAAAACTGACAGACCATCTCAACTGAGATTTGATAGTCTTCAGCAATCTCCGCAATAGAATAATCTGCAAAGCCCATAATTATCCCTTAGTTTATTTAACGGCAAAACGCGCACATTTTTAGCCATATTTACAAAAGCGCTACAGCATTTACTGCCAGCACAAATACTTACTTAGCCTGCTTAGCATGATCGTGGCTTAACTTTCAGCACCTAGCTTATCCCTAATCTCTGCTTGAGCGCAAATTGAGCTTCCTCGCGATCGTCAAAGTGAATTTTCTCTTTACCCAGAATTTGGTAATCCTCATGGCCTTTACCCGCGATCACTATTGTGTCACCAGGTTGTGCTAGCGCGATCGCCATCTGGATACTGAGCCGTCGATCTAGCTCGACTTGTGGTTTGGTGTTAGCGGGAATGCCTGCCAAAATATCTTGCAAAATCCCTTGCGGATCTTCGGTGCGTGGATTATCAGAGGTGACATAAACGCGATCGGCCAATCGCGCCGCAATTTCTCCCATCAGGGGGCGTTTGGTGCGATCGCGATCGCCGCCACAGCCAAAGACGCACACAAGTTCGCGTTGTGTAAATGGCCGCATTGCTTTAAGTATATTTTCCAGGCTGTCGGGGGTATGGGCATAGTCTACAACTACGGTAATGTCTTGATCGGAGCTGACTTGCACGCGCTCCACTCGTCCTGGGACGTTACTAAACTTGGGTAATCTTGATTCGATATGCTCAAGGCTGATGCCTAAATGCACGCAGGTAGCGATCGCCGCCATGACGTTATAGACATTAAAGCCTCCGACTAGGGGCGATCGCAGAGACATTTTGCCCTCAGGTGTATGCAGGTCTCCCTGTACACCACTAGAACTGTAGGTGAGATTTTTGGCATAAAAACCCGCCTGCGGGTTTTCGAGGCTATACGTCCAAATACCTGACTTAGCTGCTTTGGTGGTGAGAGCAGCCAATTTCTGGGCAAACGGATCGTCAAGATTTATTACAGCCCGACCTTTGAGGTAATCTTGACCGAATAAAAGCGCTTTAGCTTGAAAGTAATCTTCTAGATCGTGGTGGTAGTCGAGGTGATCTTGGGTCAAATTCGTAAATACAGCTACATCGAACGGGCAACCCCATACCCGTTTTTGGGCTAGGGCGTGGGAGCTAACCTCCATTACCCCAACTTGACACCCACTATCTAAAGCTTGTTTGAGTTGTGCTTGGAGGGTATGCGCAAAGGGGGTTGTGTGGGTGGCAGTATGCTCGTATCCAGGCCAACGGGCGTAGAGCGTACCAAATAGGGCAGTAGTGAACTGCGATTGCAATAAAAACTCGATTAGATGAGTGGTAGTAGTTTTGCCATTGGTTCCAGTTACCCCCACTAGATCCATTTTCTGGGCGGGGAAATCGTAGAATGCGGCGGCGATCTGGGCAGAGGCAGTTACCACATCATCAACATGGATCAGTCCGTCTTTGGCGAGATTAACAGTATTAGTGACTATGGCGGCGATCGCCCCTTTATCTAACGCATCGGAGGCAAACTGGCTACCGTCTCCCTGACTACCAGGCATTGCTATAAATAAATCGCCTGGGTTGCAAGTGCGGGAGTCTGTAGCGATCCCTTGGACATTCAGGAGATTGCGATCTCGTTCGCTATACCGACAACCTGCCAGTTGCAAAAGCTTACCTAGCTGCATAGATATTTCCTCTCCTGATTCACTATTATGGGCACTTTAATGCAACCTAAAATAACTTCACACCCAAAAGAATTCAAGAGAGAGAAGCATTTTTTGGTGTCTAACCAATGTAGGTGGCGTAACAGATGTTATTTCTGCCGCCCTTCTTGGCGGAGTAGACAAGGCTATCTGCAACTTCAATAATTTCCTCTATGGTTTGCGGTACAGAGGCGCAGATCAAAACACCGATGCTAAATGAAATCGGCCAATTATTTTGTTGCATTTCCTCAACTAATGCTAGTTGGAGAGCGGTCATAGCGATCTCGGCCCCTTCTTGTGGAGTTTCTGGTAATAACAAGACAAATTCATCATCACCAAGTCTTGCCACTAGATCGGTCGTCCTCAAATACTTTTTGCAAGTACCAACAACTGTTCGGAGGACATTATCACCTTCGCTGCGCCCCAATTTTTGGTTAATAGTTTTTAGTCGATCTAGGTCAAGATAGGCAATGGTTAATGGTCGCTTATATCTTGAAGCGCGATCGATTTCCATCTGAGCCAAATCCCAAAAACAATTAAAATTGGCTGCACCTGTAATCTTGTCAATACGGGTGAGGGATTGCTCGCGGAGAAGGGCTTTCTTGAGCATGGAGATTAATAAAACTGCGCAGACATATACCCCCAGTTGCATCAAAGCGTTCCAGGAATAGATAAAAGTGTAGAAATAAACTTGCTCGGCCGCAATATCTCCAGCTATCCAAACTAGCGTGCAGACGGCAGATGCCCATATGCCAGGCCCTATACCAACAAACCAGGCGATTGCCACAATAGGGATTAAGTAAAACAAGGAGAGCGCTATTTCGAAGCCAGTTAAGTAATCAACAATGCCAATCAAGACGATCGCGATGAAACTTGCGATCGCCCAAAATGGCTTCTCTTTTTTAGCCAAGCTTGTCATCGTTCTACGCATATTGCTTTAGTAATTCTTCCAGCTTGGTTACTGGCGACCGAGGGGACAGGCGAGGTAGCTCTCGTTCTTGACTGAGCTGCTCATCCCATAAACAAAGAACTGGTATTTCGACTTGGTACTGTTCGAACCAGTTGAGATTACTATTGATATCGCGGATCTCCAGATCGAATTGCACGGATTGCACTAGTTGCAATTTTTCTAGTAACCCCTCGCAAAGATGGCAGCCTGGTTTGCTGTAAAGAATCAATTTCATTAGTTGCGTATTTCTGGTTGCAGAATTGCATCAAAAGCTACTCATATAAACTTTTTATACAAATAGATTATGTGATGCAAATTAATGTAGACTTCCACAGACCTCTTTTATTTATTCCACTAAAACCAGTTTACTCCTGGCTGAGGTGTTTCTCCGTTTTTTGCCTCCTTCACACACACAGACCCAATGTTTAATAGCTTGAAACAAAGTCCCAAAAATTACAAATGGTGGCTAGTATCTTGCTTTGTAGGCTCTATGATGCTTGCACCAGCAGCTCTAGCAAATCGGTTAGAAACCTTTGTATTTGATACTACGCGCAACCGTATAGAGTTTGCTACGTTAAAAAAGATTTATCCCAAGGGGAAAGTACTCGAAAACCCCACCCGTCTGGTGATCGATTTGCCTGGGGCCAAATATAAAGGCCCAACTGTGCGACGGACAATTGGCAAAGCGGTGCAAGCAGTGCGGGTAGGACAAGTTGACGCTGATACTACACGCCTCGTGGTTGAGTTCGCCCCCAGCTTTAACCTGGAAGATGACGAACAACTACAACTTAAAGCCCTAAGTTCGACCAGTCACTGGTCTGTACAGCTACCTCAATCTGTCGCCAAATCATCTCTGAATACGCCTGCACCAATGGTGTGGCCAGTTAATGGCATTATTACTGCTGCCTTTGGTTGGCGCATTCATCCGATTACTGGCCAAAGAAGGATGCACAAGGGCATTGATATAGGGGCTCCGACCGGTGCGCCGATCCTGGCTGCGGCAGATGGGGTTGTTAGCTACGCCGAGTGGGACGATGGTGGTTATGGCAACTTGGTTGAGGTGACCCATACTGACGGTGGTCGTTCACTCTATGCTCATGCGAATAGAATTTTAGTCAGAAAGGGGCAACAGGTCAGACAAGGGCAGCTTATTGCTGAAGTTGGTAGTACTGGCCGAAGCACTGGCCCACACCTACACTTTGAGGTACACACCGAAAGTAAGCGTGCGGCTAATCCTATGGCTTTCCTGCCAAACCGATACATTGTGTTTGATGTAGCGTCAAGATAGGTAGGGCATTCATGCCGATCGCTATTGCTGGCACCCATAGTGGTGTTGGCAAAACAACTATAACCCTCTCAATCCTGGCGGCATTGCGACGCTGGGGGATGGTTGTCCAGCCTTTTAAGGTGGGGCCTGATTATATCGACCCGATGTTTCATACTGTGGTTACGGGTCGAACTTGCCGCAATCTCGATCCTGTAATTACGTCGAGTGAATATGTAAAATCCTGCTTTGCTTCACACAGTGCTAATGCTGATGGTGCTGCGATCGAAGGCGTGATGGGGCTTTTCGATGGGGCTGGTAGCAATGAGTTTGGCAGTACCGCCCATGTGGTGAAACTGTTGGGCAAATCTGTCTCTGTAATTCTGGTAATTGATTGCAGTCGAATGTCGCGATCGCTGGCAGCAACGATCTACGGCTACCATCACTTTGATGCGGATATTAAGTTGGCTGGAGTAATCCTGAATCGCGTGGGTAGTGATCGCCACCGCGAAATCTTACTTGAAGCGATCGCGCCATTGGGTATTCCAGTTATGGGGATTATTCCCCGCGAAGATGGGATTAAACTTAGCGATCGCCACCTGGGGCTTATTCCTACTGAGGAAATTGCCAACTTTAGCGAAACCATCGATCGCTTAGCCGATCTGGGTAAGCGTTGCTTTGATTGGGAAAAACTCATGCCTTTAATTAAAAATTCCCAGAATTTGCCTGCGATTTCGCCGCAGCCATTACGGGCAAATGTCAAGGTCAGAATTGCTGTGGCACACGATCGCGCTTTCAACTTCTACTATGCTGATAACCTGGATATTCTGGAAAACCTGGGGGCGGAATTAGTCGATTGGAGTCCGCTTGATGATGCCCAACTACCAAAGCAGATCCACGGCCTATATTTTGGTGGTGGTTTCCCAGAGATCTTCGCGGCGCAGTTAGCAGAGAATCAGGGTGCGATCGCCTCTGTACGTCAGCATACCCATTTACCCATTTATGCCGAGTGTGGCGGTTTAATGTATCTCAGCGAGGCGATCGTTGACTTTGCTGGCAATCAATTTGCCATGGTAGGCGCGATTCCCACCCAAACAGTGATGGCAGACAAGCTCACCCTTGGCTATCGTTGCGCTCAGGTACTAGCCTCCGATACCTGGCTACCGGGCGATCGGCCAGTTTGGGGGCATGAATTTCATCGCTCCCATCAAACCGTTGATTGCGATCGCCCACTTTACCAGTTAAAAAATTACGCTGGGCAAGATCTAGGTACAGAAGGATGGGGTAGAAAAAATTTATTGGCCTCTTATTTACACCTGCATTGGGGTAATAATCCCTCAATCGCAATCGGGTTGATCGCAGCGGCGAGGGAAACCCAGAATCGCTAAAGCATAGCTATACTTAAATTAGAAGCTCACACCACCTTATGACAAGGAGGATTTACTATGGATCCGCTTCTTGACGCGATCGACGACCTTACATATATCCTGGGTCTGTTTGACGACGTAGTTTATAACGATTTCAATACGTCCGACGACTTTAATACTTTTGACAATTCCGTCCCGTTCGATAACTTTGCTTACGACAACCTTAGTCCTTACGACATCAATAGCGACTTCGGCTCAGTTCCCTTGGACATCTACGGTTATGGCGGTTTATCCCCCTTTGATGTCTTTGGATTTGATGTCTTATCCCCCTTTGATATCTATAGTTACGATCGCTCAGTGCCCTACGATGTCTATGGTTATGCTGACAACCGCATTGTTGGCTCAGTGAGTGACGATCGCCTGATTGGCTCTGCTAGCAGCGATGTCATTTACGGTGATGGTGGTTTTGATATCATTACAGGTGAGGCCGGTAACGATACCCTAATAGCTAGCGACGATGGCGGGTTCCTTAGTGGCGGTAGTGGAGATGATATTCTCTACGCTGGCTTTGGTCAGACCTTTATGCAGGGAGATAGTGGTAGAGATATATTTGTACTCAGTGCCGCTGCAGCAGCAATCGATCCAGCCCAAGCAAATGTTTTAATTGATTTTAATAACGTGAGGTTTGACCCTAGTAATACAGGAGATACGCTCGTAATCTCTAATACTCTACCTGGTGAATTCGTTAACCTGTTGTCAGGAGCAGATTTTAATTTCTTTGTCAGCGGTACTAATACGTTCATAAACGCGAACGATACAGTAATTACTGTAGGCTCGAATGGAGACTTTTTGGGTGTAGTCGTTGGACAAACTCCAGATCGAGTTGCTAGTAGCCTTGTGATTAGTTAATCCCCGATCGAACTATGCCTGAGTTTGCCTTGCGAAAACTTAAAACCCAAACAATTAGCGAAGAAAATTTCCATCCATTTGGACAGGTTATCTATCCTTCAGTTGATGGGAAGATCTTTGATGATCGCGATGCTCAGCTAGACCTTCGGGGTGGCATTCCCAGATTTTACATTATGCGCTTGTCAGGGCAGGGGCAAAAGTTTCATCGCATCACGCGGCATAGCCAATGTACGCAATGTTTGGGAGCGCTAGATGGAAAGGAATGGGTGATCGCTGTCGCTCCACCTTCTGAGTTAGGGATATCCCAAGTCGAACCGAAAACGATTAATGCATTTCGCATTCCAGGCAATTGCTTCATTAAGCTCAATCGTGGCACATGGCACGCGGGGCCATATTTTGAGCATGAGTTTGTTGATTTCTACAATCTGGAGCTGAGCGATACGAATATCAGCGACCATTTTACCTGTGACCTGTTGGACATCTATGGTCTGAAGTTTGAAATCATTTAGTTAGCAATGTTGAATTTGAAATTGCTATATAATTACGTGGTATGCATTGGTATAAAAGAATATGCAAAGGTGATTAAGTGGCAAAAATAGAGGGTTTTAGAGTAAAGAATTACAGGACTCTTCACGATATTACTTTAGGAAAACTTTGGAATACACAGGATGCTAAAGCCCTAACACCAATGACAGCCGTCATCGGCAAGAATGGCGTTGGGAAAAGTACACTCTTCGATACTTTTGGCTTTCTTGCGGACTGCCTAAAAGGAGGAGTAGAAGAAGCCTGTTATTCTAGTGGTCGCGGAGGATTTGAGAGAATTCGTTCACAAGAACAAGAGGGTAGTGTTGAGTTCCAAATTTACTATAAGGAGGATGGTAACGCCAGACCAATTACGTATGAATTAGCAATCGATCTTGACTCGTCAGGAAGACCATATGTAAAGAAGGAGAGGCTTCGGCAACGTAGGAAAGGACAAACGAGAGGACAACCCTTTTCTTTCCTTTTTCTTAGTGAAGGTAAGGGTTTAGCCTGGAGAGGTGCAGAGGAAGTTGGTCAGGTTGAAGAAGAAGGTGAGTTTGATTTGTCAAGGTTAATGGCAAGAATAAAAAGCGGTGAGGTTCAGGAGGAAAGTAAAGAGACCGAGTTGGTTGAACTTGATGATAAGCGAAAACTTGGGATTGCGACGTTGGGGGCACTCAAACAACATCCAAGAATATCAGCATTTCGAAGATTTATTGAAGGATGGTATCTCAGCTATTTCACCCCAGATGCAGCAAGAAGTCTTCCTCTTGCTGGGCCACAAAAACACCTAAATATTCATGGTGATAATCTCAGCAATGTAGTGCAATTTATGGAGAGAGAACATTCCAAAAGATTTCACACGATTCTTGAAAAAATCTCTAAAAAAATTCCAGGCGTCAATCAAATCAAGACTGAGAGAAGTCCAGATGGGAGACTTCTTCTTCGTTTTAATGATAGAGGTTTTGAAGATCCATTTTACGCTCAGCAGATGTCAGATGGGACATTAAAGGTCTTCGCTTATCTCCTGCTCCTAGAAGATCCTTCACCACCGCCATTCCTATGTATCGAAGAGCCTGAGAATGGCCTTTACCATAAACTCTTAGAAACTCTGGCGCGAGAATTTCGAGAACATGCCACAGGACGCAAGGGTGGTTCGCAGGTATTTATCACAACACATCAACCGTATTTTGTAGATGCTCTTGATCCTGAGGAGGTTTGGGTTCTTGAAAAGGGTAAAGATGGCTTCTCTACAATCAGACGAGCCAGTGAAAATCCTCTTATCGAGAATTTGGTTTCTGAAGGCTTACCCCTTGGTGGACTTTGGTACAGTGATTACTTGGATAACGGGTGAGTAAATGCACTTTGAGATACTTGTTGAGGATATTTCTGGTAAAACCGCTCTTGAAATTCTTGTCCCCAAGATTATAAATGCCGAACACAACACATTCAAGATTCATTCCTACAAAGGGGTTGGGCATCTTCCAAAAGGGCTAAAATCCAATTCCGATCCTAAGAGAAGAATTCTGCTTGACCAGCTCCCGCGACTGATTCAAGGCTATGGCAAAACATTATCTAAATATCATCCTAATTGCCCTGCCGCACTCATTATAATTTGCGATCTTGATGACCGATGTTTGAGTATGTTTCGTAACGAACTACTTGGCCTAGTTGACAAATGCAATCCCAGCCCAGAAACTCACTTCTATATTGCAATTGAAGAAGGAGAAGCTTGGTACTTAGGTGATTTAGCAGCAGTGAGAGCGGCTTATCCAAAAGCAAAGGATGTAGTCCTAAATTCGTATATGAATGATAGTATCTGTGGTACATGGGAGAAGTTAGCTGACGCATTGTTTGTTGGTGGTAGTCAAGCCCTGACTAAATTGGGCGGACATAGGATCGGTGAAGAAAAGTCAGTTTGGGCTAAAAAGATCTCCCCAAATATGAATGTGGATGAGAATCATTCGCCAAGCTTCTGTTATTTCAGGGATAAACTTCGACATCGGATGTAGTCAGTCTCACTAAGTGACGGCTGATGATACTATTCGATGGTTTGAGAGTTAAGCTGACAGATATAGTTTTTGAGGTCAATGGAAGCTATGCCTGTGAAGTTTTGAGAATGGTATGATCGCTCGCAACAACAGGCAATCTCTGCCCAAATATCTAGTATCGAATTAGATTGGTTGCTCGATCGCGTGGCTGGCATTGATAAACTGTCTATAGAACCCATTTGGTATCTTATAATAAGTAAAAAAGGTTCAAGACATGGTCTATACAACTGATTTGACCGATAAAGAATGGGAGATTATTGAACCTCTGTTGCCGCCAAAGAAGAAGACAAGACCGCCAAAATG
>JANMRU010000452.1:0-5831 GCA_031388585.1 Pseudanabaena sp. SOY_30_concoct_251 | reverse complement strand
TGCAGACTTAATCAGGTCTCCATCCTTCTCATCAATACCAGCGAGTAGTGATTCAGAATCAGATGAATATAGATCGGAAATCGAAATATTTGCCATTTTAGTGCTCCTTATATGAGTTCGTAATATTTCACTTTTATTTTCTACGATCGAACAGGAAAATTCATGTCTTTTAAATCACACATAGATAAATATGTGATGACTGATTTACTTGGTTCTATAGTTTTAGCCCACCTTCTTGGAGCTTCTTGAAAGGATCGAGAACAAAGTCAATAAGACGACGCTGTCGAACAATTACTTCTGCTGTCGCAGTTTGTCCTGGTATTAAGGTTATAGTCTTATCCTGGTTTTGGATATATATTTTGTCGAGGGCAATTTCCAGCTCAAACATTTCAATTTGACCTTGCTGTGTTTGTGTAGGTTTGGAATCTGGGGATATCTTTAGTAATTTGGCTTGTACTACCCCATAGTCCTGGAATGGATAAGCATCAAACTTTAATTTTACGGTCATTCCTGGGCGCAGAAAACCACTTTCAGGAATAGGCATTTGAGCTTTAAAAATTAAATTCGATCCTTTGGGTGCAATCTGCGCAACCATCTGACCTGGTTGAACAACAGTTCCTGCACGTTGGATTGGTAACTGAAAAATTGTGCCTTCAGCAGGTGCGCGGAACGTACGCTGCTCCAATTGAAGTTCCAAGGACTTAATTTCGCTTTTAGTTTGAGAATTTTCGGTTTGAAGAGATGTTATTTGTGTTTGTAAATCCTTAAATTGTTGCTCGCTTTTCAGTAAAGCTAATTTACCACTCTGGATAAGACTTTGGTAGCTACTCTGCTGCTCCGTTAAGCGAGAATCGGCTTGTTGAATCTCGGCTAAAGCCGCAGAAAGCAACCTTTGACTTTCCTCTGCAGCACGTTCCATTTCAACCACTTTAATTTCTGGAGTTACGTCTTGTTCCCATAGTTTGCGGTAGCGTCGCACTTCAATTGTATCTTTGGCAAAACGGTTTTCGGCCAATGTATGGGCAGTTTTGCTAGCACTTAGGTTTTGACGTGCTTGCTCTAGTTGAGCTTGTTTTTCTAGTACTTGAGCTTGATTTTGCATCTCCTGGGCTCGTATCGCGATCGCTAGTTGATTTTTTATTACTTCCAACTGCGAGAGCCGATTTAGTTCACCTTCGAGTTTCGTTTTTGCCCGTTCAATATCAGTACGCAGAACATTGGATTCTAATTCTATGATTACCTGGCCAGTCTTAACTTTTTGGCCTTCTATTACGCGAACATGGGCAACAGTTCCAGATGCCGACGCATCGAGTCTTTGGGTCGCTCCTTTTGGTTCTAGTCGCCCTCTAGCGCTACCAGTTTCATCAACTTTAGACAACATAGTCCAAGGTAGAACGATTCCAACAATTACAACCAAAAAATAAAGCAGTCCCCTTGTCCATACTCTCGGCAAGGTATCCATCAACTCTTGGGTCAAGCTTGACCAATCGTTATCAATATTCTTGGATGATGTTGGCTCGGTTAAAACTGTTATTTTTGAAGTGTTGTTGGAGTCTAATACTTCATCTGGTAAAACTATATCTTTACGATAACTACCATTTTGATTTGCCTGGTTCTGTGAGTTAAATTGGTTTGGCATAGTTAATGAGCAAATTAATATCAATAATCACGTCGCAATCTAAAAAGTAAAACTAATTGACTTGGTTAAACAGTTACGGCAAGTTGTTGATGATTAAGGTAGAAATAGTGTCCGCGTTTAGCTGTCAACTCATCGTGGTTACCGCTTTCGATTAATATGCCTCTGTCTAATACCAGAATCAAATCAGCATTTCTTACTGTTGAGAGACGATGGGCAATTACCAACGTCGTTCTATCTTTGAGGATTTTGTTCAAATTAGTTTGAATGATTCGTTCAGACTCCGCATCAAGGCTGCTTGTTGCTTCATCTAAAATCAGCAATCGTGGATTTCCTAGTAGTGCGCGGGCGATCGCAAGACGCTGCCGCTGACCACCAGAAAGCATTCCTCCTCCCTCACCAATTTGCGTTTCATAACCCATTGGCAATTCTTTGATAAATTGATGAGCTCCAGCCTGTTCTGCGGCTTCTATAACTTCTTCCAAGGTTGCTTGAGGATGACCTACACTTATGTTTTCGCGAATGGTGCTGCCAAACAAAAAAGTATCCTGGTCTACTACTCCGATCTGCTGTCGTAACGATCGCAATGAAAGGGTAGAAACATCGTAACCATCAATCAGAATCTTGCCGCTAGTAGGTGGATATAGCCCCAAAAGCAACTTTGAAATAGTAGTTTTCCCAGAGCCACTGCGCCCAACAAGGGCTACCATTTGTCCTGGTTGAATGTCGAAACTGAGGTTTTCTAGCGTATTAACATCGCTTTCTGGATGGTATCGGAAAGTAACTGAGAGAAAGCGAATAAATCCCTTAATTGGAGGGAGGAATTGTCGAGTCTGGCGATGCAAGTCTTCTTCTGGTTCAGCATCAATCACATCATTGATACGTTCAACAGCAATAACCACTTCCTGCAATTCGTTCCATAACACAATTAATCGCTTAAAGGGATTAATCACATTTCCTAGCAACATGTTGAATGCGATTAATTGCCCAATTGTTAGTTCGTTCTGAATTACTTGCCACGCGCCAAACCACAGTAACATTGTGGTCATTACAGCTTCAATTGCAGAGCTAAAGATTTGCAATGTGTTACCGATCAACTGCCCAGAGAAATTCTTCTGGATCGATTTACCAAAGAATTCCTCCCATTTCCATCGTACCGTCTGCTCGACAGCTAGGGATTTGACTGTCCGAATTCCAGTCAGAGATTGGATTAGATATCCGGTTTCTTCGTTGTAGGCAGAAAATATTTCTCGTGAAATCCGCTGCAAAAATGGGGTGGCAAATAGGGCGAGTAATACAAATGGAGGTACGATCACGAGTACGAGTAATGCCATTTTCCAACTGTACCAGAACATTAGTCCTACGTAGATAAACACAGTCAATAGGTCAAGAATAATTGATAGTGCTTCACCCGTTAGAAAGCGTTGGATTTTTCGATTTTCCTGGACGCGGGAAATGATATCTCCTACATAGCGAGACTCAAAATATTTTAAGGGTAACCTAAAGGTATGGCTAATAAATCCGACGATTAGAGCTAAATCTACGCGGTTGGCAGTCTGATCTAAGAAATACTGCCTCAGCCCAGTCATAGCGACGCGAAATAGGCTAAAGATCAGCAAACCTATTCCCACAGCCGTTAGAGTTAGATCGCTACGCTGTACCAACACTCGATCTAGCAGCAATTGGGTAAATAACGGCGTAACTAGTCCAAAAACCTGGATCAGAATGGAAGCAATAAATACTTCAAATAGTATGAGTCGATGTGGTTTCACCAGCTCAAAGAATTGCCAAAAAGACTGTTTAGTTTCCTCAGAATCTCTTAGTAAAGCTGTAGGCTGAAGTAGCAGTGTATAACCAGTCCAACCAGCGAGAAATTCTCCATGAGTTAGGCTCCGTTGACCAATAGCAGGATCGCAAACGATCGCGCGATCGCGTGTCACTCTATAGACAACGATATAGTGTCTTCCTTCCCAATGTACGATGGCCGGTAGATTCTGTTCTGCTAATTTATTGAGGCTAGCTTTTACTGGTCTGCTAGTAAAACCAACGCTTTCAGCCGCAGCTGCCAAACCTCGAAGTGAAGCTCCATTGCGATCGACATTGGCAATTTCTCGCAGCCGATTGACGCTAAATTGCTTACCCCAGTATCGGCTAACCATCACTAGGCAAGCTGCGCCGCAATCTGAGGCACTTTGTTGTTGAAAGAAAGGATACCGTCGAATCACCCTTTGCCACAAATGACCGACTTGTAATGTCGGATTAGGGAAATAAGCTTTGCTAACTTTTTTCTGATTCTTTTGCTGAACCTCAGGTTCTGGTGCAGTTGTAAACTGTGGCTCTATCTCTTCTAGGCGAAGATTTTCCTTTAATCCTTTTGGTAATTTGTCCGATGCGACTAGGCGATCAAACTGGGGGCAATAATTGAGCGCTGTCTCCCAGCGATCGCTTGAGAGAGTATATAGTTCTGAAGCTTGAACTACTCGCCATGAACTCGCTTTCAGTTCAGAGGGCACATAGATGCAACCAATAGTTAACTCTAGTCCTGAAGTATTGAGAAGTTGTCCGCGTCGCATAAACCATAGCTTCTGATTTAGGAATGCATCTGGCAGTTGTCCAGTCGGGAGCTCCTGCTTCTCCAGCAGTGATAGCGCTTTCATCAAACCCGGCAATTTTTGCATGGCAGCAAGTTCGGGACTGAGTAGTAGCCAATCGCGCAGTATTGCCTGATTTTGAATGTGTTCTAAGATTATTGGATATTTGCGACAAAGATCTTGTAGCTGGCGATCGCAAATAAAACCAAGTTTGACGTTGACAGAAGCTCTAGCGGAGTAAGGTTGAAAAGAGCCAATCGGGAACAAAGTATTTTCCCCAAAACATTCACCTGTCTCTAATGTTGCGATCAAGCTATCAGAGTTATAGAGGAGCCTTACCTTTCCCTCCATAACGATATATATTCCTAGATCGGCTTTATCAGTCTGCCAAAAGAGTTTTCCTGCTGCAGGTTCTAGTACAAGAATTTGCGAAATAATTTGTTTGCATTCTTGTTCTGAAAATACTTGCCCTAGGGCATTTGCGATATATTGCGAAGGTAGAGGGGATAAATTATTAGCCATAACAAGAAAATATCAATGAATTGAATTAAATAGCCATATTTCTCCATGCTCTGGCTCGCCAGCTGATGTTAGATCGCGAATCTCTAGATTAGAGCTATCAGGTGAGATATTGCTTTCCGACTCCTTATTTGCATGAGGCTTCGATCGCGTAGAAAGTCCCATCTGTTTAAGCAAACGATTGATATGACAGTCGCTCACTTTAATATCTAGCTCTTCCTCTAAATGTTTTCCCAACCATTGAGCCGTCCAGCGTTGGAACGAATAGCCATATTCTCGGGGGCTTTGGCTTACAAGTTCTTTTAAGCGATCGCAATATCGATCGTTAACTGTCTTAGGCCGTCCCATTTGGCGGTTTTTCCATTGATGGGCCTGACCAGTTTGAGCCATAGACATCCAATATCGTGCAGTTTCATGAGCGCATCCCAAAAACTCACAGATTTGGGTTTGAGATCGACCTTCGTCTGCGAGCAGCATAATCTCTATACGACGGCGATATTCCGGTCGCAATTCAGTTTGCCGATTCTTCAGCAGCAACTTGCGCTGAAAAGGAGTTAAGCACTGACCTGAATTTTCCATAACTTTCACTTTATACCCAAAATTTCCGATAACGCAACTTTTAAATTCCTATTAACCCTACCTTAACTAACGATGTGTTTTGGAATACGCAAAGCGCATCTTCACTAGTTGAGTTTTGGAAGGTATTAATGCGTAAAAGCTTTTTAAAATGGGGGTTTGAGCTTTAATGAATTGTCTTCACGAGATAAAGACATCTTCAATCTGTAAATGTCAAGCCTAGCTCAATACTTAAATATTATGCTTGCCATCGAAATACTTATATTTTCTATCAAACGATTGCGATCTTTTCTCTAGGGATATCAAGTTGACATCGAAATTGCGCGATCGCATATAGTTGTTAATTTAGAAAGAAATTCAAATGTTGAGAAGGGGGTTGCTTCATTCCATTATAGAACCCATTTGAGATCTATAGCTTATGCCATAAGCCTTTGAGCTACTTAGGTTTCATCCGTTTTAGTGTACACAGCTCTACGATCCTCATTCAGTCGTTAAATTGGTTGATTAAG
>JANMRU010000449.1:0-1223 GCA_031388585.1 Pseudanabaena sp. SOY_30_concoct_251 | reverse complement strand
CTCGTTCAGTGATCGAGGAGGTCTTAAAAAAATCCGAACCCGAACCTCCAGAACTAACAGAATATAAAGCCACATCTCTTAGAGGGACTTTACGCAACTTACATCTAGATGACGATTGGCTCGAAATCAGTATCGATGGTAAGCCCCAAAAAATCTACGGTGCTGGAGAAGAAATTGATGATCGAGTTAGACCTATGGTAAATCGTCGTATTGTTGCAGAGGTTCTTGAAAGATCTGACAGATTGGCTGATAAAAAGTACTCTTTACGTGATTTGCAACTGGAAGAAGATGTGCTGTAGCGCCAGCAGCCCAAACACTGGATTGGTGCACGGCACAAAGGCTGTTGGTGAGAGTTCGAGGTTATCTGCCGCTGCTCAACTTCACCGTTATCGGTAGGACAATATTTTGAAGTTATCTGTGAGGCGATCACCCTTTAGCTCACTTGGGGGCAAAGCGATAAAATCGATCAAGAAGTTGCATCTATCTGGGCTGAGGAGGCTGAACTTGGTGATCGAGCAATGGATGGCAATCAAGTTTCTGGAATTCCTGCCGAACAAGTGTTTCAGCGAATTTACGCCTCATTTCAATGAATAACCAATCGACGTAAAGATGCAGCGATCACTACCATTTCTATTTCTCTATCCTTTGCGATCGCAGGTGTAGCAGAGACAGAAACTTGGCTTAATTGGGTCGTTATTGCGTAGGATGTTGTTTTGAGGCTATCAGTGAGGCGATCCTTTAGGAATATCTTTGCTAGTTGTAGCTGTGCGATTCTTTGCAGTTTGTCACAATGCGATCGCCCTTTAACGTACTTGGGGCAAAGTGATCGAGTTAACAGAGTTCAGTACAACTCCAAGCAATGAAAATTAGGATTACTCAGAAGTTCTTGAATTGCGCCTGCTCCCGAACGAAGTAATATCTCGACTTGGCTGGTTGGGACATTCCCACACCGCAACCACACGACTTTGGGCGGTGAGCCATACAAACGACTTCTCTCTGCAAAGTCCGCATCTTGAGTCACGATGCAGAAATCATTTGTCTTGGCAAACTCCCATATCTCAGTATCAGTCCTTTCTTCCAATTCGTGAAACTGAACATGGCTTGAAATTGGGTAAATGTCAGCTAACCGCTTTACCAGTTTACGACTCAAATTTTGATCGAAAAGCAGTTTCAAGCCGCACCTGCCGAAACAGCTAGACGATGTTCGCGATCGGCCGCAAATT
>JANMRU010000446.1:0-6288 GCA_031388585.1 Pseudanabaena sp. SOY_30_concoct_251 | reverse complement strand
ACTATGCATTATGGAGAGAATAGAGGATTTCAAGTGATGTAGTGCTACGATGTAGCCGTATTTTAAAATTCAACATCTCCTCACATAATCTATGATGAATGTAAAAGTTGTCTTAA
Source organism: Pseudanabaena sp. SOY_30_concoct_251 (assembly GCA_031388585.1). Taxonomy (GTDB): domain Bacteria; phylum Cyanobacteriota; class Cyanobacteriia; order Pseudanabaenales; family Pseudanabaenaceae; genus PCC-6802. The sequence continues at coordinate 6,172 of JANMRU010000446.1, read as the reverse complement.
CATTAATTGCAGGCTCTTCCTGCTTAGCAGCAATGCTTCTTGCTACTAGTCCTGCCAGAGCAGAATCTGATACGCAAAATTTAAACCCTCAGTTTATTGAAATTGTCAGACAGCCAAGATCTGTATCACCACATCCATATACCTCCACAAGATTATCTAGTAAAGATGATCTTGTATCTACTTTATCGGATGATGCTTTAATTAACGATGACAAGATTGGCGAAGCAGCAATTAAGAAATACGGATGCGACTGTGCGGGTTGTCGTCGTGCGATCGCGCAAATCCTCCAGCAATAAAATTGATGATTTCCTACGTAAGTCCTGATAGCACTGAGAATTTATGATTGAAATACAAGCCTTGAAATGAGAATGATTATCATTCTCATTTTTGTGCTATAGTTTATCCTGATAAATTCATTTGCCTCAATAGGCAACTACCTGCTAGACAATAATGCGAGGTTAAACTATTGAAACTAACAAATAACACTAAGAAAACAGAGAGATCTCGGACACATAGTTTAACAGTGTCAATAGCTGTAATATTGCATATGTTCGATTTTGGGAACTTCGATAGAGTTGAAGCTGTTATCCTCCGACCCACCGTCAATTTTGCTCAAAGTGACAAAAACCGTAAGACTTTCAGTACGTCTATTAAAGATAAAGCAACTATTCAAAGTGAGATTTGTGATAACGATCTCCCCCTCAAGCTGGACGCTATAATCGACGCACCACAATTTTCCACGGCTCATTGGGGTATCTCGATAGAATCTCTGTCTTCAGCTACAACGCTTTACTCTAATAATCTTGATGATTTTTTGATTCCCGCTTCTAACATTAAATTATTGACTACATCCGCTGCTCTACAAATCATTGACAGGCGTAACCCACGCGACTTTAATACCTTGGAACGATGGCTCGGGGTGGTTAATCGAGAAAGTGATAATGACTATGCAGATGCTTTATTGCAGCGCATTGGAGGTCGGAATTCGGTTGTGCGCGTCCTCACACCATTGGGAGTGAGTTCTGGCGGTTATGTGCAGGTTGATGGATCGGGTTTATCTAGAGGTAATCGGGCAAAACCATCTACTCTTGTGACACTTCAGATTTGAATTGGCGGTTTATATATTTTTTGGTATTTTATTGCACCAAAAGCGCCTAATCGCGTTCTACCTGCCTGAGGAATTACCCTAGGGTACAATAATATTCATAATTCAGGACTAAGTCATGACTTCACAGGTAGCACCAACAGCACAATTAGCATTTACTAAATATCACGGTCTTGGTAATGACTTTATCTTGATTGATAATCGCGATCGCCCCGAACCTAAACTTACGCCAGCTCAGGCGGCGAAATGGTGCGATCAAAACTTTGGCATTGGTGCTGATGGTGTAATCTTTTTGCTACCTGCCTCAGATGGCCAATATCGGATGCGTATCTATAACTCCGATGGCTCGGAACCAGAAATGTGTGGCAATGGTATCCGCTGCCTCGCAAAGTTTATGGATGACCTGGGAATTGCACCTGTAGATAGTCGTTACCATATCCAAACCGGAGCTGGGCTAATCATCCCTCAATTAGATGTAGATGGACAAATTACCGTGGATATGGGAGAGCCGCGCTTACTGGCTAGAGAAATTCCCACCACCTTAGTTGATTCTGACAGCAAAGCAGTTAACGCGCCCTTAGAAGTAGCAGGGCAAATGTGGCATGTCACAACCGTAAGTATGGGTAATCCCCACTGCATTACTTTTGTCGCCGATGTGGGTAATATCGCCCTAGCTGAGATCGGCCCCAAATTTGAACATCATGAGGTTTTCCCTCAGCGGACTAATACTGAGTTTATTCAAATGGTGCGACGTGATTACATGAAAATGCGGGTATGGGAGCGCGGAGCTGGAGCTACGCTGGCTTGTGGTACAGGAGCCTGTGCATCTGTAGTCGCAGGGGTGTTAAATGATCTGTGCGATCGCATTTGCACCGTTAACCTACCAGGCGGAGATCTCATAATCCATTGGGTAGCGGAAACAAATCACATCCTGATGACAGGGCCAGCGCAAAAAGTATTTACAGGGACAGCCGAGTGTTAGCAAGAGTTTGGAGTGCATCAATTTTAGGGATCGAAGCCATCCAGGTGGGAGTGGAAGTGGATGTGGCTGGTGGCCTGCCTGGAATTGTCGTAGTTGGTCTACCAGATACCGCTGTCCAAGAAAGTAAGGAGCGCGTGAAAGCAGCCTTGAAAAACTCAGGCTATAACTTTCCCATGCGCAAAATCGTGATTAATCTCACGCCGGCCGATTTGCGTAAAGAAGGACCCAGCTTCGATCTGCCAATTAGCGTTGGGATCATGGCAGCTTCAGGACAAGTCGATCCGCAACTGCTAGGCGATCACCTGTTTTTGGGAGAAGTATCTCTCGATGGCTCTTTGCGGCCCGTAGCTGGAGTGCTGCCGATCGCAGCTAGCGCCATCAAAATGGGGATCAAAGCCCTAATTGTCCCAGTGGAAAATGCTGCTGAAGCAGCAGTAGTAGAGGGATTAGCTGTCTATGGCTTACGGAATCTCACCGAAGTGGGGGATTTCTTGGCGACACCGCATAAATACACTCCCACTAGCAGAGCAGATACCATTGCGTCCAATTCCAGCACTCCCTTCAAACTCGATCTCAAGGATGTGAAGGGGCAGGAACACGCGCGCCGCGCCCTCGAAATTGCCGCTGCGGGTGGGCATAATTTGATTTTCGTTGGGCCACCTGGTTCGGGTAAAACCATGCTAGCACGTCGTCTACCTGGCATCTTACCTCCCATGAGCTTCCAAGAAGCACTGGAAGCCACACAGGTACATTCTGTTGCGGGTTTGTTGAAGGGTAGAGGGTTGGTAGGCGATCGCCCTTTCCGCAGTCCCCATCATTCTGCCTCTGGCCCCGCATTAGTCGGTGGTGGCAGTTTCCCAAAACCTGGTGAGATATCTCTGGCTCATCACGGCATCCTCTTTTTAGACGAGTTAACTGAGTTCAAACGCGAAGTATTAGAGTTTCTACGTCAGCCGCTCGAAGATGGCTTTGTCAGCATTTCACGCACGCGCCAATCCGTCACTTTCCCAGCCCAATTCACGCTGGTTGCCAGCACAAATCCGTGTCAATGTGGCTATTATGGTGACTCGATCCAGCCATGTACATGCACGTCGAAGCAACGAGAACAATATTGGGCAAAGCTATCGGGACCACTAATGGATCGGATCGATTTGCAGGTAGCAGTAAATCGGCTCAAGCCTGAAGAAATGACTAGTTACAAAGAGGGTGAGAGTTCGGACTTAGTGCGATCGCGCGTCCAAACTGCTCGTCAGTTACAGCAGGAACGCTTCCAAAAACAGCCTAGTATTAATTGCAACGGCCAAATGCAAAGTCGTCATCTACGCACTTTTTGCCGGCTTGATGAAGCTTCACTCAGTTTACTAGAAGCTGCTATCCGCCGCCTCGGACTCTCTGCACGAGCAAACGATCGCATCCTCAAGGTCTCGCGCACGATCGCCGATCTTGCAGGAGATGAAAACATCAAAACATCTCATTTAGCTGAAGCAGTCCAATACCGCACCCTGGATCGTATGACATGAGCTGTTACAGCGAGTTTAAAAACAAAAAAGGAGGAGTGTTCGCTCCTCCTTCGCCTATTGAGAGATCAAAATATCTCTTATCCCTGAGCCAGCACGGCATCAGCAATGATATCAACTCTAGAAATTATATCGTTGACAGATACATCTCTAATTACGCCTAAGATCAGTCCTGAGCTAGCAATACTAATTACTGTATCGTTCTGTCCACCACCACCAAAGATATTGGAGTAGTCAGTACTGTCATCAAATACGATCTCAGATGCTCCAAGGCGAGAATCTAAACCGATGCGATCGCCATCAGATATGCTGAAGTCCAGAACCACATCACCATTAACTACGCCTTCCGCAGCAGTATCTGTTCTAAATATAAATGTATCCAAACCTCCACCACCAGTCAGGTCATCAGCGCCAAAATCACCTACAAGTAGGTCATTACCGTTGTTGCCAAATAAGGTGTCATTACCTTGCCCGCCTCTGACAAAATCACTGCCGTCATCACCTTGAACAAAGTCTTCATCACGGTTGCCATTCACCGTATCATCACCTGATTGACCTGCAACAAAATCGTTATTGGTGCCACCGCGCAATTGATCGTTGCCGCCGCCGCCAAGTACAACATCATCACCAGAGTTACCGTTGACGATATCGAAGTCGTTAGAACCTTGCACCGTATCGTTACCATCAAGGGCACGAACGCCTAAAGGGCGACCGAATAATTCGCCAGATGCGATAAATTCATTGTCAGAGCCAAAGCTCAAATCGAGAAATCTTGAATCGAAAACGGGATTTTGATTGTCAGGTAAACGTGCCATATTTAATATTTCCTCATCGCAATAGAATTAAAATTATCTTCTTCTGGTGTTACGTGCTTCGGCGCTCTTCGCGAGTTCGGCACGCACTTGCTGTAATGTCCAGCCATTTCGCAAGGATTTAGTATAACTGTCTAATCCACCTGAGTCGGCATTACGACCCAATACCTGGCGGTAGACGCGGTTAACCGCATCCCTAGCTTCGCTGCTTTCGGCTAATCTCTCTCTCACCCATGACAGAGATTTGCCATTATTGATGTCATTGCTATAGGTACGCAAACCGTTATCGTCAGCTCTACGTCCTAGCACATCAAGATAGATCTGGTTTATCTGACCATAGAGTCCATTGCGATCGCCATAGGCTTGGTTACGATTGTCGTAACGATTGTCATAGGGCGCATTACGATTATTGTCGTAAGTGTTGCCATAACGATCTTGACTACGATTGTCGTAGCGACTATCGTAGAGATTCTCTTGGCGGTTATCATAGGGATCGCTTTGGGAATCGCTACTCGCATCCTTACAGAGCATCACTTTATTTTCCCACCGACACCTGGTTTCGGCTTTTGCATCAGGAGTAATAATAACTCCTAAACCAACCAGGAAGACGGTAGCAGCCAGAAAACTATATCTCATTTCCTTATACCGCAGAAATTTACATGCCGAAGCTTTAGCACCGCAGTTAGTATTAGGCTAACTGAAGTCCTCCTCCCCTCCGAGCCACCCTAGCAGCAGAAGAATTTAGACACTTGCTTTGCTTAACGAATTTACCTGACGAAGGTATTGCCAAATAAGTGCCGCAAAATAGCTCTTCGATACGCAAAAACAGGTAATTGGTAGTACTCAGTCACAAATGCAACAACAAAATACAGGTGACATATGCATGTAAGTACAGTCCAAACTGGGGGCACCCATCCTAAAGGACTATCATCTAAAGGGGCAAATGCATAGCCTGACAAACCAACTAGAGTTGTCGGCAAGGTTACCAAAGCCACCCCAATTAAGGCCGTGAATATACTTAAGTCTTCTCCCTGCCGCTTGGCATTCAGCCAGGTATGTCCGTCCCATTGCCAACGAATTGGGGCAGCATTATCTGCCATCGAGAGCGTAAGGCGATCGGGAGCGATTGCAAAGACATGACTGCAAAAATTACACGCCAGCACTTCCATCATAGGCATGGCCGTAATCTGCCCTCGACGGCAGATGGGGCATGGGTATATTTCACCTAAACTAAGATTGCCATTTGATCGATCTAGACTAGACATAGAGCTACTTACATACCAAGATGAACTTTACTCTTACTGGAACAGCAATTTATCGAAGCTGAGCTAGGACGTTATATACTTCCTGATAAAATTATCGCAGAAGCACTGCGGTTACTAGAGAAATGAAATCAGTAAGATCTATGGCTTTGTCCTCGATCTCATATCCCCTTTCTTCCTTTTTACTCCAACATTTCATCCGCGTCAGTTGAGTAGCAATCCTTATAAGGGCGATCTTTTTAATCTCTACAATAGAATAATGAATTTCCAAACTCAAAAAAAGAAGACAGGTATTTACTTCTAAGCAAATAGACTTAGAAGAGAATCATTTTAGAGGCAAGGATAAGTATTTTCACTCAAGAAAAAAGTTCCCATAGGAAATCCCAAAAGAATTTTATAATTCTTGTAAGGTAGTCATATCGATAGGCTAAGTATGTCAGCCCTTTCTAAAGACTGATATATATAAATACTCTCTATGCCTTTCGACGGTTGGA
>JANMRU010000389.1:0-11346 GCA_031388585.1 Pseudanabaena sp. SOY_30_concoct_251 | reverse complement strand
CCTATGGCGATCGCATCCTGAGCCTCTGCCAGGAAACCTGTCGTGCCATTGACGATCTACAAAATTTGCATGGTGGCACATTGATCATTGGCGCTAGTCAGACTACAGGCACATACCTAATGCCCCGCATGATTGGTTTGTTCAGGAAGAAATATCCCGATGTAGCCGTACAACTTCACGTCCACTCGACCCGCCGCACAGCCTGGAGTGTTGCCAATGGTCAGATTGACTTAGCAATTATCGGTGGGGAAATCCCAACAGAACTGAAGGAAGATTTAGAGATTGTGCCCTATGCGGAAGATGAGTTAGCCCTAGTATTGCCCATGTTGCATCCTTTAGCCCAAGTTGGGATCTTGCAAAAGGAAGAGCTATATAAGCTTAAGTTCATTACCTTGGACTCACAGTCAACGATTCGTAAGGTGATCGATCAGGTTTTATCGAAAAGTGGGATCGATCCCCGCCAGCTCAGTATTGAGATGGAACTAAACTCAATTGAGGCGATTAAAAATGCGGTGCAAGCAGGTTTAGGTGCAGCATTCTTGTCTGTAACGGCGATCGAAAAGGAGTTGCAGATGGGGGTAATCCATCGCGTGGCGATCGAAGGCATAGAAATCAAGCGGACGCTTTCTCAAATCAGAAATCCGAACCGCTATCGTTCCAAGGCAACAGAGGCGTTCTGCAACGAAATTTTACCGCAATTTAGCGATCGGCTTGTTGCTGTTCCTGGCGCTTAGGCTACGGCGTCCACACAAGTTATCTGTTCGTTCAAGGATTTAGATCCCCCTAAATCCCCCTTAAAAAGGGGGACTTTGAATTCTAAAGCCCCCTTTTTAAGGGAGTTGGGGGATCAAATCCAGACTTTAAGTCTTAGCTCTAAAAATACCAAAAGCCGAAGTATAACCATGCAAAAAGGTCGTACCGCCTACGGGACCGATTTCGCCGCTACAGAAAAATCCGCCCAAAGGGATGTTACCCATGTGCTTACTAAATATCTCTGTGTCAAAATTGGGTTTGCCATACAGCCTTTCTCCTCTGCCCAAGCAAGAAAACATGACAGCAGCGCTGGGCTGGCTGGGGTCAACTTGCCCGTGATAGCGGATCAAGGCTTCTTCTAAATCTTCTTCCGAGGCTTTGGCATCTCGTAAGTGTAGTTGGATTCTTTGCCCTGGTCTCATGCGATCGCCAACCGCAATGGCACCAGTTTTAGGATCTACACCAATAATATTGCGGATTAAGAAGTCACCCTGCTCTGGCATCAGTTTAAACTCATTCATCACAACCCCAATAAATAGGGAGTGCTGTGCCAAGTCGCGATCGCTCGGATCGAGTTCGCTAACAATGTCTTGTAGTACTTCTAGGGGAGATTTATCGTCGAGGGACAAAATAATATTGCGATCGCATTCGGAAATTTGTAATGGTTTGCCAATTGGGCGACACCCTTGCGCTACTACTGCATCGATCGTAATGCTTCCCCATAGCGCTACTCCAACCAGTCCTTGACGGTGTAGCTTATAGCCATCTGCACCGCGATCGCAAAACAACGCGTTAGCACCTAAACCACCACTGCTAGCTAATCCTCCGACCTTCACGGTACTAGGATAGGCAAAATCGAGACCACTTAAAAAATCAGTAATTGGAAACGAGAAAGGATCGCCTAAAATCACAAAACTAGGCTGTTCTTTGGGATCTACGCTGATTAGCTTTTGCCAAAGATCGGGTGGGCTATCGAGATCTGGTAATTCCTCTTCCAAAATATGAAATGTCCGCATTTGGACATCAGGCAAATGCGCAACTAACAGTGACAGCGCTGGTAATTGCTCTAGTTCTTGTCCGTCCCCAACGATGCCTCCACCCGAACAACCAATTAGGTGCTTAATATTAATTTTTTCAGCTATTAGAGGTAGCAAGCGAGGGTATTCACTAGCAAAAGTATTCGAAACAAATAGGATTCCTAGATCTGGAGATCGATCCTCTAAGTCTCTCAGAACCTGCTGAGTAACCTCTTGCACGGCAGCTTCTAGAGATACTTTTGTAGATAGGCTACTAACCCATTTCATATACCCATCCTTGTAAACTTTGATAAATTCAATCAATACTGTAAAGATTCGATAAGTCGCTGTGTTGCGAAGTCCTGTATCTTAAAAGAATATATAAAGACCGACTAAAAAAATTAAAAATAAGGGAGTAATTTTTATGCAGGATGCAATAACATCTCTGATTGGTGCATATGATGCCACAGGACGTTATTTTGATCGAGATGCCATGGATCGCCTTCAATCCTATTTTGGCACTGGTGCTGCCCGTCTCAATGCCGCATCGGCGATTACAGCTAATGCTGCTTCTATTGTGCGCCAATCTGGCTCAAAGTTATTTGAAGCTGTGCCCGATCTAATTCGTCCAGGTGGAAATGCATATACAACCCGTCGGTTTGCTGCTTGCCTCAGAGACATGGACTATTACCTCCGCTATGCGTCCTACGCTTTAGTTGCTGGTGATAATGATGTACTGGATGAAAGAGTTTTGCAGGGTTTAAGAGATACTTATAGCTCCTTAGGCGTACCAATTGGACCAACGGTGCAAGGTATTCAAATCATGAAGTCGATGGCAATGGAGTTGGTAGGTGAAAATGCTGACTGGTTAGCTGCGCCTTTTGACTACATGAGCCGTGAGTTAAGCGAAAAGAATATCTAACCCTATTACTGTTAGGTATGCAGTGAAACTTTTTATAATTTGTTGGGGCAAGCACAACGCTTGCCCTCTATTTTTGCTCTCCTTCCTGCAATCAAGTGAGATAGGACAATATGCGGCGACCTAAACAAAAGTTTCCTGTTCCGTCTGTGCTAACGCTTTTAATTGGCTACGGCACTATTGGATGGTTATTAGCCATTTATAGCGCTGACTGGCGTGTGTGGACGATCTCAGGTGCGATCGCTTTTGCAACAGAATGGTTCTTAGCTTTGGCTTGGGCTTTAGCGGCGATCGTCTTGCTCTTTTCTACTAAAGCTCAAGCTTTACCGCTAGCTGTAGGAATTTGCTTGATCTGGGCTCTACTGATGTATGTAGCTAGAATTGAAGTACAAGCATTCAGCGAAAACAAAATACAAAGCTTCTTTATTTTGGCTTTCATCGCGGGTTTGGGCATGGCTCTAGGATGGTTTGCTGACATATCATTTTTCCCTAGTATCGGCGACGCGATTATGAAGGGAAGTCAGTAATCTTTGCCGACTATTTGGCGGCGACGCAAAAGTAGGATAACCAAGAAGAAAAAACATAGGGACAGACATCCAGGTCTGTCCCTATGCATGTTTAGTTTTTACCAGAACGATTGGCTTATGCCTCGACCTCGATTGCAACCTCTACGGTTTCTTCGACTTCTACCTCAACAGTTTCTTCGACTTCTACCTCAGTTGTAACTGCTACAGTCATGCTGGCTGCAGGAGCATTCATTTGCTCTCTATATTTGGCAGCCATTTCCTCGGCACCTGCGTAGACAACTTGAGGATCTCTCACCATGTCGCCTGGCTCAGCTTCAAGTTGCTTTGTGGATAGCGAGATGCGACCGCGCTCAGCATCAAGGTCAATAATCATCACCTTGACTTCGTCATTAACGTTGAATACGTTATGTGGCGTGTCGATATGGTCGTGGGAGATTTCCGAGATGTGTAGCAGTCCGCTGACACCACCGATATCGATAAATGCACCGTAGGGCTTAATGCCACGTACCACGCCGATCACAACTTCACCGACTTCTAGCTTGTTCATCTTGCGTTCGACGAGCGCGCGACGATGGCTGAGCACGAGACGGTTGCGATCTTCATCTACTTCTAAGAATTTCAGCGGTAGTTCTTCACCGACTAGTTCTTCTTTAGCTTTGCGAGTGCTGATGTGAGAGCCAGGGATAAAACCACGCAGACCTTCAATGCGAACTAGCGCACCACCACGATTTGTAGCGAAAATGAGAGAGCGCACCGTAGCATCTTCTTGTTGCAGTTGGCGTACTCTTTCCCAAGCACGCATATATTCAATGCGTCGAATCGATAGGGTTAGCTGCCCTTCTTCATTCTCGTCTGTAAGAATAAAGAACTCGCGGGTATCATTGTTTTGTAATACTTCATCAGGCTGATCGATGCGGTTGATCGACATTTCCTGGATTGGGATATATGCGGCGGTCTTTGCACCGATATCAATGAGAGCGCCTCTTGGTTCAAGACTAAAAACAGTGCCTGCTACAATGTCGCCGGGGCTGAAATGGTAGTCGTATTTATCTAATAAAGCAGCAAAATCTGCGTGCGTAAAGCTGACATTGGCGGAAGTTTTCGTCTTGTTGACCATACTAATAAGTTTTCCTAATCCTAAATATTCATTCTTGGTAAATGATCTCCTCCTGGAAATGTAATTGCATCTGCATTGGCAGGGCGGTTTTACATCCCATATCGTATCGTGCGGTTTAAATAACCCAAGATAGACATAGAATAAGGATCATAGCACAAAATGCGGCTAACCTTCATCGAGATTTTGGTTCTATACCCAAACGGCGGCGAGAAGCATCCTGCAGGCAATCACTCTCAAAACTTCTCTAACTTAGCCATGAAAAAGCCATCCATGTTGTGGAGGTGTGGTAAGACTTCGATTAGTTGGTTTGGGTTGATGAATGTTGCAGCGGGATGGGTAGGGGGAATCTCACCCAAATGCCATTCTGCGAAACTTGCCAAAAATTGGCGAATTACAAGTTCATTCTCCATGGGATGGAGCGTACAAGTTGAGTAGACGATATTTCTAGCTCTTGTTCCGTCGTTTTTTACCCAGGTTGCGGCTTGCTCCAGAAACTCTAGTTGAATTTTGCTAAGCTTGGTTGGTTCGTCAGGATTCTGCCGCCAGCGAGCGTCGGCGTGTCGGTGTAGCGTACCTAAGCCCGAACAGGGAACATCTAGCAGTATGCGATCGCCAATTCCTTTAAAGTCAGAAAATTCCCGACTATCGCCAGCCCGAATTTTGACGCTTTTCAGTCCCAGGCGATCGCAATTTTGTTGCACTTTTTTGAGCCGCTGGGCGGAGCGATCGCAAGCCCAAATCTCGCCAGAATCGCCCATTAGCTCGGCTATATGTGTGGTTTTGCCACCAGGAGCAGCGCAGGCATCAATCACAACGTCATGGGGTTGCGGATCGAGCAGAAGTGAGGCGAGCTGAGCGCTGGCATCCTGCACCGACCACCATCCTTCGGCATAACCTGGCAGTTTGGGAATTGCACCGGCTCCCTGTGCCAAACGCAAAGCGTAGGGTATTGATTCTATGGGCGTAGCAATCACTCCTGCTTCGGCAAAGGCGGCGATTACCATGTCAGGCTCGGCGCGCAGGCGATTAACGCGCAGATCTATATGCGGTGACTGGTTGAACCATTGGCATAATTGAGCGGTTTCGGTGGAGCCAAATTTGTCTTGCCATAGCTGAATTAGCCAATCTGGGAAGCTATGTAATACGCCTAATCCCTCATGTTCGAGACCTTGCCATAGGGTATTGTCGGCTGCGGCGGTGGCGATCGCGCGCAATACGGCATTTACCAAACCTGCTAGCCCTGCTAACTTGTTCTGTTTTACTAGGTTAACGCTGGTATTTACCGCCGCCGATGATGGGACTTGATCGAGGAAACAAATTTGATAGATCCCGATTTGCAAGATCAAGCGTAAATCTGGCTGCTGTTGCTGCGATCGCTGACGGGCAAATTTATCGATCAGGGCATCAAGCGATCGCGATCGACGAGTCACACCATAAACGATTTCAGTGGCTAGCCGCCGATCCTGACCAGAGATATCTTTGGCGCTGTTTAATACTCGATCTAGTGCCACATCAGCATAAGCCCCCCGTTTGTTAATTAAACGGAGGGCTTCTAAAGCTAGTTGTCTGGGGTTAGAGGACATTAACGGCTATCGCGCAGCATCAAAAGCTGGATTAGTTGCAGTACGGCATAAATAGCCGATGCTACATAGGTAAAAGCTGCGGCATCAAGCACAGCACGAGCGGCTTTATTCTCTTCACCTTGCAATATGCCATACTCATCGATCAGCTTTAGGGCACGTCTAGAGGCATCAAATTCAACTGGCAGAGTCACTACGTGGAATAAGATCGCAGCAGTGAACAAAGCGATACCAATGTTAATAAAAATACCTCCGACCGCACCAAAGAATAGACCAGCGATTACGAGCATTGGCCCCATACTAGAACCTATATTGGCAGCAGGAACGAGGGCGGCACGAAGATTCATCGGTTTATAGCCCTGGACATCTTGTAAGACATGACCGCATTCATGCGCAGCTACAGCGGCAGCAGCGAGTGAGGTTGAAGCAAAAATACCCTCAGAAAGCCGCACAGCCTTGGCGCTGGGATCGTAGTGATCTGTGAGTTCGCCCTGCACTGGTTCTACAGTTACGTTGGTTACTCCCATGCGCCGAAGAATAGTTTGTGCTACTTCTGCCCCGGTCATTCCCATGCTAGAGCGGACTTCAGCATATTTGCGATAGGTTCCCTGGACTCGGCTCTGTGCCCAAAACATCAGTAATGTACCTGGGATTAAAATTAAATAAGATGGGTGAAATATCATATTTTTTGCTCTTTCAACCTGATAACCTTGACAAGTTTTTAAGCGGCTTTACAGAAGTGCGATCGCATTGCTTAACTTGACTTTAGGGACATTCTAACACCTACCATTTAGCAATACGGAGTAGCGATCACCCTAAAATCTGATTACAGTAATCCCTACCTGAAATACCCCAACTAAAGGTATTTAGGATTGGCTTGGCATAGGATATGAGACCGACATTCCAACTCGTATATCAGCATCTGTAAGCGTCAGTAATGCCGTTGTCTGACCATCATTACCGAAAAATTCAACTTCATAAGCCTTGCCGTCACTGTAGCAGTGCACTACAGTCCCACGATCGCCTCTCTTGAGACGATACTCTGCAACATCATGAGTGAGGGTAACAACATCTAATTCATTAACCATTTTCAGCACCTCTAATGAGAGACTAACAAGGATAAGCAGTCACAAAACGCGGAATTTCCTCACCATTGTCAACGATCCAAACGGTTAGCAAAGACACAACGCTACCTAATGGAGTGAGAAGATCGCCCTCAATAACGTACTTGACACCATGAGGCGAAGAAACAACTTCGGTCACATCTTGTGTTTGGGCAACTAATAGCAATCCTTGCTCTAGGGTATCAATGTTTGTTTCATCGAAGCCAACAGCACGAAGCAATTTCGCTTTAGATTTACCATCTGGATGTGCTTGCGAAAGTAAATAATCAATCAACTTAGAAGGTTGAACTAAATCGCGGCAGTCCCCACCCTCAGCGAAGCGGGGTGGGGAAGGATAGCGCGCCGATGTAGCGTAGCGGAGTCGGCAATTAATCTTGAGGTAGAGGCAGACATTTAATATAGTCAGTTATTAGTTCGGAGACTGTAATTTGGCGTTCTCTAGCCACTCGCTCAACTTTTTCCTTAAGAACTTCTGTAATGCGAATATTTAATCTTGCAGCTTTAGTCATGTTATCCCATTTGGATGTACAATAAAGAAATGCTAACACGTCGCACAACATTTAGGCTCTATCCCAAACCCGCTCAAGAGGCTCAACTTTTTGAGTGGCGAAGATTACACGCTTATTTGTACAACAGCGCTTTAGCAGACCGAAAAGACAGCTATAAGGAGCGTGGCGAGTCAGTTGATTACTACGATCAGCAGAATAGGCTCCCTGCTTTTAAGGAAGTCTGGGCAGAGTATAAGCCACTTGGTTCTCATGCTTTGCACGCCACTCTTAAACGGGTTGACTTTGCGTTCCAGCGGTTCTTTAAAGAACTAGGAGGTTATCCGCGATTTCAGGCTATCCGTAACTATTCAGGATGGACATATCCTTGTAAGGCAGGGTGGAAAGCCCAAACTTCAGGCGATAACGGTTATCTGGAATTGTCTAACCTGGGCAGTATCCAGATGCGCGGTAAAGCGCGGACATGGGGTATTCCTACTACATGCACGATTGTCTATCGAAATGGCAAATGGTACGCCTCAATCACGGTTCAATGTGCGCCAGTAAGAAAGACTGGCACGGGTGCAATAGGACTTGACTTTGGTTGTCTGACTGCTGTTGCCATGAGTGACAGCACAATGATAGAGAATCCCAGATTTCTGGGTAGCACTCAAGCCAAGATCCGCAAGGTGTCGAAACAAAAACGAAGGAAACAAGCACCAAGCTTCAAGAAGAAAATCAAAGCTTCAAAGCGTTGGAAGAAGGCTAACAAACAGGTCTCTAAGCTTGTTCGTAAAGCCTCTAATCAAAGACAGGACTGGGTACATAAGCAGGCAGCACAGATCGTTAGCCGTAATAGCATGGTTGCCACCGAAAAACTTAGTATTCGGAATATGACTCGCAAAGCCAAGCAGGGTAAGCGCAAACGTCAAAAAGCTGGGCTTAATCGCTCAATCCTTGATGTGGGAATGGGTATGTTCAGAAAAGCACTGGAATATAAGCTGGTTGAGGCTGGCGGCATATTTATCGAAGTGCCAACTGTAGCTGTCAAGCCATCTCAGACTTGTCCTAATTGTGGTCATCAGCAGAAAAAGGAACTTAGTGAGCGTGTCCATCAATGTTCTAACTGTGGTTACACCGCAGACAGAGATGTGGCGGCTGCGCAAGTTATGCTCAACTGGGCAAAGGGGTTAGGAACTAGCCTCTCAAACGTCGATGGGTATAGCTCTACTTCTAGCCACAGTGCTAAAAATACTGGAGGCTTTAAGCAACTATCCCAAACGAAGCGTCAGAAACCTCTAGCTCAGCGTAGCGGCTAGAGGTAGTTCATCATATGCTCTATCTCGGTTGGGGAGTTTCACAACTTCTGAGCCTGTAAACGTCTACAGTGCGGGCTTCTTTCTATTTGTCTAAATTGGGTTTTAGTCGGGTTAATACTCTGGGGGATTCAGCCAGCCAAACCGCCCGTCGAATGGCCAAAACCTCAGGCAGGCACGTCCAATAATATTTTCTTTGGGTAAGAATCCCCAAATATGTGAATCATTACTATAGTTGCGGTTGTCCCCCATTACCCAGTAGGAGTTTGGCGGTACGGTAGCGGTCTGAATAGATTCGGTTTTATCTTGATTTTGCGAAGCAAATAACAAGTTGTAGCTTGGTGCTTCGGCTATATACAATTCCTTAATAGGCCGATCGTTCACAAATACTTTTTTGTCGTGGATGCTAATGCGATCGCCTGGCAATCCAATAATTCTTTTAATGTATGGTGCGCTAGTGTCAGTAATCTGAGGTGCTTTAGGAGGATAAAAAACAATGATCTCGCCTCTTTGGGGGGCATTGAGAAGGTAAGAGACTTTTTCAACAATGATGCGATCATTAATTTGCAAGGTCGGGAGCATCGAACCCGACGGAATGTAGCGGGGTTCGGCAATAAAGAGGCGCAAAAACAAGGCAATAATCAGCGCAATTCCTATGACCCGAATGTTGTCTCTCTGATTGTTCCACCAGGAAGTTGAAGTATTTGTGTCTTGTTCTAAGTTTCGCTCTGATGTCATGTGGGGGTGATATGCAAGGTGGGCTAATATTTTGGTGTAGATAATTCGCCAACTCGGCGATCGAATGGCCAATAGCGGAAGTAGGCACGCCCGACAATATTTTCTTGGGGTAAAAATCCCCAGATATGAGAATCTTCACTGTTGTTACGGTTGTCTCCCATCACCCAATATTTGCCAGGAGGAACCCTAAAGCTGGGCAAGCCGTCTTTTTGGGTGGAATCCTCAACCGCGAAGCATCCTTGACACTTATCTGGATCGCTGGCTGGCAAACTATATTTGGGTGGCTCAGCTGTGTATGGCTCGATCAACGCTTTGCTGTTCACAAATACCTTCCCACTTTGAATACTGATCTGATCGCCAGGCAAGCCGATCACTCTCTTGATATATACCTTTGAGGTATCAGCAATTGTTGGGCTGGGTGGCGGATTAAAAATAATAATTTCACCGCGCACTGGCTTACGAAAGTTAAAAGATATCTTTTCGATAATCAAGCGATCGTCGATCTGTAAAGTTGGCTCCATTGAGCTAGACGGAATGAAGCGCGGTTCAGCTACAAACGTCCGCACGCCAACGGCCAAGAGGACTGCAATTATTATGGTTGGAGCATTATCTTGCAACTGCTCTATCAGCTTATCGCCAAAGCTTTTCGGCTCAATAAGCTGTTCAGCACGTTTTTGTGATTCCAGGTTGGGTTCTTGTTTGGGAGATCGATCGGAAGGTTGCTCAGAGGACATAGATTAATTTAGGCATTGCTTCATATTCTAACTTTTGATTACCTCTAACCTGGCTTTAGCATATAGCTTTCCCAGAGACCATGCCAGGAAATGATATGACGCGATCGCACTCTAGCTCAAAAGCCTGGTGAATTACTTTCAAGGCAGTCTCAGCCACATTTTTGCTAATTGCACAGCTAACTTTAATCTCAGAAGTCGCAATCATCTCAATATTGATATTTGACTGAGCTAGCGCACTGAACATCTTGGCGGCTACCCCTGTAGCTCTCATCATACCTGTACCCACAATGCTCACCTTCGCAAGATTGCGATCGCTAACTACTTCGCCACACCCTAGCTCTGACGCTGCTTGGCTCAAATAGGTTGCGGCCATATCTACATCGCCAATTGGCACAGTAAAAGCAATTTCATTGAAATCTTGGCTCGACTGGGACTGAATAATCATGTCAACGCAGATGCGACAATCGGCCAAATGTTGCAGCAAGCTAGCAGCTATACCTGGGCGATCGGGCACTTGGCGCACTGCCAGGCGAGCTTGGTTTAGATCTAATGCCACACCGCGAACTGGAGCTAAGTCGGCGATGTTTTCGTGGCGATCGCTAACTCGATCGCTAACATCAGGTACGTTGAAAGTTGAGATCAGTGCGGCGATCGCTTTGTCCCCACTGGCTTCATCAATTACACAACTTACTTTTATTTCCGAGGTGGAAATCATCTGGATGTTAATTCCGGTTTGGGCTAGAGCCGTAAACATCTGCACGGTGATACCTGGTCTGCCGACAATCCCCACCCCCACGATACTGACCTTAGCGACGCGATCGTC
This sequence comes from Pseudanabaena sp. SOY_30_concoct_251, assembly GCA_031388585.1. Lineage (GTDB taxonomy): Bacteria > Cyanobacteriota > Cyanobacteriia > Pseudanabaenales > Pseudanabaenaceae > PCC-6802. The sequence goes on along the minus strand of JANMRU010000389.1, from coordinate 214 downwards.
AACCAGAATTGCTTTTTCACCAAGTTGCAAACTACGCACAACCGATTCAGCCCGTGCTAGCTCGTGCTTGGGTACTGTAAAGGCAATATCATTGACATCCTTTGGCTCTTGGACAGCCTGGATAATTAAATCGACGTTGATTTGTTGATCGGCGAGGGCTTGAAATAACTGCGCTGCAATACCAGGACGATCTGGCACCTGGAGCAAAGCCAGT
>JANMRU010000378.1:0-6792 GCA_031388585.1 Pseudanabaena sp. SOY_30_concoct_251 | reverse complement strand
TTTAATTAATCTTTTTTCATTAATATTCAGGAGCTTAGATATGACAAGTTCTATGGCGGCTCGGCAGTTAGGATTTGAGCCGTTTGCGGCGGCATCTCCCTGCGAACTGCGGACAAATGCCTCTGAGGGCGATCTACAGGCCGCGATCGCGGCCTCCTATCGACAAGTGTTTGGGAACTCCCATGTAATGGAATCAGAACGGCTAGTTGCTGCCGAGTCTATGTTCCGTCAGGGCAATATCTCGGTACGTGAGTTTGTGCGTGCTTTGGCACAATCCGACCTGTATCGTCAAAAGTTTTTTAACTCCACGCCCCAGGTCCGGTTTATTGAATTGAACTATAAGCATCTGCTTGGTCGCGCACCTGCGGATGAAGCTGAGATTACCTACCACGTCAATCTCTATGTTGAGAGCGGCTTTGAGGCTGAGATTAACTCTTATATTGACTCGCTGGAATATCAAGAAAATTTTGGCGAATCGATCGTGCCATATTACCGAGGGTTTGCGACTCAACGCGGTCAGAAGACGGTAGCTTTCAACCGCATGTTCCAGCTATATCAGGGATATGCCAACAGCGATCTCGCCCAAGGCAAAAACAAGTCAGCGTGGTTAACCCGCGATCTTGCCCAGAATTTAGCTAATCCAGTCCGTACAGCTAATTTTGGTAAGAGTCTCACTGGCACAAGTGGTGGCGATCGCGGAGATATGTACCGCGTTACGGTAACGCAAGCTGCTAGCAGTCGTACTACCCAAATTCGCCGCAGTACGAGCGAATATCTTGTCAGCTACGATCAACTCTCACCCACACTCCAGCGCTTGAATCAGCGCGGCGGTCGCGTACTGAGTATTTTGCCTGCTTGATCGCGATCAGACCTCTCCCCAACCCCTCTCCTATTAGGAGAGGGAGGTTGGGAGAAAGAGGTTCATCCTAATATTAAAAAACAATACATAAGGAGAACAAAACGTGGCGATTACAACTGCGGCTTCCCGTTTGGGAACTGCTGCCTTTAGCGAAGCTAGCCCCACTGAACTTCGTCCTAACTGGACATCCGAGGATGCCAAAAACGTAATTCATTCGGCTTACCGTCAGATTTTTGGCAATGACTATATGATGGCATCAGAGCGTCAGATTGGTCTTGAGTCCCTGCTTCGCAACGGTCAACTGACGGTGCGCGAGTTTGTTCGTGCGCTTGCCAAATCCGATTTGTATAAAACGAAGTTCCTTTACCCACATTTCCAAACACGGGTAATTGAGTTGAACTTTAAGCATCTGTTAGGACGCGCTCCCTACGATGAGTCTGAAGTGACCGAGCATCTAAATCGCTATCAAAATGAAGGATTTGAAGCAGACATCGACTCCTACATCGACTCGACTGAATACGATGCTAGCTTTGGCGATTCCACCGTACCTTACTACCGCGACTTTGTGACTACTGGAGTAGGACAAAGAACGGTTGGATTCACGCGCATGTTCCGCCTCTATCGCGGCTATGCCACTAGCGACAGCTCGCAATTAGGTGGTTCAGGCTCCCGTCTGGCTGGCGAATTGGGCAAAAATAGTGTTTCGGCGGTTATTGCTCCTTCCGGTGGTGGTGAAGGCTGGGCATATCAAGCTGCGAAACAAGGTACAATGCCTAGTCGTGTGTTTGGCCGCTCTTCGATTGATGCGTCCGATCGCCTCTATCGCATTGAGGTAGCAGGCGTGAGTTTGCCTAGATATCCCAAAGTGCGTCGTAGCAACCAGGAATTTATCGTTCCCTATGACCAGCTATCTAGCACACTCCAGCAGATCAGCAAGCGTGGCGGTAGAGTCGCCAGCGTCACAATCGCTCAGTAGAGCTTAAAACCCTCACCCCTAGCCCCTCTCCCCAAGGGAGAGGGGGAACAGGAAATAGTAGTTTTAGTCAAACTTTTTTGGAAATACAAAGCCATGTTAGGAAAATCACCATTGATGAGAGCTTCTAGCTCCAGCTCCGATAACCGCATGTTTGTCTATGAAGTAGAAGGCTTGCGACAAAGCGATCGCACCAGCAATAACAGCTATCAGATTCGCACTAGCAATAATATTTTCATTCCCGTGCCTTACAGTCGCATGAACGAAGAAATGCAGCGGATTACCCGCATCGGTGGAAAAATTGTGAATATCCTTCCCCTTGAGGCCAGTACGCTTAAGAGTAAAGCTGAAAGTGAATAAGAGCTAAGAACTAAAACCTGCAACAGATATTAGCTTTGAGCCTGCAATGTATTAAGCAACGGCGGCGTAATCGAACAGCATGGTAGTCATGTAACGCTCTGTCCATTCCGAGCCAAAAGATTTTTCAAGTACCCGTCGAGTTTTATCATTTTGCTGCTGTTTAGTGCAGTAATATTGCTGTGCCGCCATCACTCTATCGATCTCAATCTGTGAAGTTAGAGGAGTTGAGATGCTAGCAAGTTGGCAATGCAGGGTTAAAAATGACTGAACCCGATGTAGAAAAGCTTCTTCTTCTTCAGGGTTGGTTGGCTTGATAAACAGACAAAATTCCGAAAAGATGTCACCCCATTCTGGTAGTGTGCGGGTTTGCGCGAACTGAGCCAGAGGTAGATTCGCCAACCCTGATTGATATTGACTTGGCAATAATCGATCTGGATCGGTGGGAGATAGATCGACAACTGCGGCACTAATGCCCGCACGTCCTCCGACTAAATCCGCCCCAAAAATTGGTAGAGCGTAGTTTGGATTTGGAAACATGACGCAATGGAGAATATCTAGTGAGCTCCCAACCTGCGCTAGTTCTAGGTGGAGTTTCCTAAATTGTGGTGTCTGGTAGCAATGGTTTTCAATTGTCAGCCGTTCCCCTTCTAGAGAGCCTTGCACATAGCCTAAATCCTCTGGTACTTGGTAGGGCGACAAATCCAGATGCTCCCGCCAAATTGCTTCAATGCAATTTGCCAGCTTGCGAATTAAAGGATACTGATGCTCTCTTAACGATGCTTGCATGGACTGGGTCATACACTTTCATTCAGATAAAGGGGCTTTATTATAGATTTGCCCACGGCATGTGCAAAGTGCGTGCAGGCAGCTCTCAACTCGCACATGCTTTGAATCGCTGTAGACGAGTGAGAATGCGATTAGCAAGATCTATACCCATAACTGGCTTGCATAGGTAATCATCGGCACCTACCCTAAAAGCGCGATATTGGGTTTGGCGATCGCTCAGCACACTCAAAAACAAAATTGGTAATTGCCTCCAGGATGGATCGCTGCGCACGACCTGGCATAGCTCAAATCCATCAATTTGTGGCATATTGACATCCAATATTAACACGTCGGGTATGACGGCTTGTAACACCGTCCAGAATTGCTGTGGTTCTGCCAGCGTGGTGACTTTCAAACCCCAGGGATTAAGTAAGATTGGCAAAGTTTTTAGCCAATCGCGATCGTCATCAACAATCATGACCTTGGTCTCTGTCTCTAGCGCAGCTCCACGCAATAACTGTACGACAGTATCGATCGCCTGTTCTGGGGCAATTATTTTTTCTAGGAAAAGCTTGCCGCCGCGTCGCACCACCTCCAGGCGATCGCTCAGTTCACCGCGATCGCCCACCACCAAAATTGGCAAATCTGGGTAATTCCTGGTCAACGTTTGCAACCATTCCAAAGTATCTGTAGCACTTGATTGTTTTGTGGATTCTGGAGCAGAAACCTGGAGCAGAATTGCTTGGGGAAAGCGATCTGGGCAACCTGGTATGGCTTGAGCTGCTAACCAGGATCTAGCTAAATCCAGCGTGGGAGCGATTGCAATCCGCAGACCATTATTTGCGGATGCCTGGGCTAAAGCTTGACCAAATTTGGTATCCCAGGCGATCGCTAGCAATAGCGGTAAATTTTCATCTGCATATTCTGTAGACAACTGGAAGCTTTGGATCGAGTTTGTATTTTTAATTTCCTGCTGAAGAGCTGTAGCGATCGCATCGAGCGTAGATGCATGTTTTGATTTCAAGAGATCGGAACCACATAAATGTTCCAATTGGCGTGCCAGTTGCATCCCTCCATTCAAGCCAAACGTACCTAGAGTCCCCGCCAGTTTGTGAGCGGCTTTTTGAGCCTGTGTTTGGAATTCTGGTGTCAGCGTGTCGGCAGACAAATATTGCACTGTCTGCCGGAATACCTCTGCCTGCGCCAGAATTTGGGGCTTAGTATTTATCCAGGTTTCATTGAGAAACGTTAGGTATTGTGGTTGATATTCCGTATGTCGCTCGCTTTGAATATTTTGCCCAATGGACTCAATCTGAGGCTCTTGGTGCGTAGCTAAAGGGTGCGTAGCTAAAGACTGCGACTGAGGTGTATATTCTTCAGGTATTTTCAGGTAATAGCCCCGTCCGTGTACCGTCGCAATAAAATCAGGCGGTGCCCCTGCATCCAAAAGTTTATGGCGCAACCTTCGGATATGCGATCGCACCGTTGCCTCGGCTGGAAACTCCTCTGACGACCACAAGCGATCGAGAATTTCCTCCGTACTAAACACATGCTGACTATCCCACAGCAAGATCTCTAGCAATCGATATTCCTTGGTGGTAAGCGAGAGGAGTTGCCCATCATAAGTAACTTCACAGGTGCTTGGGTTCAGGAACAAATCTCCCCATGCCATCAATGGCAAAGGATTGCTGCTGCTGCGTCTTAGCAAGGCACGAATGCGGGCAATTAACTCCGCGACATCAAACGGCTTAACCACATAATCATCTGCACCAGCATCTAGTCCCTGCACTTTTGCCGTGCTGGTATCCTGAGAAGTCAGCAATAGGATCGGTGTAGTGAATCCTTCGCCACGCAAGCGCTGACACAAGCTAATGCCGTCTAGTTTCGGCAATTGAATGTCCAGAACAATCAGGTCATATTCAAACGTGGAACCGTAATTCCAGCCTGCTTCCCCATCTCTGACAGCATCGACGACATAATTATGCGTCGTCAGACTCTTAGTCAAAACCGCAACTAATGACTCGTCATCTTCTACTAGCAGGATCTTCATATGCTTTTGGTTACCAATGCAGAATTCTGGCAATTTGATCTGGTAGATCGAGCGAGTTAAATGGCTTGGTAATTACACCGCTCACACCCAGTTCTGTAAACTGGCGTTTTTCCGCTGTCTGTGCCTTAGCCGTGAGGAAAATTACGGGAATTTGTTGCGTTTCAGGATGAGCCTGGAGTGCCCTAAATGTGTCAATGCCATCCATTTCAGGCATCATTACATCTAGTAAAATAACATCTGGTTGCTCGGTTTGAGCAGTTTGAATGCCCTTAGGGCCAGAACTAGCGGCTAATACATCCCAACCTGCTGCCATGCGAATCCCAAATTGCACAACTGTTTGAATGGTTTCTTCGTCATCAACAATCAAAACCCGTTTAGTGGACGTAGAAATTTGGTTCTTATCCATTTCAAATCGGCAATGTAAAAGAGAAGGTACTGCCTTCACCAAGTATACTTTCTGCCCAGATTTTTCCCTCGTGTTGTTCGATAATCTTGCGGCAGATGGCGAGCCCTAATCCTGTGCCTCCTTTTTTACGCGAATCTGACGAATCAACCTGCTGGAAGCGTTCAAAGATACTTTCGATTTTGTCGGCAGGAATGCCCTGTCCCTCGTCGCGAATGGAGAATAGCACTTCGGATGGTTGCTGCTGCAACTCAACCGTCAACCACACTTTCCCACCAGGTGATGAGAATTTGATCGCATTACTGAGCAAGTTAGTGAGCGTCTGCACAATGTAGTCAGAATCTACCAAAATCTCGATCGCTACGGGCTGAGTTACCAGGATCACCCCTTGTTGCTGAGCCATCAATTGCATCGACTCAGTCGCCTCAGTGATTAAATCAGCAGTATTACAGACTTGCTTTTCCAATGTCACTTTGCTCGACTCAATCCGCTGCAAATCCAGAACATTATTAACTAGGCGCACTAAGCGCTCCGTATTATCGTCAGCAATTTCCAGCATTTGCTGTCCGTCGGCGGAGAGAGTACCTAATCGCCCCGTGGTCAGGATTTTGAGCGCACTGTGCAGTGAGGTGAGGGGAGTACGCAATTCGTGGCTGACGACGGAGATAAATTCGTCTTTCATGCGTTCGATCGCTTTGCGATCGCTGATATCACTGGCAAGCGAAAAGAACCCTTTCACGGTTTTTTGCTCGTCAATATGGGGAATGTAGGTGACATTCACAGAGCGGGAATTGCCATCCCCCAATACAATTTCATTCTCATAGGTGACAATCCGACCAGACAGAGCTACCTGGACATAGTTCTGCATACGTTGGTAAGTTTCTTCTCCCCATACTGATTGCAGATGCTGCCCATGAATATCAGTGGGTGACTTACCTAGCCAATCTTCATAGACTTTGTTGTTAAAGCAATAATTTTGGCAATCGTCCACATAGGCAATCAGAACGGGCAGAGTATTGGTGATCAGGCGCAGTTGCTCTTCGCTACGCCTTAAGGCGGCTTCAGCTTGCATTCGATCGTTAATTTCCTGCTGCAAATTATGGTTGGCATCTTTCAACTCAGATGTACGCACTTCAACAATTTCTTCTAGATGTTCCAGTAATTCTGCTTGGGCTAGAGCAATGCTAATTTGATCCGCCAGGTGTTGCATGAGTTCTAGCTCCGACTCTAGCCACTGACGGGGGCGATCGCAGTGATGGGCAATTAACAAGCCCCAAAGCTGATTCTGGTTGTGTCCCTCGCCAGGGCGATCGCCATTCTGGTGCGAGTTTAAATTTTGCAGGATCGGTACGATCAGCTTAGATTTAATTGCAAATTGGTCA
>JANMRU010000310.1:0-7176 GCA_031388585.1 Pseudanabaena sp. SOY_30_concoct_251 | reverse complement strand
TTTTTTCGCAATCCTACCTCATGAGTCAACAACCACAGCAGCCCTGGAGTCAACGCTTTGAAACTGCCTTACATCCGGCGATCGCCCAGTTTAATGCCAGTATTGGTTTTGATATAACCCTAATCGAGTACGACATCACGGGGTCGCAAGCACATGCGCAGATGCTGGCAAAGGTGGGGATTATTAGTGCCGAGGAAGGCGATATTTTGGTAAAAGGGCTGGAACAAATCCGCCAGGAATATCGCCAGGGACAGTTTACACCTGGCATTGATGCTGAGGACATACATTTTGCCGTAGAACGCCGCTTGACTGATTTGGTGGGCGATACGGGTAAGAAATTACATACGGCGCGATCGCGTAACGATCAGGTCGCCACCGATGTACGTTTATATCTACGAGACCAAGTGCGGCAAATTCAAACCGATCTGAAAGCTTGGCAGACTGCCCTGGTAACGCAGGCGGAAAAACACATCGAGACCCTTATTCCTGGCTATACACATCTGCAACGCGCCCAGCCAGTTAGTTTGGCCCATCATCTTCTAGCTTATTTTGAGATGGCACAACGGGATTGGCAACGCCTAGATCAAATTTACGATCGCATTAATGTCTGTCCTCTGGGTTCAGGCGCGTTGGCGGGTACACCTTTCGCGATCGATCGCCATTTCACCGCCGAGTTGCTGCAATTTGGCGCAGTGGGCAAAAATAGCCTGGATGGGGTCTCAGATCGCGATTTTGCCGTGGAATTTCTCTGTGCCGCCAGTTTGATCGTGATGCACCTCAGTCGCTTCTCCGAGGAAGTGATTCTCTGGTCGTCGCAGGAATTTAGCTTTGTAACGCTAAGCGATCGCATTAGTACGGGATCTAGCATCATGCCGCAGAAGAAAAACCCCGACGTACCAGAACTGGTGCGGGGCAAGACTGGTCGAGTATTTGGGCATTTACAGGCGATGTTGACCCTACTTAAGGGTTTGCCACTGGCGTATAACAAAGACATGCAAGAGGATAAAGAATGCCTGTTTGATTCGGTAAATACAGTAAGAGCTTGCTTGGCAGCCATGACCATTCTATTGATAGAGGGGATTGAGTTTCAGTTGCCGCGCCTAGCCACCGCTGTAGCCGAAGATTTTTCTAATGCGACGGATGTGGCTGACTACTTAGCCGCCAAAGACGTGCCTTTCCGCGAAGCCTATAATCTGGTGGGTAAGCTCGTGAAAACCTGTGTGAGTGAAGGGATTTTACTGAAAGACTTATCTTTAGAGCGTTGGCAGTCGTTTCATCCTTTATTTGATACTGATATTTTTGCGGCGATCGCCCCAACCCAAGTAGTAGCTGTGCGCAATAGCTACGGCGGTACTGGTTTTGAGCAAGTCCGCCAGCAAGTTACCGCTGCTAGAAATCTTTTATAACTTTCGTAAGCTGAGCGTCGGAACGCATCCGATACGGAAGCGCCAAAATAACGGAAGTAAATTTGGTGTTTTTGGGTTAGTTATTTTTAAAGTCAACGCAAAATCAAGCGTTTTGAGTTGTCGAGGTCAAAAAATAACGGAAGTAGCAGGAAAAAAATAACGCTTATTCTTGTGCGAGATTGCTCCAGCGAGAACTCTAATCTCTAGGATCTGGCATGATTAATAATAAAGATAAAAAATAGACTTCTTTCACTAAGTTTTACTAACGGGGCTGCCCATCAACTTGAATATGCGTAAACTGAGTTTGCTTGCTGTTTGTACAGTTCTGATCGCTGTTAACCCAAATTTAGCTGCGATCGCCCAAATAAATCAAACCAAACCCAATCCCACAGAGTTCATCAAACAGGGCAGACAACTCTGGCAAAAAAATGATATTCCAGGTGCGATCACCGCCTATCGACAAGCAGCCGCCGTCGATCCTAAAAACTCTGGAATTTATACCAGTTTGGGCTTCTTACTCACGCAACAAAAAAACTATCCAGATGCAATTAGTGCGCTCCAAACCGCAACCCAACTAGATAATCGCAATGTTAAGGCATTGATGGCGCTGGGTTATGCCTACACGCAGTCAAGCAACTTACCTGCCGCTTTGAGCGTTTATCGTCAGGCTGTTGTGCTAGATCCTAAAAACCTAGATGCATTGCAAAGCATTGGCTACGTTTTGACACAGCAAAATGACTTTGCCGAAGCAGGAAAGATTTATCGGCAAGTCGTGCAAATGTCACCGCGTAATGTCAAAGCCTATTTAAACCTGGGCTATGTGCTGAAACGTCAGGGAGACTTTAAAGCAGCCGCTGAGGTTTATACGCAAGCCGACAAAATCACCCCCCTCAATGCTGACATTTGGTTCGCGCTTGGCTCTGTACTTGCCGAGCAAAATCAACCTGAAGCTGCGATTGAGAAGTACAAGCGCGTCTTAACCATAAATCCTCGCCACCCTGAAGCTAATTTAGAGATTGGGCGAGTTTTGCAAAAACAGGGCGACCTCACTGGGGCGTTTTCCGCCTACCGTCGTGCTGCTTCGGCTAACCGCAAGTCTACATCTGCTCTCTGGGCGATCGCGGATCTATCCATTCAACAAAACTCCATTGTTGGTGCGATCGTTGAATATAGACAGATTATTGATATCAATCCCGAGGATGCTGACGCTTACTTCGCGTTGGGCAAAGCACTGGCTACACAGCAACGCCAAGATGAAGCGATCAAAAACTTAGAGCAAGCAGAGAAACTCTACAATCGAGCTAGTAACTCTAAAGCTTTAGCAGAGACGCGCGCACTGATCGAGAAGGTCAAAGGGCAAAAGTAAGACGTGAAATTCCTAGATAATGCCCCGCCTTAGAGTCAATTAATATTAGATAGCTAGGTACTGATGAACTAAATCATCGGTCAGGTTTGATGTCGCGCCATTTGCCACAACCGCACCTTTCTCCATAATGAAGAACTTTTGAGCAAGCTGCCGCGCAAAGTCAACCTTTTGCTCGACAACGATTAAGGTAATGCCCTTCTCGCGGTTAATCCGCTTGAGAGTTTCCTCAATTTCTTGCACGATAGATGGCTGAATTCCCTCAGTAGGTTCGTCAAGCAGCATAATTTTAGGATTGCTTATCAATCCCCGCGCGATCGCTAATTGCTGTTGCTGTCCTCCACTCAATAAGCCTCCTTGACGATTTAAATGCTGTTTAAGCATTGGGAAAAACTCAAAAATCTCATCAGGAATTTTGCGATATTTCTTTTTCCCAGCCGACATACCCAGTTTGAGATTATCCAAAACTGATAAATAGGGAATGATTTCTCTTCCTTGGGGAATATAAGAAATACCATAACGGGAGCGCTTAAATGTCGGGACTCGGGTAATATCATCTAGATCGAAAACGATATTGCCTCTCATTACCTTATTTAAGCCAATGACGCTACGGAGGAGAGTTGTTTTGCCCACGCCATTACGACCGAGCAAGCAAACAATATCTCCCTGTGCAACAACCATATTGACACCAAACAACACAGGTGTTTGCCCATAGGAAACAGTGACATCAGTTAGTTCAAGCAGTTGCGATTTGTTCACGACCTAAATATACCTCAATTACTTTAGGATTGGATTGAACTTCGTTGACAGACCCTTCGGTCAACTTTTCGCCCTGGTGGAGTACGACAATGCGTTGGGCAATCTGCTTCACAAACTCCATGTCATGCTCAATTACCACAACGGAGTGGTTTGCGGATATCATCTTAATAATTTCACCCGTCAAATGGGTCTCATCAGCAGTCATACCAGCAGTTGGTTCATCCAGCAAGATCACTGAAGGATCTTGTGCAATTACCATGCCAATTTCCACCCACTGCTTCTGTCCGTGAGATAGAGAGGAAACCTTAGCATAGCCTTTTTCTAAAAGACCGACGCGATCGAGTACGGATATAATCTTATCTCTCTTCGCAGGTGTAAGTTTGGATTTGATCGAAGCGAAAACACCGTGGGAACCTTTCAGCGCCAGCAAAATATTATCGAATACTGATAAATCATTGTAGACATTAGGGTTTTGGAACTTGCGACCAATTCCCATGCGGGCGATCTCAAAGGGAGTTCTATTGGTAATATCCTTGCCATGGTAATAGACATGTCCTGATGCTACGGGAGATTTCCCCACAATTGCATCAAGCAAAGTGCTTTTGCCTGCTCCGTTTGGTCCAATAATAGTGACAATCTCATTGTCGCCTACATCCAAATCGACTCCCTTCAATGCTTTGAACCCAGAGAAAACTACTTTGAGGTCTTTTACAGATAAAGCAGATCCTCTCGTATTCACAACCCTGTTAGTTTCATTCGCAACGTTTGCAGTTGCAATGGCTGAAATTGTTTCCATAAGTTTAACCCTTTGAGTAAAAGTAATAAATGTACAATTTTGTTGATTTGCATTATTTAGATACAAACTTCTTTTTCGGCAATAGGCTCATCAGTCCATCGGGCAAAAATAAGACTACTACCATCAGAATCACTCCCACAATTAACTGCCAATCTTGCGTAATCCGATCCACTGAATTTTGGATCTGGCCGAGCAAAATCGCGGCAATTAAAGGACCAAACAGTGTTCCTCTCCCGCCTACGGCAACCCAGATCACTACCTGAGTACCGAAAGCAACACCCAAATAAACTGGTGAAATAAAATTATTGAGCGGCACAAATAAACCACCTGCAACCCCTGCAATTCCTGCCGAAAGCGTCCAAATAAAAATTTTGAAACTCGCAACATCGTATCCTAAATAGGAAATACGCTGCTCGTTCTCTTTAATTGATCGCAAAATCAAGCCAAAGTTAGATTGGGTTAACCACCAACTTCCCGCAATCACAAAAGCTGCAAAAAATAGGATGATGAAATATATACCGATTGGTGGCACAACTGTACCAAAAAGAATTAACTTTGAGACATCTGTAATCCCGTTTGTTCCACCTGTATAAGCTTGCTGGCTCACAAAGAAAGTAGTTAGTGCCGAAGCGATCGCGAGCGTGATCACCGTGATGTAAACACCACTCACCTTGGAACGGAAGATAAATGAGCCGATCAAATAGGCAAAACCAGCCGGAACCACCACCATAGCGATTACGGCAACCGGGAAATATTGCAATGGCGCAATGAACCAAGGTAACTCTTTCAAGCCGTTCCAAACCATGAAATCTGGTATATTGCCGCCATAATTATTGGCCGAAGCGGACAGGTTTAGCTTCAGATAATATGCCATCGCATATCCACCCAAGGTAAAAAATACTCCATGGGCAAAGCTGAGAATACCTGTGAATCCCCAAATCAGATCGAGAGAAACACCCAAAGTCCCAAACAACAACAATTTCGCCATCAAGTTAGTCTGAAAAGTTCCTGCCGCAAACGGAAAAATCACAAATAGCAGTAAAACTACCAGAATTGGAATCAGGAATTTCTTAGGAACAAAGTTAGCCTGTCGAATGGAACCTACTACTTCTGCCATATTGAAACCTCCACTAAATTCGCTCTTGATAACACAATGATGATTACAACCTCCTTAACTGCGCTTCTGAACTGTAAATAAACCTTCTGGACGGTAGCGAATCAGTACAATTACGGCAGCTAACACAATTACTCTGGCGGAGGGGTCATTTAATAGGTAGGCGATCGCCGCGTTAGATTCTCCGATTAGAACTGCACCTGCCAAAACACCAACTAACTTATCCACACCTCCTGTAACAACCGTCATCCAAGCGTCTACCAGATAATCCTGTCCCATGGGTGGAGCCACGCTTTTCAGTGAAGAGATCACAGTTCCTGCAATACCTGCGAGTCCACACCCATAGGCAAATGTGACCATATCGACCAGGCTAGTATTAACGCCTAAACATTTTGCCATTTCTCGGTTTTGAGTTACAGCTCTCACTTCTCGCCCCAATGTCGTGTAATAAAGCAAATAAGCCGTAATCCCTAGAAGTAACAATGCCATGAAGATAATAAATAAACGATAGTAGGATATCTCAATCGCTTGACCGCCAATTTGAAATGGAGTCCAGTTTCCTCGAATATAGGGAGGGGCTTTAACATACTTAAGTTGAGCAGTGAAGATTAGCTTGACCACACCTTGAATCACAATACTCAGCCCCCAAGTCGCCAACAGGGTCTCAATGGCTCGTCCATATAGTCTTCGGACAATCGTAAGTTCCACAATTGCACCTACAAATGCCGTAAATAAAAAGGAAAATGGAATTGTCATTAACAAATCCATTTTGAAATTACTTTGCAGTACAAACGTTGTATACGCGCCCAGCATGATGAATTCACCGTGTGCGAGATTGATAATCCGCATCACGCCAAACGTGATTGCAAGTCCTAACCCTGTCAACAGCAGAATACCGATAATACCAACCCCGTTTAAAAGCTGGTTGGTTAAGGCGATCGGGTCAATAGCTTTTGCTGGCGGTGTTGTTTGTGCAAAGTATATTAGCGAAGATAGTGAATTAAATGGCAAGACGTTCATAGCACTCTCATTTGAATCATTCGGTATTTCGATCGAGTTGCAATCTGTTGTTGGGGAGTGGCTGAGCGACCAAATGCTCTCAGAATTCTTACGCAATTAGAGAGCATTCAATGCTGGCAGTCTATTTTTCAGTTAGGAACACCACTGGAATTGGTTTATTTGTCTCGACAATGGGGTTACCCCGTTCATCGGGCGTTTTGTGAACGCAGAGCCGACCCTTGTATAGTGCTTGGCTCCAAGGAATCGGCTTCACAGCAGCCTGGGTTGCAAATACGATCTCCGCCTGACCATCAGCTTTCCATTTGCCAATGCGGGAATATAGGTAGGTGTGATAGTTATCTGGGTCAGATTTTACAGTTCCTTGCGGAGCCTTAAATACCTGTCCTCTTGTGGCTTCGCGCAGATTAGCGGTGTTAAATGGCTTGTTTTCCTTGGCACATTTTTCCATTGCCTGAGCCATGAAAAAGGTTTGCAGATAAGCTGCTTCCATCACTCCGTTGGTAACGCGATCCTTGCCAAACTTTGCCTTGAATTGTTCCACAAATGCCTTGTTCTCAGGCGTATCGACGGTTTGGAAGTAATTAAAACTGCTGTAATGTCCTTCAGCAAATTCAGGACCCATTGCCTGAATCTCTTCCTCTGTGGTGGGATATGCCATGATTGGAACGACTTTGGAGGTGATGCCTGCATCTTTAAGCTGCTTGTAGAAAGCTGGAAT
>JANMRU010000335.1:0-9354 GCA_031388585.1 Pseudanabaena sp. SOY_30_concoct_251 | reverse complement strand
GAGTCTGAATCTCTCGGATGCTTCTCTGATGAGAGCGGCATTATTCCAGTTGGGTAGCAACATACCTGGTCGATTGTTACTGATTATCCATCACCTCGCTGTCGATGGTGTTTCTTGGCGCATCCTACTAGAGGATTTGTTGGTGGCTTACCAACAGGTTGGTCGAGGCGAATTGATTCAACTCCCGCCTAAAACTACTTCGTTTAAAGAGTGGTCAATCCGACTCACCGAGTATGCCCAATCTAATGCCATTTCAAGCGAATTGGACTACTGGCTAACTCAATCTGGTCAGGGCTTAACTCCTTTGCCAGTAGACTTTTCTCTCAGCCACGAGAGTAATAAAGTAGCTGCCACTTCAAATGTGTCTGTATCTTTGAATGCGGAAGAAACTCGCGCGCTTCTACAAGAAGTACCCTCTGCCTATAACACCCAGATGAACGATGTGCTCTTAACCGCTCTGTTGCAGAGCTTTGCACGGTGGACTGGAGAACGCTCCCTCCGCTTAGATCTGGAAGGACATGGACGAGAGGAATTGTTTGACGATGTGGATATATCGCGTACCGTGGGCTGGTTTACTTCCCTATTTCCTGTGTGTTTAGAGGAAGAAGATAAACATCCAGGTCAAGCTCTGAAGTCGATCAAAGAGCAACTACGTCGCCTACCAAATCGCGGTATCGGCTATGGCATCTTACGCTATCTAAGTCCAACCGCAGCACAAATTCAGACAGTACCCCCTGCACAGGTGAGATTCAACTACCTAGGGCAAGTTGCACAGGAAGAATCGCATGTGTGGCAGTTAACCCAGGAGTCTGGAGGCTCTGAAAGTAGCAGACTAGGATATCGCAGCCATCTGCTAGATGTGAGTGGAATAGTAGTCAATGGCAGGTTGCAAATTGATTGGTCGTACAGCAACGAAATCCATCGACGCAGCACAATTGAGCGTCTAGCTGGATGGTTTATGGAGGCTTTGCGAGATTTGATTGACCATTGCCGATCGCCAGATGCAGTTGGCTTTACCCCTTCGGATTTTTCCAAAGCTGGGTTGAGTCAGCGAGAACTGGACGATCTGATAGCAGAAATTGACTAGGAGGAAAAACAACAATGGCGATCGCGGACAAACAAACCAAAAGCAAAAATATCGAGTCGATCTACCCCCTGTCCTCCATGCAGCAAGGGATGTTATTCCATACTCTATACGCCCCAGGGTCGGGAGTGTATGTGGAACAGTTGAGTTGTACGCTCCTCGGTTACCTGGATATACAAGCATTTGAGCAAGCTTGGCAACATGTAGTGCAACGCCATGCTGTGCTGCGCACCCTGTTTGTTTGGGAGAACCGCAAAAAGCCGCTCCAGGTCGTTCGCAAAGTGGTTGATTTAGCTTGGATTCATGAAGATTGGCGATCGCACTCTTCTAGGGAACAGCAGGAAAAACTAGAGGTTTTTTTGCAGAGCGATCGCGAACAAGGTTTTGAATTGGATCGAGCTCCGCTATTGCGCTATACCCTGATTCACTTAGACCACAATACTTATCAGCTTGTATGGAGCTATCATCACCTCCTACTTGATGGCTGGTCGTTATCAAAAGTTATTCAAGAGGTCTTTGCATTCTATGAAGCTTTCAGCAAGGGAGAGGATTTGTACTTGCCTACACCCCAACCCTATGAAAGTTACATCAACTGGCTGCAACAACAGGATAGTGCCGAAGCAGAAAGATTCTGGCGGCAGAAACTTCAGGGCTTTACAGCTCCCACTCCCCTGACCGTAGATCGGCAATCGAGCGGTAAGCAAATGTCTGGCTATGCGACCGAGCACATTCAGTTAGCGCCAGAGGCAACTGCCACGCTCCAATCATTTGCAAAACAGCACCAACTAACTCTCAACAACCTGGTGCAGGGAGCCTGGGCAATCCTGTTGAGTCGCTACAGTGGTGAATTCGATGTCGCGTTCGGGGCGACGGTCTCAGGTCGCCCTCCCACTCTGATGGATGTGGAATCAATGGTGGGACTGTTCATCAACACCTTACCTATGCGCGTACAGATTACAGACGACACCCAACTGTTGCCCTGGCTGAAGGCATTGCAAGCACAACAGGTCGAGTCAGAACAGTATGCCCACACGCCACTGGTTGAGATCCAAGCTTGGAGTGATGTGCCAGGAGGTATGCCTCTATTTGAGAGCATTGTGGTGTTTGAGAATTATCCCATTGATACCTCACTACAGGAGCAGGAAGGTAGTTTAGATGTCTTAAATATTAAAGGCGCCGAACAGACTAATTATCCATTGACCTTGGTAGCGATCTTGAGCGAGCAATTGTCGATCGACCTACATTATGAGACAGCGCGCTTTGATCGAGATGCGATCGCCCGCATGGCAGGACACTTACAGACCTTGCTGGTGGGAATGGTAGCTTCCCCAGGACAGTACGTTCACGAATTACCTCTTCTAACAGCCTCAGAGCAACAGCAATTATTGGTGGAGTGGAACGATACACAAGCAGACTATCCCGATGATTGGTGCGTTCATCAGCGATTCGAGCACCAGGTAGAGCATAATCCTGATGCCGTTGCCGTCGTATTTGAAGACAAATATCTCACCTACTGGGAACTCAATACTCGCGCCAACCAATTAGCTTACTATTTACAGGCAATGGGTGTGGGGCCAGATGTGCTGGTTGGCATCTGTGCAGAACGCTCCTTCGACCTGATAGTGGGTCTGCTCGGCATCCTCAAAGCAGGTGGGGCATACATTCCACTCGATCCTAACTATCCCTCCGAACGCCTGGAGTACATGTTGGCAGACTCCCAGGTAGCGGTTCTATTAACCCAAAAACATCTTGTTGAGAGACTACCAAAGCACAAGGCAACAGTCATTTGCCTGGATATGCCTTGGTATCAAATTGCTCGACGCAACCCCGAAAATCCCGTTAGCGGTGTGAAGCCCAGCAACTTATCCTATGTCATCTATACCTCAGGTTCCACAGGACAACCAAAAGGCGTGCAGGTGGAGCACAAAGGACTGATGAATCTGGTCTACTGGCATCAACGCACTTTTGCGATCGCACCATCAGATCGGGCAACTCAATTGGCGGGAATCGCTTTCGACGCTTCGGCATGGGAATTATGGCCTTATCTGGCAACTGGAGCGAGTATCTACTTAGTCAAGTCAGAACTCTTAGGTTCCCTGGTCGATCTTCAGAATTGGTTCATCACTAACAGGATCTCGATCGCCTTTTTGCCAACCCCACTCGCCGAGGAATTTTTATCCCTGGAATGGGATGACACAATCCCACTAAGAACTATCTTAACTGGTGGGGATAAACTGCACAGATATCCACCTGCTTCAGCTCCATTCGAGTTGGTGAATAACTACGGCCCTACTGAAAATACCGTAGTCACCACGTCTGGGCTGGCGATCCGCAATGAAAGCGACACAGTTGCTCCTGCGATCGGTCGCCCCATCAGTAATACGCAAGTCTACATTCTCAACTCAAACCTTCAACCCATGCCAATTGGAGTGCCTGGGGAGCTACATATTGGTGGAGCTGGCTTGGCTAGAGGATATCTCAATCGTCCTGATTTGACCCAGGAGAAATTTATTCCTAATCCGTTCTGCCCTGACCCACAGGCTCGTTTGTACAAGACAGGAGACTTAGTTCGCTACTTGCCAGACGGTAATATCGAATACTTGGGACGAATTGACAATCAAGTTAAAATTCGCGGCTTCCGCATTGAGTTGGGAGAAATCGAAACGATACTGAGCCAGTATCCAGGTGTATTAAAGATAGTAGCGATCGCACGGGAAGATGTGCCAGGGGATAACCGCATCGTGGCTTATCTGGTGTGCGATCGCGAACAAACACCCACTGTCAGCTCTCTGCGTGGCTTCCTCAAGCAAAGACTGCCAGAATACATGGTGCCTGCCGCGTTTGTGTTTTTGGAAGCCCTGCCATTAACTCCAAACGGCAAAATCGACCGCCGCGCTTTACCCACACCCGACTTCGCTCAGCAACTAGAAGCACAGTTTGTAGCTCCCAGAAACCCGCTCGAACAAACCCTAGCACAAATCTGGGCAGACGTTTTAGGCATCAAACAAGTTGGCGTTCGCGATAACTTCTTTGAACTCGGCGGTCACTCCCTACTCGCCACTCAACTGATCTCGCGGGTTCGGACTGCCTTTAAGTTGGAAGTTCCCTTACGTAATCTGTTTGAATCACCAACGATTATAGAGTTAGCTGAGTACATCCAGCGATCGCAGCAAGATATCACCGAACTGGCAGCGCCTCCCCTGCAATCGATCGCTCCCGATCGGAGAAATGAACCATTACCTCTCTCCTTTGCCCAGCAGAGATTGTGGTTCCTGCAACAGCTTGACCTCAGCAGCGCAGCTTATCATATCCCTGGAGCAATTCGCCTGCAAGGTCAGTTGGATGTCGTAGCACTGGAACATAGTTTCAAGGAGATCGTTCGCCGCCACGAAGCCCTTCGCACCAATTTCATCGTTCAAAATGGTCAGCCAGTACAGATCGTTCAGGGAGATTCCGCTTGGCATCTGACCGTCGTGGATTTACAACATTTACCTACGGTCGAACGCGATCGCGAAACGCAGCGACTAGCGATCGCCCAGTCAGTGCATCCCTTTGATTTGACTGAAGATAGATTAGTACGGATTACATTGCTAGTGTTGTCGGAAACAGAGCATATCCTGCTGTTCTGCATGCACCACATTGTCTCCGATGGTTGGTCAATGGGGGCATTCGTCGGTGAACTTGCCGCTCTCTACACCGCCTTCTGTCAAAATCAGCCCTCTCCCTTACCCGAACTCTCAATCCAATATGCCGACTTTGCTGTCTGGCAGCGACAGTGGTTGCAGGGAGAAGTGCTGCAATCTCAAATCGATTACTGGCAAAAACAACTAGCAGATGCACCTGCATTATTGGAACTACCCAGCGATCGCCCCAGACCATCGGTGCAGAGCTGGCGCGGGGCAACGCAATCCTTTATCCTGCCGCTCGAACTCACCGAAGCCCTTAATACACTGAGTCGGCGCGAAAGTGTCACCTTGTTCATGGCGCTACTAGCCGCATTTGATGTCCTGCTATACCGCTACACAGGACAAATGGATATTTTAGTTGGCTCTCCGATCGCTAACCGCAACCACGGTGAAATCGAAGGCTTAATTGGTTTCTTCGTCAACACGATCGTTCTGCGAGCCGATCTGTCCGACAATCCTAGTTTTCGAGAATTATTGGGACGAGTGCGAGAGAACTGTTTGGAAGCCTATGCTCATCAAGACCTGCCATTTGAGCTACTGGTTGAAGGATTACATCTGGAACGCGACCTCAGTTATACTCCCCTATTCCAGGTGATGTTTGTGCTTCAGAACGCCCCAATGTCAGATGTGGAACTACCTGGCTTAACGTTGAGCGCCCTGGCAGGAGAAAACCAAACGGCAAAATTCGATTTGACATTGATGATCGAGGCAACAGATGAGGGATTAATGGGGCTGTGGGAATACAACACAGATTTGTTTGAGGCTGAGGCGATCGCACGCATGGCAGGGCATTACCAGACCCTACTAGAGAGCATCGTCGCGAAGCCAACGCAGCAAGTTGGCGAATTACCCATGCTGACCGTAGCTGAGCAACACCAGTTACAGGGCTGGAATCACACCCAGACCGACTATCCCCATAGTCAGTGCATCCACCAAGTATTCGAACAACAGGCAGAACTCACACCCGATGCCGTTGCCACCGTGTTCGCAGATTGCCCGCTCACCTACGGAGAATTGAATAGCCGCGCCAATCAACTGGCGCATTACCTACGAGTGCTGGGAGTGGGAGCAGAAATGCTGGTAGGCATCTGTGTCGAACGCTCAGTTGAGTTGATCGTAGGGATGCTAGGCATACTCAAAGCAGGAGGAGCTTATGTGCCGCTCGACCCCAACTATCCCCCAGAACGCCTGAGTTATATGCTGGCTGATGCCCAGGTGTCAGTTCTGCTTACTCAGCAGCAACTGGTAGAGGGACTTCCCTCACTTGAGGTGAAGGTGGTCTGCCTGGATACAGACTGGTCATCCATCAGTGTCGAGCCTGAGAATAATCTCACCTGCGAAGTGTCGGCGGACAGTCTGGCTTACGTGATCTATACCTCAGGCTCCACTGGCCAACCCAAGGGGGTTATGGTTCCCCATCGAGCTGTGAATCGATTGGTTTTAAATACTGACTACGTGCAGTTGAACCAGAGCGATCGCATTGCCCAGGCTTCTAATGCATCGTTCGATGCCGCGACCTTCGAGATTTGGGGAGCGCTGTTAAACGGCGCGAGGTTAGTAGGCGTACCCCAACACATTATGCTTTCGCTGCAAGAATTCGCGGTCTACATTCGAGAGCATGGCATTAGTGTATTGTTTTTGACTACGGCGCTGTTCAATCAGATTGCTAGCTTTGTACCGCAGGCATTTGGTTCGTTGCGCTATCTGCTGTTTGGTGGCGAGGCGGTCGATCCGAGGTGGGTGAGAGAAGTGCTGCAAAACGGCGCTCCTCAGTATCTGCTGCACGTATATGGTCCCACAGAGAATACAACTTATTCATCCTGGTTCTTAGTGCGAGATGTTTCTGAAGCGGCGACGACTATCCCAATTGGCTATCCGATCGCCAACAGTCAAATCTACGTTTTGGATCGCAATCTACAGCCAGTGGCTGTGGGCGTACCTGGGGAGTTGCATGTGGGCGGCGATGGCTTGGCGCGGGGATATCTGAACCGCCCAGAATTGACAGAAGAGAAATTCATTCCTAACCCATTTAGCAACGATCCGCAGGCGCGTTTATATAAAACGGGAGACCTGGCGCGCTATGTGCCTAATAATATCCCAAATGGCAGCATTGAATACATCGGACGCATCGACAATCAGGTGAAAATTCGTGGCTTCCGCATCGAGTTGGGCGAAATCGAAACCGCTCTGCTCCAGCATCCTGCCATCCGAGAAGTTGTAGTTTTAGCACGGGAGGATATGCCAGGCGATCGCCGCCTAGTGGCATACGTGGTGTTGCAACAGGAACAGGCCCAAAGTATTAGCGACTTACGTAGCTTCCTGCAAGCACGGCTGCCGAACTACATGCTCCCCTCAGCCTTCGTCTTGCTGGATCGATTCCCCCTAACGCCAAATGGCAAAATTGCTCGCCGCAACTTACCCACACCAGATCTGTCAGCGCAGTCCGCCGCTACCTATATTGCCCCACGCAGCGAGATAGAGAAAGCGATCGCGGCAACCTGGCAGGAGGTTCTCCAACTAGAGAAAGTGGGAATGAATGATAACTTCTTCGATCTAGGAGGGCACTCGCTACTCATGGTGCAGCTAGCTCAGAAGTTGCAGGTATCTCTGGATCGAGAGCTGGCGCTAATGGAAATTTTCAAATATCCCACGATCGCCGCTTTTGCTAAATATCTAAGCGGAGAATCGAGCGAAGCCGCTGCGATTTCAGAGAAAAGCAGCCAACAGATTGCCGATGTCGAGGCAGGGAGAAACCGCTTAAAACAGAGGTTAGCACGTTCATCTAAGGGGGCTTCACCAGAGGTAACAGCGCATGAATAACATCACAGCATTCAATACATCCCACCATCAAACCGGACTAGAAATTGCCATTATCGGAATGGCAGGTCGCTTTCCAGGAGCTAAAACCATCGATCAATTTTGGTGCAATCTGCGGGATGGAGTCGAATCGATCGCTACATTCTCCGATGCCGAACTGATTGCGGCAGGAGTCGATCCGGCGCTGCTCAATCATCCCAATTATGTCAAAGCAGGGACAGTGTTGGATGATATTGAGCTGTTTGATGCCGCATTCTTTGGCTACACCCCCAGAGAAGCAGAAATTTTAAGCCCCCAGCACCGCTTCTTTTTGGAGTGCGCCCATGAAGCATTAGAAAATGCTGGCTATAATCCACAAGCATATAAGAGTCCTATTGGCGTTTACGCGGCAGCCAGCACAAATGACTATGTACTCAACAACCTGTTCTCCAACCCTGACTTGGTTGAAGCGGTGGGCGGTTTTCCTATTGCGATCGCCAATGGCGAATACCTCAGCACACTGATTTCCTACAAATTAGATCTGCGCGGGGCAAGCATCACGGTTCAAACTGCCTGTTCTTCGTCCCTGGTTGCCATTCACTTAGCCTGTCAAGGCTTGTTGAGTGGCGATTGCGAGATGGCACTAGCTGGCGGTGTTTCGATCCGCTTACCTCAAAAAAACGGCTATCTATATCAAGAGGGCGGCATTCTCTCAGATGACGGACACTGTCGGACATTCGATGCTAGAGCCAAAGGTTCCATGATCGGGAATGGCGCGGGAATTATCGTTCTCAAGCGACTGGAGGATGCTCTAGCCGATGGCGATCGCATTGAAGCCGTGATTAAAGGCTCAGCCATCAATAACGATGGTGCTTGGAAAATTGGCTACACCGCACCCAGCATTGAAGGACAAGCCAATGCCATCCGCGCCGCTCAGATTACCGCAGAGATCGAGCCTGAGGCGATCTCCTATATTGAAGCGCACGGCACGGCAACACCTCTGGGTGACCCAATTGAAATTGCCGCGCTCTCACAGGCTTTCCGCAGCAGTACCGAGAAAAAGGGATTCTGTGCGATCGGCTCGATCAAATCTAATATGGGACATATGGATGCGGCAGCTGGGGTTGCTGGTGTCATGAAAACTGCTCTGGCACTGCGACATCAGATGTTGCCCCCCAGCCTGCACTTCGAGCATCCCAATCCTAAAATTGACTTTACCGATAGTCCTTTCTATGTCAACACCAAACTATCTGAATGGAAAGCGCTGGATATGCCGCGACGGGCGGGAGTAAGTTCCTTTGGGATTGGCGGCACTAACGCCCACGCCATCCTAGAAGAAGCTCCGCAGGTAGAATCCATCAAAACAGCCGAAACTGTCGAGGACAAAAAGCCCGCTCGTCCCTGGCAGTTATTAATCCTATCTGCGAAAACTGAGACTGCGCTAGAAACCATGACAGTTAATCTGGCGGAGCATTTACAGCAATACCCAGAACTCAATTTTGCTGATGTCGTGCATACCCTACAAGTGGGACGCAAAACCTTCGGTAATCGCCGTACGCTGGTCTGTCGCGATCGTGCAGAAGCTATAGCTGCCTTAAAATCTCCCGATGCGGGCGCGATCGCCTTTCAGGAGCAAACCGCTCGGCAAGTGACGTTTTTGTTTCCAGGTCAGGGTTCCCAGTACGTCAACATGGGACGGGAACTTTATCAGGTGGAACCAACGTTTCGGGCAGAGGTCGATCGCTGCGCCAAATTGCTACAAACTTACCTAGGTTTAGATTTGCGGAC
>JANMRU010000330.1:0-20988 GCA_031388585.1 Pseudanabaena sp. SOY_30_concoct_251 | reverse complement strand
CGATCGCCGCAGTCCCCTCTGCTTGTAATAGCTTTTCCAATTGCTCTGTGGTCTTTTTGACATGAGAACCAACGAACACCGCACCAGGCTTTGCAGAGCGCACGTATTTTGACATCGACTCAGCCGCAACGGGCTGGGGTGTTAGCTGTGCCAATGCGGTGAGCAGACTCGCGGCACTGCGGAAGAGAAAATGCTTGCCCTGGGAAGCGGCTTCTAGAATATCGCTGGCAAATCGATCTAGATCGTCTTGTACTTCGCCATCGACAACGCAACATTGATTATCGTGCAACTGCATTAATTGCTCCAGGCTGCCTTGCCGTATCCCCTCTAGCAAAAATCGCGTCACCATCGCTGCGGAAATTCTACCTTTGGTCTTTTCTTCGACATAATCGGGTAGGTAGCTATGCGTATAACCAAATACAGAATCTTTGGCAAATTCCGTCAGGTGGGTAGGCGTAGGCACACCATCGACAACTAGGTAATGCACGCTATCGCGGGTGAAACGTCCTCCTTCAAAAAATGCTGGTACGAGGAAATGCGCGTCAAATGGCCCTACTTCCTCGGCGATCACATCGGTTTCAATCGGATAATGTCCGCGCAGCGTTGAGTCGGAACGGCTCACTACCAAAAATTCCGTAATATTCTCGGCGGCTAATGCTAGCTTGAGATTATGGCAAACTTCGCGGGTAATAGCAGTGGCGGCATTGGGCGCGATCGCTCTGGTATTGGTAAGTACGAACATCAGTGGTGACGCATCAATCAAACCTAGCCTGAGCGTGTCTACGTCCCAACACGTTAACAATAAACAGCTATGAACGGTTTGCGATCCCGTGGGGTCATCATCAAGCACGATTATTTTGGGACGGGCATTCATTGGGTTAGGTATCTCCGCATACGATCTGCGATCGCTATCTTAGGTTCAATGCGATCGCAGATAAAATTGTTTACAATTTCCAATCAAGCCAAGTTTACCATTTCGCCTATTTCTCCTATATGCAAGTTCAAATGCCAAAGATCAGTCGCCAATCTGCTTTTGTGCTTTTACCTTTCTTTCTGTGGGGGACGGCTATGGTGGTGATGAAGTCGGTGATGCCGCAAACCAGTCCATTCTTTCTGGCGGCGGTGCGACTGATTCCAGCAGGTATATTGCTACTTGCGGTTGCTAATTGGTTGGGGAAGCCGCAACCTAAAACTTGGCGAGCCTGGTTGTGGATCTTCCTCTTCGCATTGGTGGATGGTACGTTATTTCAAGGTTTTTTGGCATTAGGATTGGTAAGAACTGACGCAGGTCTAGGCTCACTGTTGATCGACTCGCAACCATTGGTTGTAGCAGTGCTGGCAGCGTTGTTATATAAAGAGAGGATTGGTTTAGTCGCAATTGGGGGCTTGCTTTTGGGGATATTGGGTATTAGCATTATCGGTCTACCTGCTGACCTGATGAGCGCACTGCTGGCAGGAGATTTCACTACTGTTTGGCAAGGAGGCATCTTTACTTTGGGCGAATGGTTGATGCTGGGAGCATCGTTGTCGATGGCGATCGGTACGATCTTGATTCGTCCGGTAGTGCGTAATGCCGACCCACTGGTCGCGACGGGATGGCATATGGTTTTAGGTGGATTGCCGCTGCTAGCTGTGTCGGCGCTGAGCGAACAAAGTCAGTGGCAAGATTTGAATGCTTGGGGATGGCTGGGCATGGCTTACATGACAATTATGGGTAGCGCGATCGCCTACGGTCTATTTTTCTATTTCGCGTCTTCAGGCAGTCTCACAACGCTGAGTGCTCTCACGTTCTCCACTCCTATTTTTGCGCTGCTATTTGGTAATATCTTCTTGCAAGAAAGCCTTACTAACGCCCAATGGATTGGCGTAGCCCTCACTTTAACTAGCATCTACCTGGTGAGTGCCCGCGATCTGTTCAAATCTAAATCAGATGATTTAGCTACTGATTTGACTTCAATTCAAGCGATCGCAGGTAGTGGTAAATCTTCTTTAACGGCTCTGTCTCAGATCGATGCCAAAATCCCATCAGAACTTGTAAAGGAAGTCATTGTCCAGGAGTAAATAATGCCAACAGTTTATTTTGCTATTACCAGCCACGGCTTCGGACATGCTACCCGCACCTGCTCAGTAATCGCCGAATTGCAAGCTCGATGTCCTGAAATTACGATTATCATTGCCACGACTGCCCCGCGTTGGTTGCTGGAGTCATACATTTCAGAGGATTTCATTCACCATGAGCGCTCCTTTGATGTCGGCGTCATCCAATCAGATAGCCTCACGATGGATAAGGCGGCAACACTCGACAAACTTAATTTCCTACGCTCAAATCAATCGGAAATTATCGCACGGGAAGTAGAGTTTCTCCATGCGCACCAAGTAGATCTGATTGTGGCAGATATTCCACCATTGCTAGCAGCGATCGCGGAAGCAGCAAATATTCCTTGTTGGATGTCAGGTAACTTTGGCTGGGATTTCATCTACCAGGATTGGGTAGATAAAGGCGAACGCGAATTTGCCGAAATAACAGATTGGATATCGCAATTGCACGGAAAATGCGATCGCCTGCTACGCCTACCTTTCCACGAACCGATGTCTAACTTTACTGAAGTGCACGATATTGGCTTAACTGGAGGCACGCCCAAATATAGTGCGGAAGAACTATGCGATCGCTTTTCGATGTGCAACATTCGACCAAAAGCCCTACTCACGTTTGGCGGCCTGAGTTTGAATGCTATTCCCTATCACAATTTAGCGAAATTTCCTGACTGGCAATTCATCACCTTCGATCGCGATGCTCCCGATCTACCTAATCTCACCCAAATCTGCGGACATACCTTGCGCCCTGTAGATTTAATGCCTATCTGCGATCGGATTATTTCTAAGCCAGGATATAGTACCCTTTCTGAAGCCTGTCGCCTTGGCGTTCCAGTTGTATGCCTGACCCGCGAGGGCTTCTCGGAAGCTGAAATTCTAATCGATGGCTTGCAAGACTACAATCACCACCTAATTATCTCACCCACAGATTTTTATGAAGGCGACTGGCAGTTTCTTACAAGTGATATGCGATCGCCGCGCCGCCCCCAAACCCTCCCCAACAAACGTGGCGAAGTCGAAATTGCCACCACGATTTTAGAATATCTATCTGAAATATCGAATTAATTGGTGAAGACCGATAGTTAGAACAAGACCTGCATAACTCCTTGCACTTGCGACTAGGTTCCAAATTTTAGCTTGTACAAAAGCTACAACAAATTACTAATACTTGATGCAGATAGTCCTATCAATAAATTTGTTAAAACTCCAGCTAATACAAGTACCGTCTTGTTTATTCCTATGTCCAATAGCAGGAAACCCATCAATAGTTGGGTTATGATCGACAGAGTTATCATCATAGCTAACAGATGGAAACCTAACTTTAATTTTAGTGATTACCCCATCTGACCAAATGATGATAAGGTTACTGTCATTCAAGAATTTAACGAAGCATTTTTTGTCATCAATTATTTGATATAAATCTGGTGCTTTAGCAGATCCTTCGTAAAACGTACATCTGGCATCGTATTTAACAGGAAATGCAAAAGAGCTATCCAAAAAAGGATATGGGCAAACCATGCTTAAAATAATCAAGATAAGTAATTTTTTTGGTTGCACTAACATAATTTACGTTGAAGGATTTAACTGAGGCATAATTGGGGTAATATTGCAGGCTTAAATTAATTATATGCAGACCTCCGAGTCATCTTTAGCAAACACCATAACTGGCTTTGACAAGCAAAATCCCCCCGATCCTAAGCTAATTGATGCCTGCGTGCATTGCGGCTTTTGCTTAGCTACTTGTCCCAGTTATCGCGTCATGGGCAAAGAAACCGACTCACCCAGAGGTCGCATCTACCTGATGGATGCCATTAATGAAGGGAGGATTCCGCTCTCAGATGCCTCAAGTCAACACTTTGACACCTGTTTGGGTTGCCTCGCCTGCGTTACCACCTGTCCCTCAGGCGTGCAGTACGACAAATTGATTGCCGCCACCCGCCCACAAATAGAACGCAATCATAACCGTAGCTTGCCAGAGAAACTGTTGCGCCAGTTGATTTTTGCGATTTTCCCCTATCCCCAACGCCTACGAGTATTGCTTGCCCCTCTATCGATCTATCAAAAGCTCGGCTTGCAAAAACTAATTCGCTCCACCGGGTTGCTCGATCGCTTTCTACCCCCACAAATTGCCGCGATGGAATCTGTCTTGCCAGAAATTTCTGGCAAAGCATTTCAAGATAGTTTGCCGCAATTGGTTCCCGCCCAAGGCGAGAAACGTTATCGGGTTGGGATGATTTTAGGTTGCGTGCAGCGGCTCTTTTTACCGCAGGTGAACGAGGCGACGGTGAGAGTATTGACCGCAAATGGATGTGAAGTTGTGATTCCGAAAACCCAGGGATGTTGCGGGGCTTTAACTCATCATCAGGGTCAAGAACAGCAAACGAAAGAGCTGGCGCGCCAATTAATCGATACTTTTGCCGACGCTAATGTAGATGCGGTGATTATTAATGCCTCTGGTTGCGGTCATACACTGAAAGAATATGGTCACATCCTCCAGGACGATCCCGAATATGCTGAGAAAGCTAAGGTTTTTGCTGGCAAAGTCAAAGATGTGCAGGAATTTCTCGATGCAGTGGGATTAACCGCGCCGCTCTCTCCGTTGCAAGAGCAGCCTCTAGCAGTTGTCTATCAGGATGCTTGCCACATGCTGCACGGTCAAAAAATTAGTCTGGAACCACGTCGCCTTCTCAAACAAATTCCAGGTATTGAGCTACGCGAACCAATTGATGCGGCACTCTGCTGCGGCAGCGCGGGTGTTTACAATATCCTACAACCTGAGGTGGGGGACGAGTTGGGTAGACAGAAGGTACAGAATCTAGTGAATACCAAAGCCAGCTTGATTGCTTCTGCAAATGTTGGCTGTAATGTCCAAATACGGAAGCATCTGCACCTACAAGCCCAACAAATTCCCATTATGCATCCGATGGAATTATTAGATTATTCAATTCGCGGGATCAAATTGGATGGCGCGATCGCTTCATCAAAATAATTAACTCACCATACGTAGAACTAAAAGAAGATCTATATTTGAAGGAGTTTGAGGGCTATGCATCAAACTCCCCACATAATTCTTACTTGAAATCATTCTAAATAACATCATTAACAGGACTTACGCAGTCGATCCCCCAACCCCCTTAAAAAGGGGGCTTTCGGATTCCCCCCTTTTTAAGGGGGGCTAGGGGTGATCTAGTTTCTAGCCATTGAATACGTAAGTTCAAATCAATTAACCTTGCATTACCTGTTTTGATGTCGAAGCTTGTATTTTAAAATCGTTAAAAAATTTCTTTGCATCTTCTAATCAGCGATCGCTCTAGTATTTTTCTTTGCCGATCGCAAGCAAAATTTCTAACCAGGGTTTGCGGTATGATATTTGTGACAAATCAAGAAAAACATATGGTAGAGCGTCCAATTAAAAAGTCTGAGCGGCCAGCTAAAGACACAACCAACGATACCGACAGCGCAATCTCGCAGCCGTCAGAACAACGTGCCGATCGCTCTACCCATAATAAGGATCGCGACCGCGACCGCGATCGGGGCAGAGGTGGAAGGGGATCTAAACAAGAAGAACCTAAATCAGCAGGTAGTCCAGCACTTATGCGTGGCCCTAGACCAGTTAAAGCTAAACCTCCTGTAGTCGTCGAAGAGGTGCAAGAGGTTGCGGAAACTGAACAGGCTGAAGATAGCCAAGAATCTGTATCTGAAACGTCATCCGAAGCTCCTACTGAAGAGTAACTTGCGATCGCAAGTGGTGTCTTGCAATAAATTCTGGGTTTACAACTAAACTCATTTGGAACTTGCTCGCACGCTTAAACCTAGCCGAATTTTGCCACTAGCAGACTCAGGTGCTTGCCAATTAAGTAGCGATCGCCTGAGATTCTCAACTACTAAGTTATTCTCTAATGTCGATACAGTTTCATCAGGTTTTACTTGTAGAACTTTGCCGCGATCGATAGAGATATCAAATACTACTTCGCCACTAGCTTTGTTAGATAAGCTGGTGGTTTTTATATGATTAGACAGAGATGTCTTAATATCATCGCTAAGTGTAGTCTCAATGCTCTCGATTTGGATATTGGCTATTGTTGCGCCAAAAATACCTGCTTGTGGATCGTGGGGATTGACTTTGACTGGCAAGCGAGATCGAACTAAATCCCTAGATTGTACAGACCTGGATTGACTGGTAACTTTACCAGAAGTGATTGCTGTGTTGGGAGGAGTTGAAGGCGCAACTGGAGAAACTGGGCTAACGATAGCGGGTGTGGATAGCTCATCTGGGCGGATGGGTGGAGTTGGCAATGGTTTTCTCAGATCGTGTTGAGAAATTTTTTGCGTATTCTGAGCGTCGTTTCCTGAAATCTCTGAATCAGAGAGAGGATCTGAACGGAAACTACCAGTGCTATTTGGTGTTGCATCCTTTCTGCCTGAGAGATTAGGCGAAGCGATCGGATTGCGGCGGATGGGTTGTGTGTCTCCTAAACGAGGTTCTGGAGCGTTAGGTTGTATGGGCTCCAATCTATTCTTGTCAAGCTCAGGCGGAGGAGATGGACTAGGGGATTTAGATTCAGGAGCGATCGGTTCATTTTGGGGAGAGGGCTGTGGCGATCGCTCCCCAATCTTAATTGGGGGAGTCGTCGTTTGGTTGGAGGGAGATGGGATAGGTGTTGGAGGTTGCGATCTAGAAGCTGGCTGGGCGCTGTTTTGATCTTGGGTAGGATTGTTAAGGGGCGCTGGACTAGCGGCACTGATTATCTCCTTTTTGCCCTCATTACTTAGAGGAGGAGGCTCTATAACTCCAGTTTCTCTGTTGGAGCTCGTTACAAGTTCTGGGGAAGGGCGATTAAAAATCAGACTCACGGCGCTAGTGCTAACACCCACCGTAGCAATTACCAAAGCCGCAATCTTCAGCCAGGCTGGGGTAATCCGTTTTACCTCTAGTTCAACTGTTGGCAAGATCGCGATCTCAATCGCGCACTGCTCCAAACTAGAAACTAAATCGAATAATTGCAACGTGCTGAGATTTAACTGTTTTAACTTAGGTGCATCTGGAATTGATAGATGATGGCTCAAACTAGCAAAATTATCCTCAGCTAGAAATTTATCCGCGTAGTCTGCAACTGTCTCAATAATTTTGCCCAGGAGATTTTGATTCCCCTTAATTGTTTTTTGCTTACTCCTGCCAAAGCGCCCATTTTCGGCAACAGTCAAACAAAAGCGCAGATTTTGGGCAATGGGGCGATCGCTCCACTCGGACAAAGGCGATCGCTCCGACCACACCTCTAACAAACAGGTGGGTAGATCGTAGAAATGCTTTTGCACTAACGGTTGAATGGACATATCTGTATAGCCTCAATTATCTTGATTGGCGGCTACGCTCTAGAAGGGCGCTCCAGAGGCGACGCGAACCAGTTGGCGCACTGTAGAACAAAAGATCGATTAATAACTTCAATGCTAACCTTTGTAAACTACTATTGACAACTTGCTCTTCCTCCGACATGCGCTCCTGGTAAAAATCGTTGAAGCGATCGAGATAATCGCCCAAATCTGCTTCTTGGTAGGGAGGACGCTTCTGAATTGTACATTTTTCTAACTGTTCCACCGCATTCCGAATCGCCGTATGACTCTTGGCAGCCAGATGGCAACCAATTAACGCGATCGCCCTAGCTTCGTCCACATCGAGTTTTTTCCTGCCCCCCTTACCTTTACGCAAAGGGTTGGCTTGCCGCAATCGCCATAATGTAATGCGATCACTCAAAACCTCATGTAAATTTAATTCTTCTGCTGCCTGGAGCATAGCCTCAGAGCCAATGCCAGTCAGCGCCTCTAGTGCTAGCAATACCAAATCGAGATGGGCTTTTATGTGGTGGAGCTGCGGCGGTTCGGCTTCTTCGGGGGGCTGCATGATGGGGCAAAAAGGCAAAAGCAAAAAATGTCTAGCGCTAACCTCAGTTACAGTTGGCGAATTGATTGAGGCGATCGCGGATAAAGTTGCATGAGCGCCTGCACCTGCTCGGCATGGTAGGAGCTACGGGTCAACGGCGATGACACCACCTGCAAAAAGCCCATCGCCTCACCTGCCACCCGCCACTGCGCGAACTGGTCGGGATGGACAAAATCTTGCACGTTCAGATGTTTTTGCGAAGGTTGAAGGTACTGACCAATCGTAATAATGTCGCAATCAACAGCTCGTAAATCCTGCATGACAGCCAAGACTTCCTCTGACTCCTCGCCCAGTCCTACCATAATGCCGGATTTGGTATACATCCAGGGCGCGATCGCTCTGGTACGTTGCAATAACTCCAGACTACGGTGGTAATCTCCTTGGGGGCGCGTGCGCTTGTAAAGCCTGGGTACGGTTTCCGTATTGTGATTGAGTACGTGAGGCTGAGCGGAGAGAATTGTGGCTAAAGCCTCCCAGTTAGCACACAGATCGGGAATTAGTACTTCTATTGTGGTTTGTGGCATGAGAGTTTTGATGCGATCGATACAGCCGACAAACTGCGATGCCCCGCCATCAGCTAAGTCATCGCGATTTACAGAAGTGATCACCACATGCTTGAGTCCCATGCGACGCACCGCCTCTGCTAAGCGATCTGGCTCAGTAGGGTCTAAAGGTTTAGGTTTCTTCTCAAAATCGATATCGCAGTAGGGGCAAGCCCTTGTGCAGGCAGGCCCCATAATCAGAAATGTGGCGGTGCCGAGGTTAAAGCATTCACCAATATTTGGGCAAGAAGCCTCTTCGCAAACTGTGTTTAATCCCAGATCGCGCAGGGTTTCCTTGACGCTCCCAACTCTCTCCCACTGGGGCGCTTTCACTCTTAACCAATCAGGTTTTACTGCCATGTTCGGAAACCTACCTATTTCAACAACTAGCTGAACACTCGTACAGAGACACTTTCAGGCAAACTCGATGCGGTCAACTGCAAACTCGATCCACCTAGTTTTTGTACCTTAGCCCCAGACATCAGAGTCAGAAACTCATCAACCGCAGTTAGTTCGCAGCTATCACTAGCTTTGCCAGTGCGGTAATGTGTTGGAATTACTAATTTGGGATTTAGGGCGGTAACTACAGCCTGGGCTTCTGCCGCAGTGTATGCCTTTGGGCCTCCACCCACAGGAACGAAAAGGACATCGGGGCGACCCATCAAGATGCGTTGATCGGACTCAATCGCGGCCGCCGCACCACCTAAATGCAAAATACGAATACCAGACTGCTGCCATCGCCATGCCACATTTGTCCCAAAGCGTCTTCCACCCAGGCGATCGTGATCCATGCGAATACCCTGAATATTCAGACCCTGCAGGTTATAGGAACCTGGCTGAGCCAGGATTTTCTTGTTTTTCGGGAACCCATCAAGGTATCCCTCATCTAGCAAACGCGAGCTAACTAAGATCAAG
Organism: Pseudanabaena sp. SOY_30_concoct_251; assembly: GCA_031388585.1. Taxonomy (GTDB): domain Bacteria; phylum Cyanobacteriota; class Cyanobacteriia; order Pseudanabaenales; family Pseudanabaenaceae; genus PCC-6802. Next base: position 11,499 of record JANMRU010000330.1, on the reverse strand, counting down.
TCGGCAGAAGCTTTAGGTTGTGGCTTATTGGCTGTACAACCAGCAGGTTTAAACGGATGCGTCAAAATCGTTGCGCCGCCACCACTAATCAAAAAGCTCATGTGTCCTAGCCACTCAATCGACAGCGATCCACTGCTATTGTTGGTGCTCTTTTTCGGCTTATTTTGTGAGTAGGCTGGGGACAAATTGCGATCCAGAGCGATCGCGCCTGCTGCGGTCAAAGTACTAATTAGTCCACCTTGAGCTAGTTGAATGAATTGCCTGCGTTGCATATCGGTTATTAGTTAGATCGGTTACTTAGTTGTTTGGTTATCAGTTTTTAGACTTATGCTTTTAGCTTTGAGCTAACTGACTACTGACTGTTATCCCCCAGACTCTAGCCCTTTGAGAAAGTTGCGCAGTATATCTTTGCCAGCACTGGTTAGTATACTCTCTGGGTGAAACTGTACGCCTTGAATGTGGGGGTATTCGCGATGTCTCACGGCCATGATGATGTCATCGTCGGTCCAAGCGGTAATCTCAAGCACTTCAGGACAGTTATCGCGGTCTATGACCAGGCTATGGTATCGCGTTGCCGTGAAAGGATTACTTAGTCCGGTTAAAACCCCAGCACCAGTGTGATAGATCTCTGAGGTTTTACCATGCATGAGATAGGGGGCAGAAACTACCTTGCCGCCATAAATTAGACCCAGACTTTGATGTCCGAGACAGACACCCAAAATTGGTACAGTTGCACCAAGCTCTCGAATAATGTCTAAGGAAACTCCAGCTTCTTCAGGGCGACCGGGCCCAGGCGAAATCACAACTCCTTTGGGGGCGAGTTGTTGCACTTCGGCGATCGCAATTTCATCGTTGCGCCTGACCATTACTTCCCCTAGATGTGGATATGCTGGGAGCAATTCGCCCAGATACTGCACCAGGTTGTATGTAAAACTGTCGTAGTTATCAATAACTAAAATCAAGATTTAATCGCCATCGCTTTTAGATTGCAGTTCTTAGTTTACAGGATTGGTGTGATTAACACCCACACCCTTTAGCGACAAGAAGGTCAAGGGCTAATACCTGACTGCTGGATCAGGTTGAATGAATCGCGGAAGATCATAAACACGCCCAAGCCCAGTAGGAGAAATAAACCACCTTGCATCACGTTTTCTTGCAGTGCTGCTGGTAGTGCTTTCCCACCACGTAGTGCTTCGATCGCTAAGAATACAAGCTGTCCGCCATCAAGGGCAGGCAATGGCAGGATGTTGATAATGGCCAGGTTAATGCTAATAATTGCCGTGAAGTCAAATAGGCTAGAAGCGTCGGATTTTGCTAATTCTGAACCCATTGCCACGATCGCGATCGGTCCTGAAATTTGGCTTGCCGTTTCTTCAAAATTGGTAACGAGCCGCTTTAGTCCCTGGACGGTCATTACTGTTAGGCGTTCAAAGCTTTTGGCCGCACTTGTCACGGCTTCGCCGATATTGTGAATGGGGCGGCGGAAGGGAGTACCTGTAAAATCTAGCTTGATACCGATGCGCCCGTGACCGATTTCTCCATTAGGGATAACCGTGAGGTTGAGCGATTCACTGTCGCGCTTGAGGGTCAGATTAATTGGCTGATTGGCATTTTTAGCAATTAAAGATTGAAATTCTTCGAGTGTGGTCAGGCTAGTGCCAAAGGGCTTGCCGTTGGCCGATTGCACAATATCACCTGACTTTAAACCTGCGATCGCAGCGGGTGAGTCAGCATTCAGAATGCTAGAAATGCGCACGCCAGGCATATCGACAGTGCCAACGCCAACGCTAATTGTCATAACTAGCAGGACGAGATAGGCAAACACAAAATTGGCAACTACACCTGCACTTATCACAATCGCTCGATCTGCGATCGGGCGATTGCCCAGCAAATTAGGATCGTTCTTAGGAATCTCGCTTTCCTCATCGTCATCAGGAAAGCCGACATATCCGCCTAGAGGGATAGCCCGCAAAGCATATTCTGTCTGCTTTCCCTGATATTTCCAAAGTATGGGGCCAAACCCAATCGAGAACCGGTTGACATGAATACCTTGGAGTCGAGCTGCCATAAAGTGGCCCAACTCGTGGACTATAACCAACAGAGCCAGAACAGAAATTGCTAGCAATACGGACATATAGCAGTACTAAAGAAGTGTTTGGTAAAAATTATCACCCTTGATTAGATAAATCATAACACCGCATACTGGACAGAGACTTTAGCCTTGCTTGGCAATTTATGGTCAAACCCAAATCTACATCCTTTGGTAACAGCAAGTTTATCTATGGGGCAAACTTTTAAAGGCCTTGCGATCGGGGCGATCAGAGTTACCCTCCTGGTTTTACTGACAACCATGCTAGGGGCGATCGCGAAGGATCAAATGAACCGCAAAGAGGATAGTCTCGGTCAAGCTAGTAACCTGGCACTTAAGCAACATCAGCTTTCAGAACGCTATCCTACGCGCCAAGAAATGAAAGTACTTATATCTGAATGGAAGCGTGAAATCGATCGATTGCCACAGCTCGTTAAAATTGCTCCTGTATACGGCGATCAGAGATCCGTTCTCGAAAAGCAACAAATTGATTCCTTGATCGAGGTTTGGAGTGCGATCAATCCAACGATTACTCCTTTTCTCGGCAGTCGCCAAATTATCGACGATTTTCTAATCTATCCTTCGAAAACTAAAGGAAGGGTCTGCATTATCCAATCTTATTTCGTGAACGAAAGGGAGAATGGCGTTAACCTCGCGATCGGTACGGTAGAGAATGGTAGAATGCTGACTGATGCCAAACAGATTTTGGTTGTCGAAAAAAATTATATTGGCGTCGCGGTAGTTAAGCAAGGAAAGCCCAGCATTAGTCTTCTGCCACCACCAAAACCCTTGCCTCATCTATCAGAGTTTTCCTATTTGCAAACTAGTCGAATTCAGGAATGGTTTAGAAAATCTGGCTGTATAGATGAGTAGTGTGAATCATAGGAAATTCTCTAGATTTCGCTGCGCCCATAACGCTGCTTGAGTGCGATCGCGTAAATTCAATCGACTTAGGATACTCGTAACGTGATTTTTAACTGTTCTTTCTGTAATGTAAAGTGACTGTGCAATCTCGCGATTACTGGCTCCCGAGGCAATCAAGCACAAAACTTCTTGTTCTCTAGGCGAAATTTCTGCGACTTCAGGTAGTGTATCAATGACAGTCAAGTTGGAAATGGGACGGCCATTGAGCGCTTTCTCAAACAGTCCGGGGCCAAGATGGGTATAGCCTTGATGCACGGCTCGAATTGCTACGGCAAGTTCCTCAGATGGTATGTCTTTTAACAAGAATCCTTTTGCGCCAAATCGCATGGCCTGCGATACATATTCATCATCATCGAATGTAGTTAAAACTAGAACGTGAGTCTCGGGAAAACGTAGGCAAATTTGCTGCGTAGCCGCTACGCCATCCATTACAGGCATCCGCACATCCATTAATACCACATCGGGTTGTTGCGATGTCTCCTGCAATGAAGTGAGCAATTCAATCGCTTGTTGACCGTTTTCTGCATCTCCGACCACTTGTAAATCGGGTTTCGATTCTAGTAAGCTTTTGAGACCCAGCCGAATGATAATTTGGTCGTCTACTATCAATAAGCGAATCATGGTAATAAATTTGCAAGTGGAATATCAACTATGACCCTACAACCTTCTCCTGGCGAACTGATTATTTTGCAGCGCCCTCCCAAGGCGATCGCCCGTTCTCGCATACCATGAAGACCAAACCCCGTTGTGTTCTGCTCCGGATTGAAGCCCTGCCCGTTATCTTCCACCGTCAGATGGAGCCAGTCTGTTTTCGTTGCCAACTGTAGTGTAGCTCTTTTGGCATGACTATGTTTGGAGATATTCGTTAAGGCTTCCTGAGTAATGCGATAGACTGTCGTACTAACTTCAGCAGTTATGAGAGAAGAGAGCTGAATTGTGAAATTGGGAGTAATATTAGTGATTCTACAAAAGTCATCAATCAAAGTTGCGATCGCTTTCTCTAGAGATTGTCCTTGAAGTGGATCGCTGCGGAGGGTTGAGACCGAGTTGCGAATATCCTTGAGTGCATCTGATCCAAGTTGTTTTGCTTCTTGGAGGAATGTCTGAGTTTTCTCTGAATTAGATTGGTGAAAGAACAACGCATTTTCCAACAGGATACTTTGAGCTGTCAAGGCGTGTCCCAAGGAGTCATGAATCTCGCGGGCAATACGGTTTCGTTCTTGGAGGGTTGCCTGATCTTCGATACGCAAAGAATACCGTTGTAGTTGTTCGTGCGCGATCGCCAGTTTTTGTTGGCTCTGGCGTTCTGCAAGCAAAGCATTCACCAAAAGCAGCACAAATGCCAAAATTAACCCAAATAGCATCGTACAAGTGACTGCCCAAATTCTGGCCAAAAGTTCTAGTTGAGCGCGATCGGTTCGTTGGATGCCAGAAGCAAAATTCTGGACTATTGAGGTATCTCGCAATAAAATCAACAGTGCCAGCAAGAATGAAAGAAGTACTAAACCAGTCACAACAATGCGACCTGTTTTCTGGAAAATTAGGCTGCTACGAATAACAACTATGAGATAGAGAGAAATATATTGCGTCTGCCACCCCCCCAGCGCTGCAGTTAGCCAAATTAGCCCAAATTCTAGCCCTGTATAGAGAACCTTACGAACAGTATTCCCTTTTGTGGGTAGGCACAGTCCCATCAGACCAAAGCTAGCTATACTAAGCAAGGTCAGTAGGGAAGAAAACGGAATCCGCTTCGATGAGTCACTAAGTTGATCGACAAGTTTTTCCAGAAAAGGGATGCTATCCCAAGGTATTTCGCCCAGTACTGCAAGCCCAAGCAGAATCCACTCTACATAGAGTAACAAACGAAAAGGATGAACTTTCAGTCGAGTAGCAAGACTCACAACATTTAAAATTAGTAAAACTAGCAAGTTTTTAGAGGCAAATTATAGTGTAAATCATTGAGCTTCTGATCTCTAGAGGCTTTAGTCACAAATACGATTTGACATCTGGCACTAAAGTCCTATTGACGATCGGTACTAAAGTCTCAGGAATCTTTGGGAGTTTCGATCCATGTGGTGAACTAATGTGGAAATGTATGATGTCAAACGTTACTACCACAATTAGTCTCACAAGAAAACGATCGCAATGTACGTTCGACAGTTATCTTCTATGATTTCCCAACTCATGCGTCAAGCCATGCTCTTGTCGTTAGTTGGCTGTGCGCTGCTTGTTCTGAAATAAAGAATGATTCACCTTCTGGTAAACCTGTAGAAGCAGCTCCAGTGTCAGCCGTGGTCGCTTTGGGACGCATTGAGCCTGAAGGTGAAGTAATCAAGTTATCGGTATCAAATGCCCAAGATAGTCGTGTCAACCAAATTTTGGTAAAAGAGGGAGACTTCGTTAAAGCGAATCAGGTGATTGCTATTTTGCAAGGGATCGATCGCCGTCAGGCCGATCTGCGCGATGCGGAAGCAGATGTACGGCTGCGGCAAGCAGAACTTAGGAAAGCTCAAAAAGGAGACGCAAAACTAGGACAGTTAGCGGCTCAAAGAGCTATAATCGAGCGCCTACAAGCCCAACTTCAGGCGCAAACAGTGCAGAGAAAGGCAGCGATCGCCAGTACAGAAGCAACACTTCGCAATGCCCAGCTAACTTATCAGCGACGGCAAGCTCTGGTGCGTGAAGGAGCGCTCAGACGAGATGAATTTGATGCAGCCCTGCGAGACCTCTCAACCGCTCAGGCAGAACTGGCTACACGCAAAGCCGAACTCGATCAAACCGTGAGAACTCTGCGAGCAGAGATTACGCAAGAGCAGGCAAAACTCAGCGAGCTTCAGGAAGTACGCCCAGTAGATGTAGAAATTGCGCGAGCACAGCTAGAGAAAGCAAAGATTTCGGTCGTGCAAAAAAAAGCAATTCTCGAAGATGCCGAGGTGCGAGTTCTGATCGCAGGACAAATTCTGAGAATCAACACGCGCATTGGTGAGCAGGTCAGTACCACTCAGGGGATTGTCGAACTAGCACAGACAGATAGCATGTTTGCTAATGCCGAAGTACCAGAAACTGATATTCCAAAAGTACGCCTCGGACAACGTGCGATTATCACGAGTGAGTACGGAAGTTTTTCTGGGGAAATCAAAGGAAAGGTCGTGCATATTGGCTTACGCATAGGAAAAAAATCTTTGCAAGATGCGACAACGAGCAATAGCCCCACAACCGATCAAAATGCACGTGTCTTTGTCATGAGAGTTCGCATTGACAAGGAGGATAGCCCTAAAGTTTCTGCATTGACAGATATACAGGTGCGCGTAAAGCTAGAAACTGCTGATAAGGCGCAGCCAAAAGTTAGTGTCCAGAAAAATTAAATCGCTTAGCACAATCGTCTTCGATCGAGTTGCTTCCATAATCGATAAATAATCAAACTCCAAATATACATGAAACTCATTAGCCTCAAATCTTTCGCGAGCGATCGTCCACTAGCTTGGGCACAGTTATCGCACCAAAAGGTTCGCCTCTCTGTAGCTATGGGTGGTATTGCCTTTGCCAATGTGCTAGTTTTCATGCAATTAGGATTCTTAGCACTATTTAGTAATGGAGCAACTGCTTTGCCTAAAAGTATTAAAGGAGATTTATTCCTAATTAATCCTACCAGCGAATTTTTGGGTGCCAATGGCTTCGATCGCATTCGCCTTTACCAGTCAGATGCTATAAATGGGGTTGCCTCGGCTACTCCCATGTATGTCAGATCGTCAGTATGGGCTTACTCTGAAGAACATAAATCCTTCCAAGCTCGTGTTTTTGCCTTCAATCCCAATCGGGTTGTCTTTAACATTCCTGAAGTAAATCAGCAACGCGAGCAACTCAACTTACCTAAGAGTGTTTTATTCGATCGCCTTGCTAAAGCCTCTTTTGGCCCAATTCCCCGGCTATGGACAGAAAAAGGTGGCGTTAATGCCTTAATTGACAACCAACGGATCTCTGTAGTTGGTTTGTTTAATCTGGGAAATTCTTTCTTTTTAGGAGAAGGGAACTTGATTATGAGTGAGACTAACTATATTGCGCTGTTTGGAGAAGAGGCCGCAAATAAAGTTAGTGTAGGAGTAATTACCCTAGAGCCGAATGCCGATGCAAATGCCGTAAAGGCAAGTATTGAAAAATATGTTCCTGGGATCAAAGCTTTGACCCACGAAGAACTGATTGCCAAAGAGTTGAAGTTCCAGGAGAGTACTGCGGTTGGTCCTATCTTTGGTTTCGCCGCCATTATGGGAGTTGTAGTTGGGATTGTGATTGTCTATCAAGTTCTCTATGCCGACGTTAACGATCACCTGGCGGAGTACGGCACGCTCAAAGCAATGGGCTATTCTGATATGGCTTTGTTACGGGTAATTTTCCAGGAAGCTACCATTCTTGGGGTTTTGGGTTTTGTCCCAGGGTTTACACTATCTCTTGGGATGTATGCCTTTCTTGGGCCTTTAACGCGATTAGAATTAGTCATGCCCCCCGATCTTGCCCTTACTGTTTTTTTGCTTACACTTTTTATGTGCATTACTTCAGCGGCGATCGCCTCTGGAAAACTTCGCTCTGCGGACCCTGCTGATGTTTTTTAGATGTTAGTTATGAATTCCACTCCTCTCGATCTTACTCCCGTAATATCTATTCAAAATCTCAATTATTCTTTTGGCACTGGAGCATTGCGAAGATCCACGCTTATGGATATCAATACCCGACGCCCACCACATGCCACACCCGTTACCCAACATGTATAGCAATCCTAAATCATTTTTACAATACCGATAGGACGCTATATCCGATTACTTGCGACTTCCATTAAGAGTGGAATGTGGGTTGAGTAGGGTCAATGCCCTGCGATTCCTAAACGGATGCGTTCTGCCGCAACAAAGTCTCTAGCAGTTCCACTCTTTGCTGCGCCTGCTCTTTTGCCAGCCGTTCCTGCTCCTCAGCACTGAGAAAGCGATCGCCTCGTGCATCAAACCAACTCAAAACCTCTCGCTCTAAGCGATCGCTCTTACTAGCCTGCTAGCAAAGCAATCTAATCTGCTCAATCAAGATCGGATTTACTAATTCCGGGGCTTCGTCCTGAGGGCAATGACCAGCATTAGGAATCTCGATGAATGCTTTAACGCAGTCATACTTGGTAAACTCTCGCCCCAGGGCGATCGCCTCCCAAGGATCGTTCTCGCCCCACAGCAAGATTGCCTCACACGGTAATTTGGCTAATAGTTCTTCGGGTGTTGGTCCTTGGGAATAGCGCACAAATGCCATAAATACATCAACTGCGCCCTCATCTTGGGCAGGCTTCAGCAGCATATTTACCAATTCGTCAGTAACTGCTTCAGGGCGCACATATGCCTGGTTGAGGATATTACGCACAGCGCGAGGTTGGCGTACTTGATCGAAGAATAACTTCGCGATCGCGCGATTACCAAGAATTTGCTGTACGAGTTTTGCACCCAGGCGTTTATACCAAGGCAGCGTTAGTTGCTTTTGCTCTTGAAGCAAGCGTAACGAGCAATTAATCAACACTGTCTTCCGCACAAGCTCTGGTGCCAGAATTGCCGCCTGCATCGCCACGATCGCGCCAATTGAGTTACCGACGAGCATGGCCGCACCACCAACGATTTCGCGGCAGAAATCTACAAGTTGCGCTCCCCAGGTTTCAAAGGTATAGCTAATTTCTTGACCTGGTGCGGGTTTATCACTGTCCCCGAACCCAATTAGATCTATGGCAAATACGCGGCTGAATGGGGCAAGTGCAGGTATATTTTTACGCCAGTGACCGAGTGAAGCACCAAAGCCATGAATCAGAACTACGGCTGGGAGATCGAGATTTGTGAGATCGCCGCTGGCCTGATAACTAATGCGATCGCCACGCCACAACCAAAACTTAGTTTCGCGATCGATTTCGCTTTTGATTTCGTTCTGGGGATTCTCGATAGCGCTTGACATAGCTTTCCTTTTAACCTTGCTGCCTAAAATTTTAGAGATCGGCATGTACTATGTCATGCATCTTAGGGTAGCTTTTAACGCAACTAAGGCAATAGCATCATTCAAATCAACACAATCAATACTTACTCTTGCTATACAAGGCAGATATCGCTAACCTAGCGCATAGAAGATTTATATTGAGAGGATGCAATTGTGACTGAGGCTAGTAATGTTCTGGGCGGGAAACTAGAGATTTGTTGCACATCACCAATGACTGGCTTCTATCGCGACGGTGTGTGCAATACTGGCGGAGGCGACTTTGGGGCTCACATTGTTTGTGCTCAAGTGACAGCCGAATTCCTGGCATTTTCACAGGCAAGAGGAAACGATTTGAGTACTCCCGTTCCCACAAGTAACTTTCCCGGCCTTAAACCTGGCGATCGCTGGTGTTTGTGTGCCTCACGCTGGAAGGAAGCTCTAGATGCAGGTGTCGCTCCACCCGTAGTTTTATCCTCTACCCATGCCCTAGCTTTAGAGTACGTATCTCTAAGCCAACTCAAACAGCACGCCGCTAATTCTTAAACTTGTGAACCTATAAGATTATTACCATGTCTCTTTCTAAACCCGAAGCCAAACAACTGCTGGAGCGCTTAATTTTTGATGATGAGAACCCACAAGAATGGGTACAGGATGTGTGGGGAATGAGTGCGATGTTAGGTGATAGTGCGGCAAAGCTATTAGAAGTTTTTGATACTTTAATTGAGGTTTGTCCTAATGAGCAATTAGAAAATCTACTGCAAACTTATTATCGCGATCGCCTTAACTCAGACTCAGACTAACCAGCATCAGGTTCAATGCCTAGCGATCGAAGTTGTGCGATTAGTCTTTGCGATCGCTGTCTTTCAAGTTCTACAGGAGTCAGCATCCAGCCCTGCGCATCGTACCAGCGCAGCCAGGACATCTCAACTCCTTGATAGCTGCCCTGCCAAACCCCTATACCTAATCCTATCTCTGGTATCCAAAAACGTTCATCTGGGAGAGCGATCGCGGCATAACGGCTACCATCCAACTTAAACGCTCTTAGCATACTGGTATAGCGATCGAAAACAACATAGTAGGGAATTCGGAGAATGCGCTCATAGACTTCCCATTTGGTGGGAGGTTGTTCCACATCGCGCAATGTCTGCCCCAAGTCTTCTTTTTCAGTTCCAGGCGAGATCAACTCAACAGCAATAAATGGATTGATCCCTTCTTGCCAAATTACGTAGCTTAAGCGCAAATCTTGACCTTCGTAGAGATGCGGTACACCCAGGACAGCAAACCAATCTGGTCGTTTGTACCACAGCGGATGGTGTGGATCGTAGTAGAGATTTAGATCGCTTGCCACCAAGAAATTACAATCCGCATAGTCTAACGGGCAAAAGGTTTCGTCTAAAAGGCGGGGTTGCAAAAGGTGAAACTGATCGGGCAAGCCTGGCTCCTTAGGGTCTTCACTTTTGAGATCGTACATTGTCGGTAGCACTTCCTTCGGCGGACGCGGCGGATCGCTTTGGTACATCGTAAGTCTCCTTATGCTTTCCTGGCAACAGTCTAACAAGAGCGCGATCGCCTCAACTAGTGGTAACTTGTAGCGGACTAACCCTCCACAATTGATCGAGTTTTGTGGCTGGCATGGTCAAATATAAGACATCGCCAGCACTGAGAAAAGTTGCAAGCAAGTCCCAGCCGTGAATAGTACGAGATTTAGTCTCAATGTACAGGGGGACAAAATCTGAAGTGGTAGCAGCATCCTTGACCTGCTTACCGCAAAAGGGGTGATTTACGGTAATTATTGTGGCTAGAGATACCCATAACTTATCGCCCAACATGCCATTGCCAAGTATTCTGCCACCTAGAGCCGCTGCTGCAAACGCTGGTGCCACAATTTCTGTGGGACTAAGGACAGATTCAAATTCAAATAGTTTCTGTGCCATCTGCGCAAAGTGTGGGTCTTCATAGCGCACAATTACAGGTACGCTGGGCGCAAAACCCTTAGCATTAAGGGCAATTTCTAGATTGGATGTATCGCTTCTCGTTACAGAGATTAACGCCTCGGCGTGCTCCAAGTTAGCTAATTTGAGGGTAGCGGGCAGACTGGCATCGCTGTGAATGATTGGAATTCCGAGCGATCGCACTGTCTCCAAAAAACGACTATTTGGATCGCGCTCGATCGCGACAACTTCATGCCCATATCGATGTAAATGCGTCGCAATCTGTACCCCAACATTACCCAGCCCACATACGACATAATGATGGCGTTGCGGTATGCGAGTTGCGTCCCAAAAGTGCCGAAATCTTGTGCCAAGGACAAAATCGTTGAGCAATGCATACCAAATACCGATTATGGCGGCACCAGAGAGCATCATCACCACGGTAAATAATTTGATACTATCCGAGGATTTTTCGACAACTTGCTCGTTCCCTCCTGCCCCAGTAATCATGCCTACCGAGAAGTAGAGCGCATCAATCGGTGAGACATGGGTTTGCAGACTGGTATAAAC
>JANMRU010000327.1:0-15259 GCA_031388585.1 Pseudanabaena sp. SOY_30_concoct_251 | reverse complement strand
TTTAAAACGCGATCTGGAGGCGATCGCTTCCTATGACAAGGCAATTCAACTTAAACCTGACCTTATGATTGCTTGGTACAGGCGCGGATATGCGCTTGATGAGTTGAAACGTTATGAAGAAGCTTTACAAAACTACGATCGAGCTATCGGCATAGTTCCTAATGGTTCTCCTATTTGGCACAATAAAGGGATTACACTCGGAAATTTAAAACGATACGAGCAAGCCATTGTTGCCTATGATAAAGCGATTCAGATTAATCAGTACTCTACTGAGGTAGTCAATCTTACTAATGCTGACTCATGGTATGCGCGTGGGTTATCTCTTTTTGCGATGAAGAGATATCAAGACGCAATAAGTTCTTTTGACAAAGCGATTTCGCTGCGACCTAATTTTGCTGATGCGATTAAAGCTCGTCAGGTTGCCCAAAAGTGGCTGAGATAATCTATAGAGCTGTCACTAATTAAGTTAGTACGGGGTGGAGGGGTTCTACCCCTCCGTGAGGGCATTGCTTCCAAACCTCCAACTAAAATCTGTCAATAACGATCTAGGCGCTGGCTATACATCTGAGAAACTGATTATAAGAACGTCGATCCAGCTCAGAATTGCTGGGCGGTCATGGTGTCAAGATCGAACTCAAAGCGCTGTTTGTAATCTGTCTCACCATAGATATTAAAGCTAATTGTCGGTTCGTCTCCGATCGCTTCGATGCTGTGAATAGCCTCCGGTAAGAAGGTAATGATTTCTCCTGCGCTGAACGTGCGATCGCTTACCTGTTTAATTTTGCCTGGAAATTTTGGCGTAGGTGTTCGCTGCCAGAATGTATTCTTTTCTTTACCGTTAATCATCGCTACTATTCCCCATGCAGCGTGATTGTGGATCGGCGAACTAGTTCCTGGGAGCCAGGTAACTAACTGCACAGTAAGCGGAAAGAATGGCTCGTCATAAAGCATCTGTACCGACCAACCAAGGTCAGGGTCGGGAGGATTGTCAGGTATCTGTAACCAGTAAGAACTTGTAAGTAAGCGCTGAACTAGGGGAACGATGGCATGAATGCGATCGCGATCGCTCTTCACCTTCGACAATAAATCTTCCAAGTCAGTCAGAAAACGATAGAGACGGTAGGTTGAATCGGATGGTTCAATCTCAGGAACTTCTATTTCTTTGCAGATTCCTTCTTTGTTGACCAGGCAGTAATCCATTTTCTCATTCTAATTGCGAAAATTGCAGATACGTTAAATTAGTGAGCCAGACACACTGGGAGCAGATGGGGCAGACACAAAGGTCTGCCCCTAGGGGATGGATGGGGTTAACGATGGACAATTTTATTGTTGAGGACAGTTGGCCATAGAGCATCTGCTTTTTTGATGTTACCGGGCACGTCTTGCATCCACTCTGCCTGTACTGCATTGTCATAGTTAAGGTAGAGCTTGCCACCGACAATCTTCCAGGCATCAGCATTGGTTTTGGCAAGATTGCCTTCGCTCACTGCTTTGGCGCAATAACCACCGTACTGTGGCGCATAATCCATGGGATTTTTGGCAAATAGATCGCGGTTGAGCGCGCTAGAAAACTGCCAGGTTGCACCCTTCCACTTGAATGTATGCTTGCTGCTACCTGCCATAGGTTTGCCTTGGGTGAAGTAAGAAACAACATCTTGACCTTTAAGTGCGATGCCCTTTTGGTCCATGTAGATATCGCTTTGGAGTGTCTTGCTTGCGCAGGGGTTCTTGCTAGCGCATGGCTTGGCCGCGCAGGGGTTCTTGCTAGCACATGGTTTAGCCGCACAAGGATTCTTACTAGCACATGGCTTGGCCGCACAAGGATTCTTGCTAGCACATGGCTTGGCCGCACAGGGATTCTTACTAGCACATGGCTTGGCCGCACAGGGATTCTTGCTAGCGCATGGCTTGGCCGCACAGGGGTTGGGTTTGCCCGCACATACTTTTGATTTTGACTGCTGGGTTGCTGCGTTTACCGATGCTTTGCCAGGAAAAGAGAGCGCATAGTTGCTACTACCCATCACAATTCCCAAAATCGAAGCGATCGCAACAGCAGCAAAATACTTAATTTTCATAGGATTTAGTCCCTTAAATTAACACGGAGATAGAGTAGGCGATAATATGGCACGAAACTGTTTAGGTATCAGTGCTAACTCTTTATCTACGGACTACCCTAAATTTTGGATTGCACGCTAGCAGAGCAAACAGATCTAAATTTGATTATTTCCAGCCCAACAAAAAACCCTACTCAAGACGGAGTAGGGTTTGTAAACTTACTTGCAATTACTTAATAACTACAAAACAATGCCTTTCTGGATGTCGATTGGCTTGAGAAAATACAATTTCAGGAACTGCATACCGTTAGAAATGTAGTAAGGCAGCTTACGCAGAACTTTAAGGGGCTTAAGCGATGACGAAGACTGAATTTTGCTTAAATTCCGATTGTTATCAACGCACTTGTCTAGATATTGCCAGAACTTAGGATTCTCCAGATCGAGAATTACTGGAAATGCCTTAGCCGAATCGCGGTTAGTGTCGCGTAGTACTTCATCAACATACTTCTTGGTATCCATGCCGATTGACTCATAAAAGTCTGCACGGTTGCAAATATCATTGAGATACATTGTGGCAAATACAGACAGCAAGAAGAAGCGGCACCACAACTTAGCCTTCCAATCATTGAGATATTGGGGCTGGCTCTTTAGCAATAGATTACAGAAGTCGCCATGACGGTTTTCGTCCTGACACCAATTTTCAAAGAAATTGAAGATTGGGTAAATGCGGTTTTCAGGATGAGCAGCAAGGTGCTGGTGGATCTTGATGTAGCGCCAGTAACCAATCTTCTCTGATAGGTAAGTGGCGTAAAAAATAAACTTGGGCTCGAAATAAACGTATTTCTTGCTCTTCGACAGCGATGACAAATCGAGAGACAAGTTAAAGTCAGGCATTGCCTTATTCAAGAAGCCAGCGTGGCGTGCTTCATCTCGGCTCATCAGCGAGAAGATTTCAGCCATCAAAGGATTTTTGTCCTTCATTTTGACCGAAATTTCTTTATAGAGCAAAAAGCCTGAAAATTCTGAGGTGCAGGAGCCTTCTAAAAAGGTGCGAAAGTGATTCTTCGTATCTTCGTCAATGTGATCCCAAGATTGGTTAAATTGTTCATCGCGAACAAAGTGGCGACGATTGTAGTCGGCCTTGAACTCCTGCAAAATAGCCTTGAAGTCCGCCTCAGTGAGGGAGATATCCATGTTTGCCATTGCTTCAAAGTCTGTCGTGTAGAAGCGTGGCGTCAGGATTGTTTCTTGCCGCTCTGTTTGACTGGACTTAGCTGAAATCTGTTCTTTTGATAGGGAAGCAACCATAGTCTCTACAAAATTTTTGATTAATTTATCTTAAATTATGCCTTGGTACAGTTTATGAGTATTTACGTCGCCTGCTTGTTAAGAAGCGTTAAGTAGGTCTACACCTACTTCTCTATCTGATGAGTCTGCACCTCACATTAACGATTTGTACTGTCCTTGTTGTTAATACGGTTCTTTACAAACGTATAGAGGCGATCGCAGCCTTTTTCAATTGTGTTCAGGTCAGTGGCATAGGATAGACGAATATTGGTATCCATGCCGAATGGTATGCCAGGAATAACCGCTACTTGTGACTCTTCTAGGAGCATCTCCGCAAATTGGAGAGAGCTTAGCCCTAAAGATTCAATATTGGGGAATAAATAGAAAGCTCCATTTGGCTTGGGACAACTGATGCCAGGGATCGAATTTAAGCGCTCGTACATTACTTCGCGTCGTTGCGCAAAAGCTTGCCGCATTGACTCTACACAGTCTTGAGACTGTGTCAGCGCCGCTAGTGCGCCATATTGCGCAAATGTGCAGACATTAGATGTGCTATGACCTTGAATTTTAGTAGCGGCTTCGATTAATTCAATGGGGCCAGCCAAATAGCCGATCCGCCATCCCGTCATCGCGTAGGCTTTGGCAAAACCACTACTAATAATTGTGCGCGATCGCATTTCCTCGCTGACCGCGCCGATACTTAGGTGCTGAGCGCCATCGTAGAGAATCTTTTCATAGATCTCATCAGACACTACCAATACATGTTCGTGGCGGAGCAGCACTGCGGCGATCGCCCTAACTTCGTCGGGAGTATAGACCATCCCCGTAGGATTTGAGGGAGAATTCAGAATGAATAGCTTGGTACGTGGCGTAATTGCTGCTTCTAACTGCTCTGGCGTAATTTTGTAACCACTGGCTTCATCGGTCATGACAAAAACGGGTTCGCCATCAGCTAGCTTCACCATCTCAGGGTAGCTCAACCAGTAGGGTACAGGAATAATCACCTGATCGCCTGGATCGAGCAAAGCCATCATCAGGTTATATAGGGAATGCTTGCCGCCATTGGTAACAATTATCTGTTTGGCAAGATAGACTAGCTGGTTATCGTGGGCTAGCTTATCGGCGATCGCCTGCTTGAGTTCTGGTATGCCAGCTGCTGGGCCGTACTTGGTTTCACCCAGATCTAGAGCCCTTTTGGCAGCAGCCTTGATATGTGTTGGCGTATCAAAGTCTGGCTCACCTGCACTAAAGCTACAGATATCCATACCGCTAGCCTTCAGGGCTTTAGCCTTGGCATCGATTGCCAAAGTCATAGACGGCGTAACCTTACTAACGCGGTTGGCTAATTGCATAGGCTTTGCTTGAGCGGCTAACTAGGAGCGAACATCAACCAAAAAACATACTTTCTGGTCGATTGATAGTGCATTCTAGCAAAGGATAGCAAGAGAAAACCGTATGATTGATTTGTTTAACTTTTGGCGAATTAATTCGCTACCTACTATACAGTTGGGTTAGATACAACAGGTGTTCGCGCAAATCGTTAGTTAACAGCTCAGAACTGCCATAGCGCCACTCCCAGTTACCTGTGGCTGTACCTGGGATATTCATTCTAGCGGTGTTGTCTAAGCCCAGAATATCCTGCAGCGGGATAATCGCCTGGTTTGCCACCGTAGCTAAAGCCATGCGGATTAGCCGCCAGTTAATATCGTTAACTTCATCAACGTTATGGTAGCCAAAATACTTAAGCATCATTTTCTGCTCGTCTTCGGCAATTCGTTTCCACCAACCAACTGAGGTATCGTTATCGTGCGTGCCCGTATACACAAGGCTGTTCGGCACGTAATGATGAGGTAGGTGGTTATTGCCAGAATCACCGCCAAAGGCAAAGAGTAAGACACGCATTCCTGGAAATTCAAACATATCGCGCAGTTCTTCTACCTCAGGTGTAATCACGCCTAAATCTTCGGCCAGAATGGGCAGACTACCCAAAGTAGCTTTAATTGTTTCAAATAGCTTGATACCCGGGGCAGTTTTCCACTCACCGTTCATGGCTGTTTCTTCACCAGCTTCCACTTGCCAGAAAGCTTCAAAACCTCGGAAGTGATCGATGCGAATTAAGTCAACGTAGTGCAACATAAACCTGAAGCGATCGATCCACCAGGAAAAATTATGCTTCTCTAGATATTCCCAGTTATAGACAGGATTACCCCAGAGTTGACCTGTTTCGCTGAAATAATCGGGTGGTACGCCAGCCATCATTGCAGGCTCAAATGTCTTTGGATCGAGCATAAAGTTCTGAGGATTAGCCCAGACATCCGCACTATTGTGTGCCACATAAATCGGGATATCGCCAATGATTTGAACTTGCTTTTCGTTGGCATATGCTCTCAATCTCGACCACTGATTAAAGAAAATAAACTGCATGAACTGATGAAATTGGATACCATCATGCAGTTCTTCAGTTTTAGCTGCGATCGCTTTAGGTTCGCGTTTAGCTATTGCTGGTTCCCATTTATTCCATGTATTTGCTGGATCGGACTCTAGCATAGCCATAAAGAAGGCATAGTCATCTAACCATTGAGCTTCTGTCTGAATAAATTGCTTAAATTCTTTATTTGGCGATCGCTTAAAATTTTCGTAGGCTATCTTTAGCAGATTAGTCTTGAAGGGAATTACGCGATCGAAATCGATGGAATTAGTGGGGAAGATCTGGAACGCTTCACTCACATCGTTGTGGGATAGCAACCCATCTTCGATCAACAGGTCGGGGCAGATCAGCATGGGATTACCAGCGATCGCACTGAAACTCATATAGGGTGAGTTTCCATACCCTGTGGGTCCTAGAGGTAGTACCTGCCATAGTTTCTGGCCGCTAGCTTCCAGGAAATCAATAAACTCGTATGCCGATTTACCTAGATCGCCAATGCCAAAGCGGCTGGGGAAGCTGGTCGGATGCAGTAAAATTCCGCTGGAGCGTTGAAAAGGCATAGATTTCCCATATTTTGGTAGCGTTACCAATTTACAATGGTTTGCTACAAGCGCGATCGTAAATTTGAGTTGTTTGGGAACTACTTGGGTTCTTTGTCGGCTTATTGCTTGGCGATCGCCTTTTTAAGCAATTGCTTTTACATGTCATCAGAATTAATCCCAAATGTCCTGAGTTTTTGGGCCAGAAGTTCTCGAACTGACTTCATATACCATTCCCTTGAGAATTTCTGCCATGGCGATCTGTATGCTTTTTCTTCTTCGCCGATGTTAAGTTGAATGATTTCGAGAAAGAATTATGTGAGGAGTTTGAGGGCTGAATCCAAACCCCCTTAAACATAGTTCTTCTTTTAACTCTAGGTGAGGTGAGTTACTAATTCTTGAAATTCTTTTGTCAAATCGTAAATGCAGCATAAACTAAAAAGTGGCGCATTCTTATTTTTGATGAAGCTCCATATTTTTTGCCTATTCCCAAGGAGAATTTAACTATGGCACATTCAGAATTGTACAAAGGTGATTCTAATGATGATGTAACCCAATTACAGAAATTGTTGGGAATTAATGCTGATGGCATATTTGGCGACCAAACTGAAGCCGCTGTGATTAAATTTCAAAGCGCGCATAGTCTGGATGCTGACGGTATTGTTGGTGCCCGTACATGGTCGGCTTTAGAAGCAACTGCTAGTGCTAAAAAAGCCCCTGCTCCTGCCCCTGCTCCTACGAGTGCTTTTGGCGATATTAGTAGCGGATTTGGTGCTTCTCTAGGAGATCAAAGCACATAGGCTCCCACCTGAAGTTGTAGACTAAAGACAATGGCTGATACTATTGCCCTGAACTCAGGCGATCGCAAAAGAGAGTATACGATTGCTTTTGCACTGACGTATAAATCGATTTTGTCGCGGTATCAGCTCATTGCCTAAACTTTCCGTCCGCAATTGACTTGAAGGCTGCGGCGTAGGTACTAAAAGAGATCCTCTTAGATATTTAGGATTCACAATGCAGCTTAACAATCAGCAAGCTGATCTGCCTACATTAGAGCGCATCATCGATCGCTCACCCTTAACGATTAGTCCCGATCGTTTGGCAATTGATGCCATTGCGCTGATGAGTCAGGTAAGTGGTAGCAACTGCGAGTTACCCAACGCAACTCCGCGATCGAACTCAAATTTCTTCAACCCCTCAAAAAACAGTTACGTGCTTGTGGTTGAAGGGACACAACTATTAGGAATTTTAACGGAACGGGATATAGTTAAGCTCGCCGCCGCTGGGATGGAATTGTCTGGGGTGACGGTTGCTGAGGTGGTAGTGCAACCAATAATCACCATTCGAGAATCAGATGCCCAAAATGTATTTACCACGCTCGCGCTATTCCGCCAGCATGGTATTCGCCATTTACCAGTTTTGGACGATCGCGATCGCTTGGCAGGAATTATTACGCAAGGAAGCATTAGTCAGGCTCTGAAACCTGTAAATCTGCTCAAATGTCGGACTGTAGCGGATACGATGACAACTGAGGTTGTGCAGGCCGCAGCTAATGTTTCAGTGCTAAGTCTAGCTAAACTTATGGTCGATCGCGGTGTAAGTTGTGTGGCGATCGTAGAATATAATGCCGAAAATCGCATCATACCTGTGGGCATCATCACTGAACGCGATATCGTCCAATTTCAGGTTTTAGAATTGGATTTAGAACGGATTCAGGCTCAGACTGTGATGAGTACGCCGCTATTCTGCTTGAGCCCAACTGATTCCCTGTGGAATGCCAATGCCGAAATGCAGCGGCGGCATGTGCGGAGGTTAATTGTGGCTGGAGAGCAGGGCGAGCTCGCGGGAATTATCACTCAGTCTAGCTTGCTACAAGTATTTGACCCCATCGAAATGTCTGGAGTGGTTGAAGTTTTACAGGCTCGTCTAGACGTGCGTCTGACAGAATTAGAGCAGATCAACCAGCTATTGCAAACAGAGGTTGGAGCGCGCCAGCAGACAGAGGAGTTGCTGCGACAAACTCAAGATGAGTTAGAAAGACGGGTAGAGGAGCGCACCGCCGAGCTTTTGGCTGCCAACGCTCATTTGCAACAGGAAATCAGCGATCGCAAGCAAGTTGAATTAGCAATGCGCGAATCGAATGCCGCACTAGAAAACGCGGCGGAAGGAATCTCGCGCCTAGACCAACAAGGTCGCTATATCAACGTTAATAAAGCCTATGCTCAAATGGTTGGCTACCAGACGTCCGAAATGATTGGGAAGGATTGGGAAAAAACAGTTTATCCTGAAGATTTAGATAAGTTGCTTGTGGCTTACCAGCAAATGCTAACAGATGGCAAGGTAGAGGTTGAAGCTAGGGGTATACGCAAAGATGGTTCTATTTTCTACAAACAATTGGTGATGATCTCTGTTTACGACGAGCAAAAGCGATTTACTGGACATCACTGCTTTATGAAAGATATCAGCGATCGCAAACAAGCAGAGGAAGAACTGATTCGCTCCAATGCTGAGTTAGAACAGTTTGCCTACGTCGCCTCCCATGACTTGCAAGAACCTTTGCGCATGGTCACAAGCTATCTACAACTTTTAGAGCGTCGTTACAAGGACAAACTCGATGCCAATGCCGATGAATTTATTCACTATGCGGTTGATGGAGCCAGCCGAATGCAGACTCTTATTAACGACCTGTTAACCTATTCGCGCGTGGGTACTCGTGGTGAGCCTTTTGGAATCGTAAACACTTTTGCTAGCTTGAGTAACGCGATCGCCAACTTAAAAATTGCGATCGCCGAAAGTGCTGCGGTATTAACCTATGATGCCCTGCCCAATGTCATTGGCGATCCTAGCCAACTTAGTCAGTTATTTCAAAATCTGATTGGCAACGCGATCAAGTTCCGTGGCGAAGTCCCACCGCAAATTCACATAGGAGTAGAAAGCAAGGATGGTTCCTGGTTGTTTTCGGTCAGCGATAATGGTATTGGCATCGAACCTCAGTATCGCGATCGCATTTTTTTGATCTTTCAACGCTTGCATAATCGCACAAAATATTTAGGTACTGGGATTGGGCTAGCAATCTGCAAGAAAATTGTGGAACGTCACGGTGGCAACCTTTGGGTAGAGTCATCACCGATTCAGGGTTCGATTTTCTACTTCACAATTACCAATAACGTATAAATCAAGCAGGTGATTAATCGTGGATTTTGAAGGGAATTGTCGGCTTTTTGAAGTACTGCTGGTCGAGGATAACCCTGGCGATGCCCAACTGACTAAAATTGCCCTAGAGGAGGGCAAGATGCAGATCAACTTAAATGTAGTTGAGGATGGGGTAGAAGCGCTCCTATACCTGCGCAGAATTGGGAAATATACCGCAGCAGCTCATCCAGATTTGGTTTTGCTCGATTTAAACCTACCGAAGAAAGACGGGCGCGAGGTGCTGGAAGAGATCAAAGCGGACGAAGCATTGAGGCGAATTCCTATAGTGATTCTGACAACTTCTCAGTCCGAAGAGGATATTCTTAAAGTTTATAATCTCAATGCAAACTGCTATATCCCTAAACCAGTTGATTTTGAACGCTTTGTTAAGATCGTGCAATCCATAGAAGATTTCTGGTTCACAATAGTCAAACTCCCACCGAAATGAAAATACTGGCAAATCTCCCAATTCAAGTTCTGCTGGTGGAAGATAACCCCGGCGACGCTCGCTTATTGCAGGAACTTCTAAGTGAAGTTACCTCTGTCCAATTTGACCTGGTGTGGGTGGAACTGTTGGAAAAAGCTCTGCTATGGCTTGAGCAGAAAAGCTGTGATGTTATTCTCCTGGATCTATCACTTCCAGACAGTCAGGGACTAAAAACCCTTGTCAAGGTCAAAGAGAAAGCCCCCAGCATTCCAATTGTGGTGCTGACCGAGCTTGATGATGAAACGAGCGCAATTAGAGCTTTGCAGCAAGGGGCGCAGGATTATTTAGTCAAAGGGGAGCATGTCGATAGTGGCGGTATGCTTTTCCGTTCTATGCGCTATGCGATCGAACGCAAGCAGGCAGAACAGTCACTAAAACGGCAAATCGAGCGGGAGCGCCTGGTAAGCGCGATCGCCCTGCGCATTCGTCAATCGCTCGATCTCAATGAAATTCTGAATACAACCGTAGCGGAAGTGCGCCAGTTTCTCCAAAGCGATCGCGTCCTAATTTTCCGTGTCTTGCCGAATGGCACTGGCAAAACTATTACTGAGACTGTTCTGCCAGCATGGCCAAGCATTTTGGGAATGACCTTCCCCGAAGAAGTTTTTCCGCAGGAATATCAGGAGTTATATCGTCAGGGTAGAATTCGTGCCATTAATGATGTATTAGCAGAGGATGCAGAGTTAACGCCATGCTTACTTGAATTTATCGAGCAATGGGGTGTCAGAGCCAAGCTAATCGTGCCAATTCTTGTCAGCGAGTCACTTTGGGGACTGCTGATTGCCCATCAGTGCAGCCAGCCTCGTCAGTGGCAGCCAATGGAGATAGACTTACTCCAGCAACTGGCAACGCAGTTGGGAATTGCGGTTCAGCAATCTGAGCTTTATCAGCAGGCACAAGTCGAACTACGCGATCGCAAGCTAGCCGAGCAGAAAATTCGCCAGCAGGCAGCACTGCTAGAGATTGCCACAGATGCGATTCTTGTGCGCGATCTAGAGCATCGCATCCGTTTTTGGAATCGGGGAGCCGAGCGTTTGTACGGATGGCGAGCCGAGGAAGTCATGCTTAAAAACGCCAACGATATTCTATATAGAGAAATTCCGCTTGAGTTGCAAACAGCTCTAAAGACTGTTATTGAGGAAGGTGAGTGGCAGGGGGAATTACATAAAGTTACGAAAGAAGGTAGAGACATCATCGTGGCAAGTCGATGGTCGCTGGCACGCGATCCAAATGGAGAACCAAAAGCGATTCTGACCGTTGACACTGATATCACGGACAAGAAGCAACTTGAATCCCAGTTTCTGCGAGCGCAGCGACTGGAAAGCCTTGGCACTCTAGCAGGCGGCATTGCCCACGACTTAAATAATATGCTGACTCCCATCTTGGCATCTTCTGAACTGCTCCAGATGCGAATTCCCAAAGATGACATGCTGACTCACAAGTTGCTAAAAATTATCGAAAATAGCTCTGAACGCGGCGCAGATATGGTGCGGCAAGTACTATCATTTACCAGAGGTGTAGAAAGCCAACGCACGAATTTATCCGTCAACCACCTGATCTCTGAATTCAAACAGATTGTCAGCCAAACATTCCCAAAATCAATCGAATTTACATCTAATTTATCAGCAGACCTCTGGGCTGTTTTCGGTGATGTTACCCAATTACACCAGGTTTTGCTCAACCTGGCGGTCAATGCCCGTGATGCCATGTCCAATGGTGGTAAGCTGGATATTACGGCGACAAATCTGTTGGTTGATGAAACTTTTGCCCGCATGAACCTTGAGGCTAAAGTTGGGCAATATGTTACTATCACTGTCTCTGATACAGGTATGGGTATCCCACCGAAAGTGTTAGAGAGAATCTTTGAGCCATTTTTTACGACTAAAGAGATTGGCAAAGGCACTGGATTAGGGCTTTCAACTGCGATCGGCATCATCAAAAGTCATAGTGGTTTTGTGACTGTGTCTAGTCAGATGGGAAAAGGCACGGAGTTTAAGCTATTCTTGCCTGCGGTATTGAAAGTTGAATCATCTCCTGCAAAGGATCTAGAGCTACCAATGGGAAATGGGGAATTAATCTTAATCGTTGACGATGAACCAAATATTCGCGAGATTACCCGAATTTCTCTAGAAACCTACAACTATAAGACGATTTTAGCTAGCGACGGTATTGAAGCGATCGCCCAATATTCCCAACACCAGCACGAAATTGCGCTAGTCATCATGGATATGATGATGCCCTCTATGGGTGGTGCTACAGCCATTCGCACCCTCCAAAAAATTAACTCACAGGTTAAGATCGTAGCGATTAGCGGTGTACCCTCAACTGAAGCACTGACAAGGAATGAGGGCATTGGCGTTCAAGCATTTTTAGCAAAACCCTGTACTTCCCAAGAATTATTGACTACCTTACATAATGTTCTTAACATATCCAAAATATAATTTATGCAAAATTCCATTGCTCTAATCGCCCACGATCGCAAAAAAGATGACATTGTCGCCTTTGCCAAAGAGTATAAATCGATCTTGGCAGAGTATCAATTGATCGCTACTGGTACGACTGGGCAGCGCATTCAGTCAGGTTCTGGACTGCCAGTCAAATGCATGTTGTCTGGCCCCCTGGGCGGAGATGCTCAGATTGCCGCTCAAGTTGCGATCGCGGAGGTAGTGGCAGTAATTTTTCTTGTCGATCCACTCTATGCTCAGCCCCACGAGCCTGATATCAAAGCTCTAATCAGAATTTGTGAGAACTATAATGTACCCCTGGCGACTAATCTTGCTACTGCTACGGCAATTATCAATAGTTTGCCCAAATCTTCATCCTGAACTCGCTGGCTTGAGAATTTGATAGCGTAGAAACAAATCATCTTCGTGATGATAAATCGATTTGAGCTTGAGGCTAAGCAGACGATCTTTCCCCAGCCCATAACCTTCACCTGCGATCGCCGTGGCATTTTCTAATCCTCCCACAAGCTTTGGTGATAAGGTGAGGAAAATTTCATCGCTCCATCCTTCAGAAATCATGGCGTAGTTAAGTGTTGGGCCTCCTTCCACTAAAAGTCTCTGAATACCAAAGTTATTAAACATCACATCCAACATCCTCGCTAAATTGATGCCAGGCATATATGGATCGTTGGGTAGGCGAATAACCCTAGCTTTTTCGCTCAAGCTTATTTCTATTGACTGTGGGGCTGATGCACCCAGAAATACTACGCGCAGATCGCGGCCAGCCAACCAAAAACGATGTTCTAGCGGTAGGTCGCCGCTATTACTTACAACTATACCCAAGGGTTGCGGTTTATCTGGAAAAAATTGCGATCGCTCCTCAGCCAAATCATCCGACAAGGTTGGAATAAACGGATCGGCTCTAAGTGTAGCGCCCCCAACTACGACCGCATCTACCTGAGCGCGCAGCCGTTGCATCAGTTTGCGATCGGCTCTCGATCCCAAACCCCCCAATCCTTTTGGGCTAGTGGTGACCTTACCATCAACACTCGAAACCATATTAAAAACAATATATGGTCTCTGCCAAGTGCGATCGCGATGAATAAAACTTACACCCATAGTTGGAAATGCTAGTTCTTCATAGGAATAAACGTTCTCAAATGCAGAATAAAGGCGATCGAACATATGTAGTTATTTGTTATTTGCTATCAGCTATCCGCTAAAAGCTATTCATATTCTTCATATTATTCACCCTTCGTTAAACAAACAATGCTAATCTTAAAATAACATTAAGTTTTATTGCCAAATTCCTATGCTGCGCCTCGAACACATCAAGAAAATCTTCCCCACAGGCGAAGTACTAAAAGACGTTAACTGGGAAGTTAAACCAGGCGATCGCATCGGTTTGGTGGGTGTAAATGGTGCTGGCAAATCGACACAACTCAAAATTATTGCTGGAGAGATCGAACCAACCGACGGTCAAATCGTTAAACCATCCAGTCTCAAGATTGCCTATCTCACACAGGAATTTGAAGTCGATCCCGGACGCACAGTTAAAGCAGAATTCTGGGCAGTATTTCAAGAAGCGAACCAGATCCAAGCTGAGTTAGCAGTTGTCAACAACAAACTAGAAAATCTCAAGCCTGGGGATGATTTCGAGAAATTGCTCAAGCAGATGGATCGATTGCAAAGGCAATTTGAAGGACTGAACGGTTATGAATTAGAAAGCCGCATCGATAAGATTTTGCCTGAACTAGGATTTCAGGGTGCGGATGGAGAGCGCACAGTCGATCAATTTAGCGGTGGTTGGCAGATGCGCATGAGTTTAGGGAAAATTCTGTTGCAAGCACCAGATCTTCTACTCCTGGATGAGCCGACAAACCATTTAGATTTGGAAACAATCGAGTGGTTAGAGGCCTATCTCAAGGGTCTAAAAACTCCGATGGTAATTGTTTCCCACGATCGCCAGTTTCTAGATCGCCTCTGCACATCGATTGTCGAAACAGAGCGCGGCGTATCCCAAACCTATCTCGGGAATTACTCCTCCTATCTTACTCAGAAAGAAGAAGCAAGAGAAGCCCAGCTAGGAGCCTTTGAACGCCAACAAAAATACATTGAGAAACAGCAGGTATTTGTGGAGAGATTCCGCGCTAGTGCTACCCGCAGTACTCAGGCTAAAAGCCGCGAGAAACTACTTGATAAAATCGAGCGCATTGAAGCTCCCGATGGCGGCGCACGCACTCTAAAATTTCGCTTCCCACCTGCCATTCGCAGCGGACGAGTTGTCGTGGAAATTAAAGATCTGACTCATGCCTATGGAGAGCAAATTCTTTTTTTGGGTGCTGGCTTACTTGTTGAAAAAGGCGATCGCATCGCATTTGTCGGTCCAAATGGTGCTGGCAAATCGACATTACTGAAGATGATTGTGGGGCAAGAACCCTACAATGAGGGAGAAATTACGCTCGGGCATAACGTTTTACCTGGTTATTTTGAGCAAAATCAGGCGGAAGCTTTAGACTTACACAAAAGCGTACTGGCGACAATTCACGATGATTTTCCCAAAATGAAATCAGAAGAAGTACGCGGTCTGCTGGGCAAATTTCTGTTTAGTGGTGATGCCGTCTTTAAAAATGTTGCAGATATTAGTGGGGGCGAAAAAGCTCGTCTGGCACTAGCAAAGATGCTGCTACACCCAGTAAATTTCCTGATTTTAGATGAGCCGACAAATCACCTTGATATCCCAGCCAAAGAGATGCTTGAAGAGGCTCTAAAAGAATACGAGGGCACGGTGACGATCGTATCCCACGATCGCTACTTTATCTCGCAAG
>JANMRU010000312.1:0-6459 GCA_031388585.1 Pseudanabaena sp. SOY_30_concoct_251 | reverse complement strand
CTACACTGTTGTATTTGCCTAGATCTATTGCCAGAATCTTCATGCTATCCTCCTAATGTGTGAGGGTTTTGTTTGCTTTCTCTACTCTCTCACGGCTTGCATAGATTCTTTAGACGAACGGACTGAAAAGTTAGTAAATCTTCAACAGAAAATCCATGAGTACTTTCCCAGTTGACTGCAAAACGCTGCTAAATGAATTAGCAGAAAAGTTAACCAGAGAGCCTTCTGAGGAGGCAATTGTATCAGTCTACAATGCATCACTCTTGCTTATTCTTGCTGGGCATGGAGAATATTCCTATAAAGCACTATCTAGTTTATTGAGCGGTGAACTTGCTATCAGTAGTGATAGTGCATTAGTAAACCAGTATAAGGGGATTTTTCTTTCACTATGTCATGGACTAAAAATGTCAAGTCCTTGCCTGCCTAACCAAAAAGCAATGTCATTTCTTGAACTATCTGAGTTTCTTAAAACACAAGAAAAAAAAGGTTTTGCTATGCTCTTGCTGGATAGATGGGGCGCTAAGTATTTCCTTCCCAGAGAAATGGCTGATTTAGTACCTCCCACTCCACCTCTGCCTGATGGCTGGACAGAAGGATTTATTGAAAGATTGATTGGAAAGGGAGAGCCTCTTGATTGGGCTAAAGTAAGAGATTTTTTGTATTTTGATGGCTACCGTTCTATTCAGGCGTTTATCAGATTTGGAGATATTGATTCTGCAATTAAGCTTATTGAAGTTTATCGACTAGCCTGTAATGCGAATAAACGTCCTTGGCAATGGGAAGTTTTGATGATAGCGATTAAAACTTACGTTGACCTTGGGCAAGAAGAGAAAGCTAGAGAATACTTGACGCAGTGGTGGCAAGCAACAGAAGATAGAGAACGAATGACCATTGAGATCGTGACACTCATTGGGATGCCTGATGTGGCAAGTACTTTCCTGTCTGGAGTTTTGCAAGATATAATGGACATCTCGGAGGCTGATGCTATCAATTTTTTAGGAGCATTGAATAGTCGTTCTTATACATCTCCAACTCCTTTTATCCCTACTGTGACTGATTGGTATAATTTCTTGGGAACATGGAATGAAGCAATATTTGACAATCTTGACGAAGAATATATGGATATCTATAAATCTCAATATTCAAATGTTTTAAAGGGTAAATCTTTTCTTCGGATAGGCGCAACCGAGGAAGAGGTTTCCGAATTAGAGAATCGATTGGAAACAAAACTACCCTTAAGCTATCGGAACTTTCTCCTTGCTTCTAATGGTTTTACGATCTTGCATCAGTATTGCGATTTATATGGCACAGACCAAATCAAATGGTTTGTTGAAGAGAACAGAGATTGGGTAGAATGTTGGGATGATGGCTATGATGTTGACGATGCAAAGTATTTCCAATATGGAGAACATCAAGATTGCTGTTGGATAAGAGGTCGATACATGAAGACGGCTCTACAGATTAGCTCTACAGAGGATGGCGATGTCTATCTTCTCAACCCACAGATTTTTGACTCTAGGAATGAATGGGAAGCATGGGACTTTGGCAATAAAAATCCTGGAGCCTATAGATATCGCTCATTCTGGGACATGATGCAGAAAGCCGCTAGGAGAAGATTTGAAGATCAAACAACTTAATAACTCACCTTACGTAGAACTAAATGAAGATCTATGATTTGAAGAGGTTTTGGGCATAGCCCCAATTGAGGGCACAGCCCTCAAACTCCCCACATAATCCTTTCTTCTTTAAATCATTCCACGTAACATCAGTTAATAGTTCGAATGCTGCGGACGGATGAAAGTTTGTTGGTGAATTTGCTAGCGTTACTAGCTTCATATGTTTTGAGTCATTGGGCTAATTAATTGTTTAAATATATAAATTGTTGCTTCACTTAAAAAGCCAGGTAAAATCGACGAGATAGAAAGGATTGTTAAAAGCGATCGCTTAGAAATCACGACTCACATTACTAGCGATCGCCTACCGCAAAACCTTTGGCAGACATATTATCGAACTACTAGGGGACGTCGCACATCAAAATCGTAGGGGAGTTACGATTTCACTCAATCTATCTACCTCTTTCCTTTTTACCCATTTTTAATTTGTTATTAGAGGTACTCCAAAGTAATGAGCGAAAAAATAAATAGCAACATGCAATCCCTCAAAACTCGCCCGATCACCCTTGGTGTATCAGGTGCATCAGGCATGATCTATGCTGTGCGATCGCTAAAATTCCTCTTGGCCAATGGCTATCACGTCGAACTAGTAGCATCGAAAGCAGCGATTATGGTATGGCAATCGGAAAATGAAGTCGCTATGCCAGCTAATCCCAAGCAACAAGAGCAGTTCTGGCGCGATCGCTGTGAGGAGAATGGTGGCCACCTCAACTGCCATGCCTGGTCTGATGTCGGAGCCAACATTGCCAGCGGATCGTTTCGGACTTTGGGTATGGTGGTAATTCCCTGTAGCATGGCAACAGTTGCCAAAATTGCGCAGGGCTTAAGTTCAGATCTGCTGGAACGTGCCGCAGATGTACATATAAAAGAAGGGCGTAAACTAGTGGTTGTACCAAGAGAAACACCATTTAGTTTGATTCATCTCCGTAACCTTACCGCCCTGGCCGAAACTGGCGCGCGCATTGTCCCCGCCATCCCCGCCTGGTATCACCAGCCACAGACGATCGAAGATCTAGTAGATTTTGTCGTGGCACGCGCGTTCGACCAACTAGACATTGACTCCGATTTGATTCAACGCTGGCAGGGTAGAGGTAATCCATGAATAACGAACCCGAAAATTTTGATCGCCCCATACTGATCGCGCCCCTGATTTTACTGATTGTGGCGATCGCCTGTATAGCGGCAATATTGCTCCAGAACCTTCAACCATTGGTTACAGTCTATTTCCTGGGGCGAGCGACCATTCCCATACCCCTCAGCCTCACTATCCTGGCCGCATTTGTGAGTGGTGCTATCTTTGCTGCGATCGCTAACTCCATCACTAATTGGCTGAGCCGCCAAAATGACGAGCCCGAGCCAGACAATAAAGCTACATCTAGTAACAAAGATGCCGAACCTAAAGAGAAAAGGCGATCGCAAGTAGCTAATGATGAGGAAGTGGAGGATACTACTCCCTATCCCCGCTCACCATCAGACCGCACGACCAAGTTTCAGGAAGACGATAATGACGATGACGATGACGACGACGATGACGACGAAAGGGATGAAATCTTTGTCAAGTACATCAAACGTCCTTGATTAGAGCTGTTCGAGATAGCTGAGTAAATCTGCCATCTCCTGCGGCTGCGGTTGGAACTGGGGCATTGGAGGGGTCTTGCCACTAACAACCTGTTCGATCAATCTCGTCTTAGATAGGCGATCAGATACTGCCCTCAAACTAGGGCCTACCTTCCCAGCAGCCCATTTGCCATGACAATCGACACAGTTCATCACAAATATAGATCTGCCCTTGGTGGACTCACCAGATAGGGATAGGACTGATTGTGTATAAGCGTCAGGCTGGGGTCTGATGTATATGGCTAAGGCGACAAGGCAGCATAAAAATACTGTGATAATTGCGAATCGAGCAAATTGCTGCTGCGATCGCTCTAGGGGTTCAACCGTATTTAATCCTTCATTATTCACAGCTTACTTTGTAACTTTTAGGGTTAGGTAACCGCAAATATATAAAACTTCAATGTTCATAATATATCTTAAAAATTATATAGACTCTCATTTTAGCCGAGCGATTGCCCATAGAATATGGGTTCTAGCCAACATATCGCTCTACATAAAAGCACCGAAGTGGTAATATATGCAATACAGTACGGCTGGAAGTGTCGAGCATAAAGCTCTTTGGAGCTAGTAAGAGTCTTTCTAAGTGCTTAAGGATTTACTTTTAGCGCATAAGTTGAAATTTATATAGGAAATATTTAATTATGGGAGGTAATGACCGCCTACTTAGGGCTGCAAGGGGCGAAGAACTAGATCGTCCACCTGTATGGATGATGCGACAAGCAGGTCGCTATATGCAGGTTTATCGAGACCTACGCCAGAAATATCCTACGTTTCGCGAACGCTCGGAGATTCCTGAACTGGCGATCGAGATCTCTTTGCAACCATTTCGGGCTTTTCATCCCGATGGCGTGATCATGTTTTCCGATATCCTTACCCCTCTACCAGGTATGGGGATTGAGTTCGAGATTATTGAAAGCCGAGGGCCGATTATCGATCCGCCCATTCGCACCGAAGCCCAAATTGATGCCTTACGGGAGCTAGATCCTGAAACAGCATTGCCTTTCATCAAAAAGATCTTGACTACCTTAAAGCACGAGATCAAAGATCAGGCAACTTTGCTAGGATTCGTCGGTTCTCCCTGGACTCTGGCTGCCTATGCGATCGAAGGTAAAAGCTCTAAGGATTACACGATTATCAAGTCGATGGCCTATTCTGAGCCGCAGATGTTGCACAAATTTTTAACAAAACTGGCAAAATCGATCGCAAACTACGTTCGCTTTCAAATTGATTGCGGCGCTCAGATCGTACAACTGTTTGATTCGTGGGCGGGGCAACTCAGTCCTACCGATTACGAGACATTTGCGCTGCCCTACGAGAAAATGATCGTTGATGATGTCAAAGCCACTCACCCAGATACACCACTGATTCTTTATATCAATGGCAGTGCTGGCATTCTAGATCGTATGCCCAAGTCAGGTGTTGATATTATTAGCGTTGATTGGACAGTGGATATGGCAGATGCCAGAGCCAAGTTGGGTAATATCCCTGTTCAGGGTAACCTCGATCCTTGTGTGTTGTTTGGGCCGCAGCCATATATCCGCGATCGCATTCTAGAAGTGATTGAGAAAGCTGGTAAGACGGGTCACATCATGAACTTGGGACACGGCATCTTATCGAATACCCCTGAGGAGAATGCCAGATTCTTCTTTGATACGGTGAAGAGCTTTAATTTCTAGGCTGAACATATGCGTCAGAGGGCGGATGCATAGGCGCGTGACAGACGAAGAAAAGGGCGAGGCCTCGCCCTTTTCTTCGTTTATGTGGGTGGATACAGATGTATCGCCCTACGGTAAAATTCACCATTCTTTATAGAGCTTTTCGGCGTGAAACATGATTTCTTCGTGCGGTAGTCGAATTTTTGGCTTTTGGCGCGGATACGATGTTTCAATAGCACGGGAATCTTGCTCCACTACAGTGCTAACTGCACTTAATAGAGATCGCCCTAATAATGGCTGAAGTAGGGGATGTTTGAGTTTGCTGTAGACCAAGACAAATGTTTTAGTTCTGGTTTCAGTTTCGGGATGCAGTACATGAATCTGCAAGATTTTACCAAGCGGGAACGTAGTATGAAACGTGGTCAGGGATGGAAATGCGTACTCCAGAGTACCAGTATAGGTTTTAGGCGCTAGCAAAATAGCAGGATTACTGAGAATGTCTTGGAAGGTAGCATCAGTGCGATCGAGTTCTTGCACTACTTTTGCCCAATAATTTTCCCGTTCAAACAACTTGATGCGATTGGCTTTAACGCCAAATAGCTCGCGATGGGTGCCATTCTGATGGTTGTAGTCATAGCTAACCATAATGTTGTCTAGGAATGTACCGTGAATGCTTGTACAGCCAGCAATACCAACGAAACTCATGCCTTCAGTCACCTGTGGGATCAATTCTGGCACGGGAATTGCGGGAACAAAGCCACCATATGTCCAGATGCAATCATCTCGGATAATCAGCTCCAATGGAGAAATGAGCGATTGGGTATCACTTTTCCCTTCTTGGTATAGCCGTCCGTGGCGATCGAACTCTAGCGCATGGAATGGGCAGGTAATTGTATTGCGCTCGGAACATATCCAGCCATTTGAAAGCGGTGCTTGCATGTGGGGGCAGACATTATCTAGCGCAAAAATATCACCTTGCTTATTTTGCCAGAGCACGTAGTCTCGTTCATTCAGGCTAACTCGATAGGGGCGATTAATGCCAAGCATTGAGCGATGGGCAATCAACCAGGGTGCGCCAGGTAAAACTGCGGCCATGTCCCTCTCCTAAAATTATGTGAACTCAATACAATTGCGACAACATGATTAAAATTTTAGTGCTTAACGCGATCGCCGCAAGATATATACCCGAATCCATGAAATCATAAGGCTTTCAAAAAGCTAATGGCTCTTAGTTGTTAGCTATTAGCTATCTAAAACCCCTAACTTAAGTCAGAATGTACAAGCGATCGCTATCCTCAGATATAACAAATGACAAAACGGGTTTTCATCACAGGCGCTAGTGGCTGCGTTGGGCATTACATGGTCGAGTCCCTGATCCAAAATACTGACTACGAACTATTTCTGTTAATACGCAACCGCCATAAGCTCAAGGTCGATACCAAAGCTCGCGCTGGTGTCACCATAATTGAAGGGGGAATGCAGGATATAGCCTACTTCAAGGAATTGCTCCCAAC
>JANMRU010000308.1:0-1714 GCA_031388585.1 Pseudanabaena sp. SOY_30_concoct_251 | reverse complement strand
ATCTTTTGATTCTGAGTAGTTACAATTATTCATACTATTAAGCCTTATAGAGGAAAAACAATGACATCTTCAATCTCACTTCTAGGAACTATCAGCATCATTGGCAATATCTACAACGATGAAGACAAAAATAATAGCATTAGTGCTATTGATGCGATCGGAGACTTCCTTATCGTCGGGGCAGATGAGAGCAACAAAGTAAAAGTCTTAAAATTTGATGGCACTAACTATGATGTTGTGGGCAAGGTTGAACTCAACAGTGCGAAGGATGAGATAGACATAGAGGGAATCGCCAGCGAGGACAATACCGTCTACGTTGTCGGATCGCACTCTTGGAAAAGAAAGAAAATTGACCCAGGAGATTCTTACGCAGGAAATCGCAGTGAAATGTTCTCTCCCAAAGCAGTTAAAGCAGAACCCGATCGCGATTGTCTATGCCGCTTTCATTTAGATTCTGGTGGCATAGTCTCGAAAATTGAGGAGACTAACTTACGTTCCATCATTGATAACAATGCAGTGCTAAAAGCATTTAGTCAAATCCCAAGCAAGGAGAATGGAGTTGATATAGAAGGAATTGCAGTTCGTAAAGAACAGCTATACATTGGTTTCCGTGGTCCAGTTCTGCGGGGAAACTTGGTGCCGATATTGAAGTGCAAGTTTTCCAATCCAATAACTAGTGCAGATTTAGTTTTTGTGAATTTAGGGGGACGAGGCATTCGGGATCTTACGCGCGTTGACGATGGCTTCTTAGTTCTAGCTGGTCCAGTTGGCGACGGGCCAGGCTCATACCAAGTTTATTTCTGGGATGGGGAAGACTGCCTGCCGGGTAGTCGCATATCGGGCAATGCTGGACGGCTCGAGTTGCTTGTAGACATCCCTGTTAGTGGCGATGAGAAACCCGAAGGGCTAGCACGATTAAACGAGAGCAACACAAATTATGAAATTCTAATCGTTTACGATAATGTTAAAAATGGTAAACCAACTCGCTTCAGCATCACTAAGTAACCGTACCGCGTTTCAGGAAATAGGTGTTGGTATTTTCTATATTTATTAACTTGATTTTCATACTATTCAGGAGTTGAATTACATGTCACGTAAACTTGCGATCGCCATCAGTGGTGCAGTTTCTTTAGGTAGCTACGAAGCGGGAGTCATGTATGAAGTGTTAGAGGCGATCGCCAGACATAATGAGAACTTGGTAGCAGATGATCCAAATTATATTGAAATTGATGTAATCACTGGTGCTTCAGCAGGTGGAATGACCGCAGGTATCCTTGCCCAAAAGTTACTTTGTGACGGCACAAGTCTGAGACATCCTTATACTAATCCATTATATAAATCATGGGTTCAAGAAGTTGATATTGGAAAACTGCTTACCAAGCCTAGAGAAGAATACAAATTTTCGTTGTTGTCATCAAGAGTAGTAGAATCCATTGGAAAAGAATATATTAAAAATGATCCACCCATAAAAGAATCACATCCTTCTGTTGCAAGCGAAATCCATGTGGGAATTGCAATGTCTAACCTCAATGGATGGGATTACATTGTTAGACCTCGCAATGTACAAGGAGACGGTGAATTTACCTACACTCGTTATAAAGATCGCTTTGTTTGCAGATTATCTAAAGATAATCAAATGATCAAACTCTCTGAGGTATCTCTATTACACAAAAAAGATGTCATAGATGAATGGGTAGAAATACACCCTCCATCC
>JANMRU010000306.1:0-13071 GCA_031388585.1 Pseudanabaena sp. SOY_30_concoct_251 | reverse complement strand
TCACCAACACCGAGGTAACTTCGTGGCATCACCAGGCGGTGCAGTCTGTATCGAGTGGTTGGAGTCCTGTAGCCTTTGCTCCTGATGGTGTAATTGAGGCGATCGAGCACCAAGAGCATCCCTGGGCGATCGCGGTGCAGTGGCACCCAGAACTATCAGCCCATTGCCCCGCGCAGAAAGCTCTGTTTCATGCTTTGGTGGAAGCGGCTTCGAGCTAAAGAGAGGTGTTATTTAAATTGCTTGAGGGTATCCAGGAAGGCGTAAACCGCAGGTACTTGCAATCCACTAGCTAGAATTGATACGCCAATAATGCGCTCCAATGGGATTGGCAAACTGTAGACATGCAAGCCCTCAGGAATTGGTTCAGCGGCTAAACGAGGGATAATTGCCGCGCCTAATCCTCGCGTCACCATGCTGACTATGGTGGAGTCTTCTCTGACGGTATACGCTACCTTCAAATTTTGCCCAAACTGAGCGCAATGCGAATGCACTAAATAATTGCAACTGTAATTTTCGGGAGTCATAATCAGGGGATAGCTGCATAACTGCTCCCAATCAAGCCGCTCTCCTTTAAGCTGAAAGGCAGCGGGAAAGATCGCCACATACTCATCGCGTAAGAGTTCCCATGTTTCAAAATCAGAACTATTCGGTAGGTAGGTAAAGCCAATATCGGCAAGACCTTCCCTTAAATCTCGATCGACACCGTGATAGTCGGGATGCTCGGTAATGCTGACGACGATCGCGCTGAACTGACGACGAAACTGGGCGATCGCATCGGGCAAAATATGCGTCGCCACGCTACGTAATGTGGCAATGCGTACCTGACCACCATGTAAGCCTTTGGATAAATTGGCTTCTTTGACCAGACAATCTAGCTGCCGCAAAATCTGGCGGGCGTGACCGACTACGCGTTCGCCTACAGGGGTGAGATGTGCGCCATGACGACCGCGCGAGAGCAAGCTTACGCCGAGCTCTTCTTCTAGCGCGGCGATCGCGTGACTAACGGCTGACTGCGATATTTCCAGTTGTAGAGCTGCTTCCCCAAAATTACTGTTGTCTGCAACTGCGGTAAAAGCACGCAACTGGGATAGCTTAACCTGGTTAAGAATGCTGGTATTCATGCAATTTGTTTATGCAATGTGTTGGCATTTTCCCATTAGTCTCAGGATCTGGCATCACCAGATCGATTAGTTTTATTCATGAAAGTGATGCATACATTAGCTCGATCCTCAGAGCAAAAGTGTTTATAGTTACAAATACTTGCAAGTATTCAGAACACCTAGAAACCATTCCAAGATTCAAGTATGAGATGTACATGTTATGAGCTTATTTACGAGATCGTTTCAATTACCTGATTCCGCAGAATCAGATCTCCCAAAAGCAAACAAATGGCAAGAATACTGTGACTTAGAACTAATTCCAACTGAAAAGAGCGATCGACCTATTAGTAAAGTTAAGTGGATGTTAGCTCTAGTAGAGAACCTCTTGCAGAACCTAATTACAAACCTAACTAAAGAACCAGAATTAAAGGTATGGCAAAAGCGCGATCGACATGGGAACACTCTCTGGCACGCCTACGATCCATGGACAGGTGATTCAGTTTGCCTTGGCTCGGAAACTGAAATGCTTAGTTGGATTGAGAGTCGCTACTATCATCAATAAATAGATTCTCTTCAACACAAGGCGGCGAATAATCTACACATGCCGAAGATAAATCTGTTAGCTTAGTTGTGGGAAGCCCACACTGTAGATGTTTACAGGCTCAGTGATAGGAGTTGTCATAACTCCTTCCAAGGCGTACCCGCAGGTGCGTCTTTTTTTTGCGATTAAAAGGTGATTTCAAATTAAAGTAAATCAGGATCTTTCGGTACTAGTCGATTTAGACCCGTGGTGTGATACACAGCCATATCTACACCAAAGTACCAATCCATACGCTGTGCCCAAATTGAGTTCAGTAAAAACAACAGCACATTCGGTAGTAGATTTTGGTCTTCATTATCCACAGGTGTATCATCTGAGAGGGCAGCTCGTCACTGGTCGGCAGGTTTTGTAGGTCTATCTGAAGCATAGCTAAACCTCAAGTGCCCTGGATATGCATTATTTTAGGCGATTCCTTTCAGGATGCGTTCCGCCGCAAACTTCAAATTTTGCAGGTTTTGGTGCGGTCAAATAAGTGGCACAGTATTTAATACTACTAATATCTACTGTCCGTAATAATACTGATATTAAGTTCTTCTCCCAGCAACTCTGAGGCCGTCTATTCGGAACACCGTTATGTCAAACTCAAAATCTAATTCAAATCTTTTAGACCATTCAAACGCAGTCAGTCTGTGGCAGGTATGGCAAAAAAACGCTCAAATGTATCCCCATACTTTGATGTTGCACGATCCCCACGTTGCGCCTGAAGTAAAGTTGACCTATCAAGAAGCCATAGACCAAATGGCTGCCTTCGGTGCGGGTTTGCGATCGCTCGGTTTGCAATTTGGCGATAAAGTCTCACTGATTGCCGATAACTCACCACGCTGGTTTGTTGTCGATCAGGGCATTCTGGCTATTGGTGCTGCGAATGCGACGCGAAGCGCTCAGGCCGAGCGTGCAGAACTGCTTTACATTATTGAGCATAGTGATAGTGTTGCGCTGGTGGTCGAAGATAAAGCCACACTCAAAAAGCTGCAACCCGAACTGCAAAGTCTGAGCGTAAAAATAATTGTGCTGCTCTCCGACGAAACACCACCAGAGGGAGTTTACAATTTCAAGCAAATTATCGAACTGGGACGCGATCGCGATCTTGGCAACCCTCCCATTACCCTCGATACCTTGGCAACTCTAATCTATACCTCTGGTACTACGGGTAAACCGAAAGGTGTAATGCTCAGTCACGGCAACTTGCTTACCCAGGTCTGGGGCGGCAAAGATATGGTGCAGCCTTTCCCTGGTGAGATCGCCCTAGCAATTCTACCAACTTGGCACTCCTACGAACGGGCTGGAGAGTACTACCTTTTATCGCAGGCCATGACGCAGATCTATACCAACTTGCGCCATGTCAAAAGCGATCTGGCTAAATATAAACCTCACTATATGGTTGCGGTGCCGCGCTTGTGGGAGAGCGTCTATGAAGGTATTACCAAAAAATTTGCGACTGAATCGCCCTTCAAGCAAAAGCTAATTAATTTCTTGCTGTCAGCGAGTCAAACCTACATCAAAGCCCGTCGTATCGTTCAGAACATGAGCTTAGTCAAGGGTTCGCAAGTGCAGGCAAGTTTAACGGCGATCGCCCTAACACCCGTGTATTGGCTGGCGGACAAAATCATCTTTAAAAAGATTCGCGATGGTATTGGGGGACGGATTAAGTACTTCACCAGTGGGGGCGGTTCGCTACAGCCCCATATCGATCTATTTTATGAAATGGCAGGTCTGGAAATTATTAATGGCTATGGTCTGACTGAGACATCACCCATGCTAACCGCAAGAAGACCAGAGCGAAATTTGCGTGGTACGGCTGGCAAACCGCTACAGAATACCGAAATTCGCATTGTCGATCCCGATAGTCGCCAAGTTTTCCCCTCTGGCAGAATTGGTTTGGTATTGGCACGAGGCCCCCAAATTATGCAGGGGTATTACAAAAATCCAGAGGCTACGGCGAAAGCGATCGATCCTGAAGGCTGGTTTGATACAGGCGATTTGGGCTGGCTGACGGCTAACAACGATCTAGTGCTGACGGGGCGCGCCAAGGACACAATCGTGCTGACCAATGGCGAAAACATCGAACCCCTGTCGATTGAGGATGCTTGCACGCGCAGTCCCTACATCGATCAAATTGTACTGGTGGGTCAGGATCAAAAACAGCTAGGGGCGTTGATTGTGCCCAACCTCACGCCACTAGAAGCTGCGAACCTGATTCCTCCTAATGCCCAACTAAATGAAGTACTTGAAGAGCTCAAAAGCGCGAAAGTTCAGGCAATCTATCGTGAAGAGCTAAATCGTGAGGTGAAAAGTCGCCCTGGCTATAGTGCTAACGATCGCATCGGCCCCTTTGCCTTTTTACCTGAACCAATCAGTATGGATAACGGCTTAATGACGCAGACCTTTAAAATTCGGCGTAATGTGGTAACCGATCGCTACCAAGATATTATTGACAAGATGTTTACCTAAAAATTCTCTAGACAATATGGATTCTATAGATTTTGCTAATCAGCTTCTCCTTAAGCGGGCAGTGAATGTCAAAGTAGTCGTGACAACACGCTGGAAGGAAGAAATGCAACAGCAGCTCCAGCTCCAGATTTCTCAAGCTGATGGGCAAATACAGCAACTAGATGCACAGGGGCAAAGGGCGATCGCCGAAATCGAAAGACAAAGCATTAAGCCACCTGGCCCCGATGTCGCGCGTGAAATTGAGTCAATTCGTCTAGAAGTATCCAGTCGCAAGTCGGAATTACTAGAACAAAAGAATCAACTTTTGCAGCAACTAAACCAGGTACAAGTTCTGGAGCTTGAGCAAGAAGTCAACCAGGGGCAGTTGGATAGCTTCTTTGTTGCTAGCAAAGGAGACAACCTGATTGCCATGATGCAGGTTGAAGTGGTGTTGCGCGACGGTGTGGTGCAAGATATTCGCTCAGGATTTCCTTCAGAGCCAGTATAGAAGTTAGGTTGGCGATCGCTAACACCTAATCCAAATAGACTTTCCCTTGCTTACTCACGTAGATGGCAAGGGAATTTGTTTTAAAAGCTCATGTCATCAACTAATCTAATGGTTAGTCCCTGCAAGCCTTGTGCATGTAAATTATGACGAAAGATCGACCTCAAAACCTTAACCCCGATCCACGGGAAACACTCTCTGAGCATCCACCCAAACTTAGCCTCCTCACCATGTTTCGCTTGGGCCTATTTCAGATGGGTTTGGGCATTATGTCGCTACTGACTTTAGGGTTGCTTAATCGCATCATGATTAATGAGCTAACTATCCCAGCCGCGATCGCCGCTGGTATGGTAGCCATACCTTTATTTATGTCGCCAGTTCGGATTTGGTTTGGGCAGATGTCTGATGCGAGACCAATTTGGGGCTATCACCGCACTGGTTACGTCTGGTTTGGTGCTGCGTTATTTTCGATCTCCCTGTTTCTCGCCGTACAGGTGATGTGGCAATTTGGATTTAGTTTGCACAGTAGTGGGTGGACATCCTTAACCTATGCCTGGGCTGGCTTACTAGGACTAATATTTGCGATCTACGGTATAGCCATCAGCGCCAGTTCCACACCTTTTGCCGCTCTGCTATTAGATATTACTGATGATGAGGAAAGATCGAAACTGATTGGGATAGTTTGGTCGATGTTGATGGTAGGTATTGTAATTGGTGCAATTACCATGTCCAGGTTGCTGCCGTGTACGACTGAGGAACCTCTAGTAAAAGCCGTATCACTTTACGCCCGCCCCGAGAAGTTAGCGTCTCTACAGTCATCGATAAATTTAGTCTGCTCGTTATTTCCAGCGATCGTGGTGGGACTGACCGTATTTGCCACCGCTGGTATCGAAAAGAAATTCTCGCGCTTAAGTCTGCGCATCCAGCAGGCACATCAAGTGGCGCGAGAGGATCAAATCACCCTTGGTCGGGCGATGCGCGTTCTGACCGCTAACCGACAAACAGGAATATTCTTCACATTTTTGTTGGTGATGACGATTAGCTTATTCATGCAAGATGCCGTGCTCGAATCCTACGGGAAGGATGGCTTTGGTATGAGTATTTGTGAAACAACCCGACTCAACGCTTTCTTTGGGATCGGGACACTGATCGGCATTAGTGCCAGTGGATTTTTACTCGTGCCACGGATTGGCAAACAAAACACAGCTAAATATGGCTGTCTTGCCTGTGCAGCAAGCTTTGTGCTGCTAATTCTTGCCGGAATGACCGCTAATCCCCTTGTCCTGCAAGTTTGCTTATTAGCATTTGGACTAGCCTCAGGAACAACTACAACGGGTGCGATCAGTCTCATGCTCGATCTAACGGCTGTAGCAACGGCCGGTACATTCATTGGGGCATGGGGGCTGTCACAGGCACTTGCCAGAGGATTAGCAACTGTCACAGGTGGAGCCATTCTGGATATTGGGCGATCGCTCTTTACAACTCCATACTTTTCCTATGGACTGGTGTTCGGCACGCAGGCGATCGGCATGATTTTAGCGGTGTTTTTACTAAGAAGAGTAGATGTGCAGGAATTTCAAAGCAGTGCTAGGAATGCGATCTCTAAGGTAATAGCTAACGAGTTGGATTGAATCTAACAATGATGGTAAGCGATTGCCAAACAATTGGTAAAACATAGCCAAAATTCCACAACCCTGCTAATCTTCCCAACAATGTTGACGCAAAATTCTAACTAGGGCATGATAAAGCCAAATTTCATCCCATTAGTTCACCTACATTGTGGTCACCATCTAGCATGAGAAGAAAACTGTTTCTGCTGCTTCTAGCACTATTGACAACGTTTGCCATAGTGCTGTGGAAGCCTTTTTATAGCGAATCTGCGATCGCCCAGGATACGCTGAAAATTCTAACCGCTCGCAAAGATAGTCTTTATTTCAAAGCAGGTAAAGAATTTGCCGACACACTCAAAGATTCTGGATTTGCCTTTGATATCCAAGAGTCACCAGGTTCATTTGAAAATCTGAAAGAACTTGGTAATGGTCGAGCCGATATTGCAT
Organism: Pseudanabaena sp. SOY_30_concoct_251; assembly: GCA_031388585.1. GTDB lineage: Bacteria > Cyanobacteriota > Cyanobacteriia > Pseudanabaenales > Pseudanabaenaceae > PCC-6802. Next base: position 6,378 of record JANMRU010000306.1, on the reverse strand, counting down.
TTGCCCAGCAAGATGCATTTGCCCTGTTGCGAAATGCTGGTGATCCGAATATTGCCAAGCTAGCTAATAATATTAAGGTCTTTGCTCCAGTTAATAAGGAAGTTGTACATATCATCGTCAACTCCTCCTCTGGGATAAAAAGCATATCTGATTTATCTGAGAAGAGAGTTGGAGTTGGCCCGTCTAACTCAGGCACCTATGTCAGCGCAGTTTTGCTTTATCAACTCAATAATTTTGAGGTTACTGATGAAGATTTGGTCACCATGGAGGTGAAAGATGCGATCGAACAAGTAAAAACTGGCAAGCTTGATGCCGCTTTTTATACTGCTGGGATTGGCGCACCATTATTAAAAAATATTTCTGCCCAGCAAGGCGCAAAGCTAAAGCTGATATCGGTTGATGCGAGTTCTTTGATCGATAGCAAAGGATTTTTGGGAGATAATCCCGAACTATTTTCCCCTGAAAAAATCCCTGCTAATACCTACCCCTGGCAAAAGCAAGAGGTAAGTGCTATGTCCACCTTCTCTTTCCTCTACGCGAATAAATCGCTTGCTCAGGAGGAAGTTTATAAACTAGCCAAAGCCGCTTATGGTAAATCCCCCGCTCTCAAAGCCAAGAACTCTTTCTGGAAGCTATTCTCGATGAATGATGCCAAAAGCAAAACCTTTGCCAAGCTGGACTATCATCCAGGGGTGCAAAAACTGCTCAAAGAGAAGTAAAGCGTTGATACATTATGGCGATCGCCTAAAACATCCAACGGGGAATATTGCATTTTTGCGCTAATCCCTAATCAACACTACATTTGGCAAAGGTTCTTGGGGGAACCTTCGCCAAATTGCTGATCCAAATTGTAAAGACTTAAAACGGAGAGGGAGGGATTCGAACCCTCGTTAAAGTTACCCCTAAACAGCATTTCCAGTGCTGCGCCTTCAACCACTCGGCCACCTCTCCAAAATCACTAGGATTTCTGAGCAATTCATCATAGCAGAGCATGAGCAGCATTTCCAAACATTTCTGGATTTTAAAAATCTTTTTGAAAGTACACGCAAACTACATAATTTGGGCACTATAGATAGCATCTAGGGTAGGTTGTTTTACTTATTGAATCATGGAATTATCATTTACCAGAGGCATCCCCAGGCTAATTCAGCTCACCTAGAACTAATTGCTCAACCTTCTCTAGTTTTTTACCTTCTACCCCTAGCATTACATACATCGCTAGATTAAGGCTTTTGCGGTGAGACTACACAGTACTCAGATAATTTTGCAGCATTAACTATGTATTCTTGAATGCATTAATCTAGGTGTCAGGTGGGCATAATACTTAACAAATCGTAAGATCTACTATGACTACATTAACTGCGACAGCACCAACAGTATCCCTTACTGCTTTTAAAAGCGGTTCCGCTTTAGTGCTCAGACTAGATTCGACAAGATTAGATCCTGATGTGACAGAACAATTACTGCATAGAGTCGAGAGCTATTTCTCTGCTAACCAACTTATGAATCAAGGTCAAGATGTTACCTTGTTAGTCGATCTGCAAAATGTAGCTTTCCTGGATAGTAAAGGACTCGGTGCTTTACTCGGTGCGCTTAAGATTGCATCCGCCCATAACGGCAAATTATTTCTTTGCTCTCTCCAAGAGTCAGTTCGTCTTTTGTGTGAAATTACCAAAATGGATCGGGTATTCACAATTTTTGAAAGCCATGAGTCTTTTTGCCAATATTCAGACAATATTCTGGGAGGCGACCTCAGCGATCGCCCCATCATTACCATCTAGCAGACTCTCAACTTTGAGTTGATGGGTAGACAGAATCTTTTCTTTAGGGTAGTACCTTCAATATCAGGCGGCCATTGCCTTGTGCTGAACGCGGTGGAACCCATCCCAATAGAGATTGCCTCAACTGGGCGATCGCAGCTTTATCCTGAAAGGTAGAAACCTTGTCATCTAGCACAATGCTGCTAATTCGGCCATTTTTAACCGAAAACTCAAGCACCAGATCGCCACTAGTGTTTGCTGGTAAGCTGAGTTTTTGCAAATGTCGCATCAATGGTTCGATCAGGTAAATTTGCACCTGCTGCTGGGGCGACATGTTGCCTGTAATTCCAGTATTCTCTGTTACGGTTACGCCTGTAAATCCGACGATCTGAATGCGCGATCGCGGCACAATGCTAAGCGGGGCTTGTGGTTTAGTAGTTTTGTCAACCGACAACCTAGTTAAAAGTCTGTCGCTACCACTAAGTTTACTTGTTGGGCTAGATGACTGAAGACGCGCCGAAGTTTGATGCAATGCTGGTGAGGGAGCAGGGACAGCACGGTTATAGAAAGCAGTGCCAGAATTTACAATATTTTGGTCTGCCTCTCTCACAGTGCCCGCGAAATTTACGCCCTGTGGAATTTGGACTGGAACTTGCACGCGCTCGCTGCGGCCATCGGTTGTTACGCGGACTTCTTCGCTTACTGCGACAAAGGCTGTGTATTGCGAAAGTAGGCGATAGGCTAGAGCTGTATCAGTTACTGCTTCAACCAATGACTTAGTTTCACCACCAAACATTTGATTTGTTAGATCCTTAATGCGAGCGCGTCCCCAAAGCTGCGAAATCCCAGAATTGTTTGTATTGCGCTCAAAATCTACATTCAGAATTTTTTCGTAGCGCCTGCCGCCCGCTGCTGTACCTGTAATTTTCAGGTAACCTTTGCGCTTATCCTGTTTACGACCAAACAACACTAATGGTTGGTTAGCAAATAAATCTGGTGCTGCTTGGGGATAAATTTGAGGCGCAGTACCTTCACCCTGCCACTGCACCTGGATATTTGTGAGGACGGGATTGTTGATCTGACGAAAGAATTTTTCTGCAACGTCGGCAGTTTGTTGATCCTGGCGTACTACTTGAGCAGTACCGCGTCCCACTTCTGCTAGGCGGTTGAGCAGAAATCTATTCACTGAGCTACCTACGCCAAAGGCATAGAGACGATTACCAGGTTTGATCCGCTTCTGTACCTCAGCAATTACTTCATTATCGTTGCCAATATAGCCGTCGGTGATTAAGACAATACTCCGAATCCGTCCCTCACTTGCACTGGGATAATTCATTACCGTATCAATGCCATTCAACAATTCCGTACCGCCGTTTGCCTGAAGCTGATTGATATAGTCAAGTGCTCTCTGCCGATTGCTGGCGATATTGCGCAATGGCGTAGAGGAGAGTTGGCGAGTGGTGTTAGCAAAGTCAACGATCGTGAAGGTGTCATCAGGATTGAGTCCATTAATAAAGCGGCGCATCAATTCCTGCGATTTCACTAGTGGATCGCCAGATTGGGAGCCGGAAGTATCCATCAGAAACACCACATCCTTTGGTAAGATCTCGTCAGCGCGATAGTCCAAAGCGGGAATTAGATATGTCGCAAAGTGGCCACCGCGATCGCTAGTAGTGGTGAGAACCGTTGACTGGAGCTCTTCCCCTGCAACACGATAGCGCAAAATCAGATCTTTATTGGGAATCGTATCGTCCTCTGCCAACTTCACTTTTATTCCAGATGAATCGGATTGAGCGATAATTTGATGGGATATCGAACGCACATCCGTAATCGTAGATCCAGCATCAATCTCCACGCTAACGTTGATATCGTGTCCCGAGCGCACACCAGGTTTGAGCACAGGTGGGGTAATGCGGGAAGCATCAGGAACGCGATCCGTGTCGGGTGATGGGGTAGTAACAACCGAATTAGATGGTTTCTGCTCGGATTTTTCCTCTAATTGCTCCTTGGGTTTATCCTCACCGCTATTAATGGGAGTGCCTGGAATGTAGCGCGGCCCAACCACCATGGGAAAGACAAATTCGTAATCGCCTTTCTCAAATTTGAGGCTATCAGTATAGCGAATAGTTACCTCGATTTGCTCACCAGGTTTGATGTTAGCCAGAGATTGCGTAAAGATATTGTCGCGTTCTTGCTCTAGTAATCCTGCCGTGCGTCCCTGGCGCTGGGCCTCTTCGTAGATGGCTTTTGCTTCAGCACGTTTTTTGATGTCGCCCTTGATAATGCGATCGCCGATCTTAATTTCCATATCATCGATCGCAGCTTCATCGGGCAAGGGAAATACATAGATTGCCTCTAGGGGGCGATCAAACGGATTTTGGAATGTCTGCGTTACCTCTACCCGCGACACGTTACCCGCAAGCTTAGCCTTGACATCAGTATGTTTGAGTGGAAAAACTTGTTTCTGCCCTTCTTTATCCTGTACATAAAGACCACCCGTATGACGTGGTTTGGATTCCCGATCTATACGCTCAGATACTTGCTCCGCACTGGGTTGAATTACAGTTGGGCTAGTGGGAATTCTGTGCGGTAATTTTTTGCCTGCTTGCGCAAAAGAATAGTGGGTGGCAAACGCACCAGTAAGCAATAAGGCCGTAGATAGTAGATGAACAAGCTTCATGGGGGATCTCTCCAGGTCAATCTGGGACTGTTAGGCTTAGAATGACATTTCACTAACCAGATAGCTTGTCAGTTGCAGTTTTTGTAACGCCCCGATTGAGGTTTAGACAAAAAGCGATCGCAACCAAGACAAAATTGATGCTAAAATATAAGACTGTGCAAATATTCTTGCTCGGATCAGGTGAATGCACCGAAATCGGATACCCGATACCTGTACGGCACCCACATAGATAAAATATATGAGTTACGCAATTATTGAGACAGGCGGAAAGCAATATCGAGTCGAAGTCGGCAGATTTTATGATGTCGAACTACTTGATGCTGAGCCAGATTCCAAGCTCGAAATCGACCAAGTACTGCTAGTCAACATGGATGGCAGCATTACCGTCGGACAACCTCTAGTTACAGGTGCCCAGGTAGAAGCTACCATCATGCAGCATCTAAAGGCTAAGAAAGTAATTGTCTACAAGATGCAGCCCAAGAAAAAGACCCGCAAAAAGAATGGTCACCGTCAGCCGCTGACACGCATTATGGTTGATGCGATTAAGATTGAAGGTGCTGATGCAGGCGCGGAAAAAGTCGCTGAAGAAGCCCCTAAAGCAAAAACAAAAGCAAAAGCAGCAGCATAGGTGCTTTTGCTTTTGCTAGATTGACAAATTAAGGCACATCATACAAATTTGGAGAAGATTTACTCATGGCACATAAGAAAGGCTCAGGAAGTACCCGTAACGGACGCGACTCTAATGCTAAGCGTCTAGGTGTCAAGCGTTTTGGTGGTCAAGTTGTGACCGCAGGTAGCATCCTAGTTCGCCAACGCGGCACCAAAGTTCATCCTGGCAATAACGTCGGTCGTGGTTCTGATGACACCCTGTATGCCACTATCGATGGTGTGGTTACATTTGAACGTCTTGGCAAAACCCGCAAAAAAGTCAGCGTTTATGCTGCTGCCGTTGCTTAGATATTTCTTTTAAGAAATTTTTTGTAAGTTTATGAATGAGGGTAGAGTAATTCCTCCCTCATTTTTGCTTGCAATAAAAAACAATTCGGACAAAAAAGAAATCCCCCACTACATTCACTAATTAAAGGAGGTATGTGGGGGAGTTATAGGTTGAAACTTTTTTGATTGGGAGCAGATGCCCTTAAACGGATATAAAACTGGCCGCAGTGACTAAGAAACTTTGGATATTGACCAGTACCATCAGATCTTCTCCACTCTCATTTAGTCTAAGCACTGTATCATTCCCGCTTTGCAAAATCGCAATGCTGCCAAATTGTAACCCACCAGTAAGAGCCAGAGAGTCTTCACCCACAATAAAGTCGGCCACATAATCGGTTTGTTTACCTGCCTGGATCGCAAATTTGTCTGCGCCCTCTGCACCAGCTAAGACATCAACGCCAAGATCGCCAGCTAGGAAGTCATTGCCATCACTGCCATATAAAGTGTCATTGCCCTGGCCACCGTAGAGAATATCATCACCCTGACCACCGTAGAGGTTGTCATTTCCCTTATTGCCGAACAGAAAATCATTACTTTCGTTCCCAAACAATAGATCCTGATCCTGACCGCCATAGAGCGTATCATTGCCGAACAGTCCAGTTAGCGTATCATTACCTTTCGCCCCAAACAGGGTGTCATTCCCACCTGTACCGATGACCTCATTATTACCATCTACAAAAACAGGAAAGGAGGGTGCTTCTGGCCCAAATGTGGGGTTAGAACCAGGCGGTACCGTCGCGCCCTGACCGCTATCATTGTCGAGGATGTTAATTACTACTTGTCTTGTCCCACCCGGAAAGGCACCACTTACAGAGTCAAGTCCCAAAACAAAACTTTCTGTTATTTCTGCATCCGTATCATCAATAATCGGAATGGTGATGGGAAAACTAATTGGCTCTGTGACGGCAAAAAAAGTTTGGCTTCCAGTGATTGATAAGTAAT